>JBCDAG010000237.1:0-11567 GCA_039186165.1 Cyanobacteria bacterium P01_F01_bin.53
CGGTCTTCAATCTGCAGATAGACCGCAATGATAAACTCTCCAATATCAAACATAATCTCATCGGGCTAGGGCTGCTTGACGGTTGCCTCTGCATTATCCGATGAGATTTTTCTAGCTTCAATTTAGTTGCACATCGCGTTATTTTTTAGGTTTTACATTCTCAGGCTGTGATTAACCCTCGTCTTCACCGACGAGGGTTTCGATTAGGAGTGATGCCTGGGTTTGTTTAGCCTGTAAGAATTGGTCGCACTGCTGTAGGGAGCTAACGGCTTTAGCAAATTGCTCAAAAACATCGGCCAAAGGCAGCTCACCTGTTTCTAGCTGTGCGGTGATGTCTTCGATCTTAGAGATCGTATCTTCGTAGCTCCAATCATCGGGGAGTTCGGGGGGCTTTTTCTTTCGAGGCATTGGGAGATGAGGGAGAGGGAGACTTTATCTATCCTAACCCTCGATTACCTCAGTCACCGTTGCCTTCACTTGTCCATCGCTTAACTCAATTGCCACGTTAGTACCCGTCGGTAAGGCCGTTACCGATGTTGCGATCGCACCTTCTGTTTTCACCACTGCATACCCCCGCTGTAGTACCGCTTCTGGATCTAACGTCGCCAGTTTCTCACCTAAGAGTTGATGCTGGTGTTGGGCCAGCTGTAATCGCTGCTTAAGGCTAGTAATGAGTCTTTGCCGCTGCCACTCAATATCTTTTTGCTGCTGATCCAGCTGACGATCTAGCCGCAATCGCTGTAGTCGAGTTTGGAGCTGCTGTACTTCTTGCTGGGCCTGTTGCAGTCGTCGTGACACCACTTGGCCCATGCGCTGTAAATACTGAACCTGCCCACCATATAAAGCCTCCAGGCTCGGGACAACTTGCTCAGCGGCAGCGGTGGGCGTGTGGGCACACACATCGGCAACCAAGTCCGAGAGGGACTCATCCCGCTCGTGGCCAATGCCTGTAATTACAGGGATGGGGGATTGAGCGATCGCCACCACAACCCGTTCATCATCAAAGCAAGCCAAATCTTCGCTGGCACCGCCACCACGGGCTAGTAGCAGCACATCTGCTCGACCATCTTGGGTAACTCGTGCGATCGCCTTGGCAATGGATGCAGGGGCTTGTTGTCCCTGTACCGTCGCAGGTGAGAGCAAAATTCGAATACTGGGATTGTGCTGTAGTAGGGTGCGCTGAATATCTCCCCAAGCGGCAGCCTGAGGAGAGGTGACCACAGCTAGGGTTTGAGGATAGGCCGGAAGAGGACGTTTGCGAGCGACATCGAAGAGGCCTTCGGCAGCTAGGCGCGATCGCAGTTGCTTGTAACGTAGTACCTGTAATCCTTCTCCTGCGGGCAAGACTTGCCACACCGTGAGCTGATACGAGCCCCGTTTGGGATATAGCCGAATTTGGCCCAAGACGGTGACCTGCTCGCCCACTTCTGGCAAGGCCGTTAGTCGAGAAAGTTGCGATCGCCACACCACGCAATTGACTGCTGCCGAACCATCTGGCTCCTGCAAGGTAAAAAAGCAGCCCTGCCGATGATTCCGGGCGCTAGACACTTCGCCAACAACCCAAATTTTTCGTAGCTGTGGATTTTCCTCCAATAGCAGCTTTAGATAATCCGTTAGGCCCGCTACTCCAATGGCCAACTCGGCTGTTGAGTTAGTAACGTGTTCAAATGAGGGTCGTTCGGACAATGGATCTATCATTGTGAGCTTTGTGCAAATTGAGCTTTATGCAAGTTATGTCGAGCAGTGTTTTGGTTCTTCAGTGAGTGTGGTGACCTTTAGATAGTGTGGATGATTTTTAACAACATTTGTCAAAATGTTTTAGTCTTCTCTGGACAGAGCGGCTCTAAATCGGTTAGATAGTAGTACGTATGTATTTAATCGATTGTGTGGCGCAATAATGTGGCCTTATCGATCATCGTTTTTTGAAGAGGTTTGTCCAGAGGTCTATGCCTAAATCTACGGCTAAATCCACCCAGACTCAGTTTTTACTAGAAACACCGCCAAACAAGTTCGCTGATCAATCATCTAAAAAAGTACCTGCGCAAACAAAAGCTGTGTCATCCAAGCAGTCACTTGCTGAGAGCACGCCAGTCGATAAGGCGCGACAAAAAGCTCTAGGGCACGTCCTCACCCAAATTGAGCGTAACTTTGGTCAAGGATCTATCATGCGCTTGGGCGAAGCCAAACGTATGAAAATCGAGACGATTGCCAGTGGTGCCCTGCCCCTAGATATGGCGTTGGGTGGTGGTTTGCCAAAGGGGCGTGTGATTGAGATTTACGGGCCTGAGAGCTCGGGGAAAACGACTTTGGCATTGCATGCGATCGCCGCCGTTCAAGCTCAAGGGGGCACTGCCGCTTTTATCGATGCAGAGCACGCGTTAGATCCCGTTTATGCAGCTGCCATCGGCGTTGATATCGATGGTCTATTGGTGTCTCAACCTGACAATGGCGAGACCGCTCTAGAAATCACCGACCAGCTCGTGCGTTCTTCAGCGGTTGATATTGTCGTTATTGATTCAGTGGCCGCCCTGACACCCCGCGCTGAAATTGAGGGTGAAATGGGCGATTCTCACATGGGCCTACAAGCTCGATTGATGAGCCAAGCCCTACGGAAAATTACTGGAAACTTAGGAAAGTCAGGATGCACAGTTATTTTCCTAAACCAGCTGCGACAGAAAATTGGTGTCGTCTATGGCTCTCCAGAAACGACCACCGGCGGGAATGCACTTAAATTCTATGCTTCCGTGCGGCTTGATATCCGTCGGATTCAAACCCTTAAGAAGGGCAGCGATCAGTTTGGGATTCGAGTGAAAGTGAAAGTCGCAAAAAATAAGGTTGCTCCGCCCTTCCGCATTGCAGAGTTTGATATTTTGTTTGGCCAAGGGATCTCTACCTTGGGCTGTATCGTTGATCTTGCAGAGCAAACCGGTGTCATTGCAAGGCGCGGTGCCTGGTACAGCTACGAGGGGGACAATGTTGCCCAGGGGCGAGATAAAACCATGATGTACCTCACCCAACACCATGACTTTGCTCAACAGCTAGAGCAAAAAGTCAGGTCAATACTTCAAGAGTCTGACCTCAGCGAGATTGATGGTCCTCACCTGTAAGGACTTTTCTTGAACCCGTAGGCATACTCCTCAGCATTACCCAGCCATCATTAATAGATTTCTGCTGAACTGTGAGTTTGGTGTGCGAGTTTTGTGCAAGTGTGATGTGCCGGTCTTTAAGGTCTCTGGGGTCAACTCTCAGAGACGTCATAAGGCGCTAGGACTGATGCTTTGAGGCTTAATTACTGAAAAAGCTTGAACCCTGAGGGCCAAGCTCATACGGTGTGTGTGGAGGAGCCGTAGAAAAGTCTTGTTCTTGAGGGTAAAACAGCTTGAAAGGGACTAATACGAGAAGCTATTGGGGCTGCCTTATCCTAAACTGTTTTTTGAGACTGTTGCAATAGAAGATATGGAATGCAGGTGTCCCCTTTGGTTGCTGAGGCATCAGCCTATAACGAGGCTGATCCTACCAATAGGTATAGGTAGTGCGTTGTCTGGCCTGACATGTGATGAGCTATGGCCTAATTTGCGGCAAAGAAAAATCCTAGCCGATGACTTCGCACTCAACGGGCTTGACCTGATACTTAATCAAGTTAGCAAGTTCTTGGAGCTGACTAATCGCTTCAGCACCTTCTAGCTTCATGAGTTCACGGTCATCGCGCATCTCAGTCCACGTAATGCCGTAATCAGAAACCAAGAAACGGATGAGGTGATCGCCACCCAGGCTCACCATAAAGGAAGCACTATTTAGCTCATCCCCGCAGGTATAGCAGGAGGCCAAATATCCTCGTTTCTCAAGTACGACCGCTAGGGCCTTTAGGTTCAAAACCAGATCCTGAACGAACTGGCGGTGTTGGTCTGCAAGTCTGACAAACATAATTTTCCTCTACACCATCTTTCGATTTTACATAATTTACTTAATTTTTTCTTAACAAGTTGCCCATAGGACAACTTGAACCATGTTTTTCAGGGGCAAAAGGGGCTCGCCGATAGATCCTCCAAAGGCTTAGAGGAGTATGAATTTTTATAACAATTTGAGTCGGTGGATACTGCAACATACCCAGGAGACTTAGAAAACTAACTCACAAAACAAACAGATTAGAAGTTATCAGCTCAGTAATTATCAAACTGTAACGAATGTATCCGCTTGATCTAAGTTGTCTAAGTCTTTACGGCTTCCTTTGCGGCTCCACACCCAAACTCATTCGCTTTAGGTATTTCATCCTATACAAGCTAGTACTCCCTGATGTTTGATGCCCTAATGCACTGTGACAGATTTTACGCTGCCACCAACCATGCCTTAGTGATCAGTGACAGTATCAGAGCCCCTGGTCGTTATTGGTCTGCAATTGCGATGAACGCATTGATCTAAACGGGAGGTTTATCAACGCCTAGCTTTACTGATGAAAAGCTAGTTACGGATACGGCCGCATTGAGGGAAATGTCGATTTTGTATGGGCTGAGTTGAAGGGACAACGCGTGGTGAAAGAGCTGGTTAATCTTGTCGTGATTAACTGAGAGAGTTTATTGCCAGCCCTTTTACGGTGATCTCAACTACGATTTTGATTGACTGTGAAGGGTTGTTTCCTTTGATAAGTGTTTGCTTTATGTAAATTGCGCGCGTTTACTGTTCCTATGTTCTAGCGCACCAAAATGGTTGTTAACCGGCATTGTTGGTTGGGGATCGAAAGTGTAATAAAAGTTTACGCGGCTTTTGGTTGATTTGGTTGTCCCTGATTGATTGAAAACGGCTTTAGCTATAGCGTTGACTGTTTGCTGAACGCTATAGCTAAAGCCGTTTTAGGGTCGATGCGTTGATGTCCGCTTAGAAAATAGTGTACTTGAACGTCTTGAGGGATTAGTGCACTAATCTTTGTGCGTGTGGATTGTAGGGTGTGCGTGTTGAGAACACGTGTTTCTAATTGGCGACGGTCCACCAGCCAAAGCCTGGGCCAATGAAACGAATGGTTAGCCAAGCCGAAATCATCAAAATAATGCCTGCCCAAGCACCTCTAGAAGACCATTTGACGAACTGGGAGGCCATGTCTTTGCTAATGGGCAGTCCTTTAACAATAGGTTCTGGCTTGCCGTAGCTTTCACCCATGGATTGCTGGCGACGTTTAGCTTCTCCCATTTCGCTACTCCTCTTTCACTCCTTAGCGGAGCGCTCTTAATGCTTACTCTTAATGCTTATAAGTGTGTTTGTATGATAGACGGCCTAAGTGAGACTCTTTTGGCGTTGGGCTCTTAAATTATTATTTGTTTAACTAATTTTGTTGTAACTAATTTTGTGCTGACCTCCAGCGCTGGAGGTCTCTCAACTTATTCATTTTGAGCAGGCTGTCCAAATCATGGCTCATCTGCTTTTGGGCGTGTTTGTATCGCTGAACCAATCCTTGTCAAAATAGCTGCTGCGAGCTGCTGGACTGAGTGCTTCGAGGATGTCGCTGCCGTAACTGCGATGGTTTACTCGGTTGTCGAGCAATACCACAATGCCTTGCTGCGATCGCACGGGAGCAACGGCATGTTGCAACTCGCTAAGTGCCTCGGGCAGTAAGTATGCCTTGAACCAATCCTGTCGGCGACTTTTGTAGGTGGCGACTCGACCGGCAACTAAGGGATTTTCGAGTGAGGGAATAGGGAGCGTGGTGATAATGAGCAGGCTAGGTGTTTCAAACTTGCTTTGATGCTTTCGCCAATACTCCCACCCTGTAACCAAAATGCCGGCGTGTGTTTTGGTCGTTGTGTCTGGTTGGCTAAGGGATTCTTCGACTTGAACTCGCGAACCAAACTCCGCTGCTAAAATGGCCGCCAGCTGCGCTTTGAGGGGAACATCTCCAATCAAAATAACCGTAGGGCCTAGGGGGCGATGGTTGGATTGCTTAGCGCCCTTTTTGCCGTTGGGATGGTCAGGTGGATGTTTTGTTAGATGAGTTGCTGGGTGCCTCGCAGCATTTTTTGCACTCAGTAAAGTGCGAATTTCTTCCAGCACAGCCGCTTTGAACTGGCTGGTATTCGGCATGGGCAATCGATCGGGTAGATATAGCTGAATGAGGTCGTTATGGCGATCGGGGCCAAAATGGAGGCAAGTCATTTTGCCCAGGCCTAGGCGATCGCGATAGGGTTTGGCCTTTCTGTCTGCATCCAAGGCGGCTCCGATAAGGACAATAGGCTGCTGTGCCCAAACCGGTGCCAGATATTCTTGAATATCCGTTGGACCACAATATAAGCTCAAGCTGCCGAATTGGCGGTCGAGGTGGCTCCAGGCTAATCGCTCTGTGGTTGTGAGTTGGTGCCAGAACTGACTCCAATGCTTGGGAAACAGGTCGTTGTCGCCATAGTCTTCTAAGGTTTTGCACAGCTCACTCAGCAGCTCGTATTCAGGTGCGTCAATGAGGTGACAGCCATAGGGGTTGGCCGGATGCTGAAAAATGGTGTGGGTAATGCGGACTCGCATATCGCGGATGAACTCACGTTGGCCGGGGTAGGCCAGCATTAACGCTTCCCAATCTTGCCCAGATATCGAGATGCTTAGCTGCTCTCGAGCCCATCTTTCTAGTTCGCTTGCACCATCTATTAGGGTCGGTATGCCTGCGGGGAAACGTCTTTGGGGCTGGTAAGATCGTTGCCCAGAAGTCTTTTTATGGTTTGAAGGGGGGGACGGGGGTGTTTGGATGGCGCCTGTTAGGCGATCGCGCAGCCATGTCTGGGTAGACGTGACGAGTAGCCCTCGAAAGCTCTCATTGGGCCAGCGATCACCTGTCAATACTGGCTTTACCACCGGCAGCGCCTGCTGCAAATTGGGGATGTCTTGCTGGAGAACGGTCTCTGTTAAATCCTCAGGCAAGGCAAGAATGGCAGGCTCTGGCCACAAGAGGGCGGGCATCAGATAGCTGAGGCGATGATTCCCTTGGTAAGCTGCTAGGCTGTCGGTCTGCATCAGGGCATTTCGGCCAACTCGCAATGCCCTTGCCACCAAGCGGGCCATCGTTAAATGATGGGGCCATTGGGTGTGTCCCTGCTCTCGTAAATAGGCCCGCAGGCGCTGGTGGACTTCTGTTTCAATCACAGGCAGTGCAGAATGTTGGCTGGGTGTGGGAGCCAGGATGCTGGCTAGGCCGAAAACCGGCAAAAACGGCTGTCGTTGAGAGTCATTGATACCGAGCAGACGGCTTTCATTGTGACACATCCCTTAAGTAGGACCTGAAGAAAAAATGAATGCGTTCACTGGCTGCAAGAAGTCTGAAAACCTAAGCAGAGAGGCTGTATACGCCTCTTTAAGATACTTGTAGAAGGCGCTGAAAAGCTGCTCTTAGATAATGAGGCTTTGCTAGGTGCTCAAACTCTAGAAGCAATGCATAAGAAAAATAGAGGATGTAGACAAACTGCAATGAATATCGGAATTGTTGGGCTGGGGCTGATTGGAGGGTGCTTGGGATTGGATTTTAAGGCGTTGGGGCATCAGGTCTACGGCATTGCCAGGCGTTCAGAGACCTGTGCTGCGGCCCTGAGACGTCACATTGTTGACTTTGCCAGCACGGAGCTAGGTCTCCTAGAGCCCTGCGATGTGGTCATTATTTGCACGCCCATTGCCACTATTGTGCCCATGGTGGAAGCGTTGGCGAATGTTCTCAAGCCCTCCACCGTGATTACTGAGGTCGGGTCGGTGAAGGCGGCCATTGTGTCTGAGTCCAGCCAGTACTGGCCTCGATTTGTCGGTGGTCATCCCATGAGTGGGAAAAGTGAGGCCGGTCTGTGTGCCGCTGAACCAGGTATTTTTCAACAACGCCCCTATGTGATTACGCCGTTGGCTAACACTGATGCTGAGGCGATCGCGCTGGTTGAACAGTTGGCCACTCAACTAGGATCCCAGCTTTATCACTGCACCCCTGAAGCCCATGATCGCGCCGTGGCCTGGATTTCTCACCTTCCCGTGATGGTTAGCTCTAATTTGATTTATGCTGCCATGCAAGAGCCTGAGGGGGATGTACTCAAGCTCGCTCAGCAGCTTGCTAGCTCTGGCTTTCGCGATACCAGTCGGGTCGGAGGCGGTAATTCTGAACTGGGGCTAATGATGGCGCAGTATAACCGTGATGAGGTGCTGCGATCACTGAAGCGTTATCGGGAAGCAATCACAGCTACTATTGGGCAGCTAGAATCCGAAGATTGGGAAGCCCTTGCAGCCCAACTGCAGGTCACTAGTACAGTGCGATCGCAATTTGTCCCTGATTTAGACTTGCCCGATTAGTGTGTGTTTGATTGGGCTTTGTTGCAGCCTGAAGTCAGCTTGCTCCCAACTCCATAACAGGCTCTTGATACAAAATAGTGGTGAAGGTGACCGTTGAGCCCAATCCTTCCCCCATGCTAATGAACTGCACCTTACCGCCCATCGCCTCAATCAACCGTTGAGAAATTGCCAATCCAAGCCCCGTGCCTTCGTACTGTCTGGTGCGGGTGCTATCCACTTGTGAAAAGGTCTGGAAGAGACGATCCTGCTTTTCTAAGGACACTCCAATACCCGTATCAGCTACGCTGAACTTCACGAGACCAGGCCACGTCTGGTTATCAAATTCGAAGGGCTGAGGCTTAATCTCCGCGCTAATAGTAATGCCACCCTCATGGGTGAACTTATTGGCGTTGCCGACCAGATTGAGTAATACCTGCTTAATCCGTTGATAATTGCCGTAGATCTTGATCTCATCTAGGGTCGCAGGCAGCATGATGTCAAAGCTCAGGCCGCTGCGCTCGATATGGGTCCGCTGAGAATTTTCAATCTCAGAAAGCAATTCTTTAAGGTTGACTTCCCGCATGTCGAGATCCATCTTGCCAGCTTCAATTTTGGCAATATCGAGAACGTCATTAATCAAATTGAGCAGGTGAAGGGCTGACTTATGGGACTCCTGAATAAATTCGAGTTGCTCTTCTTCGTCATCAGCCATGTCGTCGAGTACGAGCCGTAAGAAGCCAATCATGCCATTGAGAGGGGTTCTCAGCTCGTGGGACGTATTGGCCAAAAAGTCACTTTTCAGCCTAGAGGCTTCTTCTGCCTGTCGTTTGGCTTCTTCTAGCTCGTCGTGTTTGCGTACTAGCTCGTTGTTAGATTGTCTAAGTGCCTGTGACTTTACCCTGAGCTCTTGGCTGATGGTTTCACTTTCACTAAAGAGCTTGGCATGGGCAATGGCCGTTCCAACTTGATCCGTTAATTCTTGAACCAATTCAATTTCAAACGGTTGCCAAGGGCGATAGGGCGGCTGTTGTAATACCAAAATGCTGTTGGGTTCATTTTGATAGCAGGTTGCAACGGTCAGCACAGTATAGGGTTTTTCGTTGTCTGAGCCACGCTCAAAATCAGAAATAACAGGTTCTAGCGTTTGAAGTGTGTCTAAGAAATCAGGCTTTAGCGCTAAATCAAAGGTCCTTCCCAAGCAGGGATGGAGGGCTGGTTGATAGTATTCAGCTACAACGGTGACCGTTTGCATCACCTTGGAATAGTCGCATACAAGGCATCGCTCCAGACCCAGCATATTTCCTAAGCCGTTGACCGTCTGTTGCCAAATGGTCTGCATATCCAGGGTCTTGCGGATATTAGAGGCTACATTGGACAGCAGTGCGTAGTAGCTGCCTTCACCTGCGCCGTTGCTATGGGCGAGCCTAACTTCTGAGAGCTTGGATACTTCAGGCACGATGCGTCGACCCACGCCGACCACAGCAGTCGCAGGCCCTGGCATAGCCATAGGGGTGTCTTGTGTGATCGCTTCCGGTTGATTTAGGTCCTTAGTCGGTTGTTCAGTTGCTTGAGGTTGACTTGGCTCTAGTGCTTGAGTTTGTCCTGGAAACCGGCCTGGAGGGACTTTTTCCAGAGGCAGTGGACTGAGCAAAAACTCAAAGCTGACGGGTTTGTGACCGCAACGCACTACACACTTAAATTCTTCAGGCTGTTGTGTGTCTAGAACCTTTTTAACCCTCTG
Organism: Cyanobacteria bacterium P01_F01_bin.53; assembly: GCA_039186165.1. GTDB lineage: Bacteria > Cyanobacteriota > Cyanobacteriia > Phormidesmidales > Phormidesmidaceae > Phormidesmis. The sequence goes on from JBCDAG010000237.1 coordinate 10,016, forward strand.
CATGTAAGGTTTTAGGGCGACTGGACCAAATAGCAACTCGACAGACTGGCCGATGAGTTCTTGGCAGTTTTGGCAGTCTTCAGCTTGGGGCCAATGCAGCGAAAGGATCTGCCCCTCGTGAGTATGGGTGATCACCAGTACATCGGCAGAGGTGTTGGTGTCGTCTATGCCTACAGCTACGTTAGCGGGGCTTCTTGAACTGGTATTTTCTGAACCGGTATTTTCTGAACCGGCATTTTCTGAACTGGTATTTTTTGTATGGGCACCACTTATCACTGGTGCCGTTTGCTCTGCATTCGGCACCGAGGTCGGTTCAGTAGGCGAAAATGGACGGACAGACCGAGGCATCGCTTCAAGATTAAAGGCTTAAAATATGTCCGGTTTGGCAGAATCTAGACCTAAGTGAAATATTAGGTCATTGCGGTATTGCAAGGTGACGTCAGTGTGTCAGGTTAGCGTTTTGACCTTATTTTGGCCTTATGGGTATGCATCAGCGTAATTGGTTGAGCTGATGAATGCACCTTAAGACAAGACTGTATTACCTAGCCGTTTTATAACCCAAGTCAAGGCTTCTATAGGCTAGGCCGTTGCGAAGCGGGTTGAACTTGCGGTGATGGACATTGGGTGAATCAGTTCTACCCAAAAATAATAGTTTAGGTTGATGACTCTACCGTGATTCTAAAGTGCAGTTCACGAGATCCGCACTTACCGGAGTACGCAGGGCACATTGCACCCTTAGCGTTGTTATCAATAGCTATTTAGTAATTTCTAGATGAGGTAACATGCACACCTCATCAAGATTAGCGCTTATTGACCCACATAGTCAGTAGAAGCAATCGGTCGGATGACCGGACCTGTGAACATGACTTGCTTAAATTTAGAAAGCCCACACTAGGTGAATAGCCAACAATCGACTGTTTGATAGGCGCTATCTCAACAGCCAGGTATTACCATAGGATGGAACATAAGTTCAGATTCTCTTCATTGTTTTAGCGGCCTCTTCATGACCGATGTCCCCGTTTCACGTCTGCGAAATTTTTCTATCATTGCGCACATTGACCATGGTAAGTCTACGCTGGCTGACCGGCTGCTTCAGGTGACGGGCACGGTGAGTGATCGTGACATGAAAGCCCAGTTCTTGGACTCCATGGACATTGAGCGCGAGCGTGGCATCACCATCAAGCTGCAAGCTGCTCGCATGAACTACGCTGCCAATGATGGCGAAGACTACGTGCTTAACCTGATCGATACGCCAGGCCACGTGGACTTTACCTATGAAGTTTCCAGATCCCTCGCAGCTTGTGAAGGCGCCTTATTGGTGGTGGATGCGTCCCAAGGTGTGGAAGCTCAGACCCTCGCAAATGTGTATCTAGCGATTGAGAATGATCTGGAAATCATTCCCGTCTTGAATAAGGTAGACCTGCCGGGTGCTGATCCTGAGCGTGTCAAGGCCGAAATTGAAGAAGTGGTGGGCCTTGACTGTAGCCATGCCATTCTGGCTTCAGCTAAAGAGGGCATTGGTGTTCCAGAAATTTTAGAAGCGATTACCTAC
>JBCDAG010000238.1:0-11505 GCA_039186165.1 Cyanobacteria bacterium P01_F01_bin.53
GGGTCAGCTATCGGCAACAGGCTGCTAGGCCAATAGCGGTAGCTGCTTAATTCCTCAGAATCGCAAAAGTAGGACCACTTGCGTGAGCACCCGTACTATTTCCGATAAAGTCTAATGTGTAAAGACCCTAGAGGGCCATACAGATTGGGTTGTATCAGTAGCGTTTAGTGTGGATGGCAATATCCTAGCTTCTGGTAGTGATGATGGAACAGTAAGATTATGGAACCTGTCTAAGGGCGACTGCTTGAAAACCTTCTCAGAACATTCATATTTAGTCAGAGCAGTGGCATTTAGTCCGGATGGTAATACTCTGGCTTCTGGTAGTGCTGACCGAACAATAAAAATTTGGGATACCGTTACGGGTTCTTGTATTTTTACTCTAGAAGGACACTCAGATTGGGTTTTGTCAGTGGCGTTTAGTATAGATGGCAATACCCTTGCTTCCGGAAGTGTTGATCACACTGTCAAAATATGGGACACATCTAAGGGCAATTGCTTGAAAACCCTAACTAAACATTCAAATTTAGTTGGAACAGTAGCATTTAGTCCGGATGGCAATACTCTAGCTTCTGGTAGTGCTGACGAAACCATTTGCATTTGGGATGTGAACACAGGTGAATGCCTACGCGTGATAGATGATCGCACCTGCGCCGGACTCAACATCACTAATACCATCGGCCTCACCCCCGGCCAACGCACCGCCCTAAAACTCATGGGCGCAGTCGATCACAACGACGAATCATAGCAGCGCGATGAAAATCCCCAGCAATGCCATCATTCCAGTCGCCAAGCTAACCCGCTATTTACTGGTTGAGCGTACACGCAACGACAAATCCAAGTTTCTAGCCCAAGCCGGTTTCACCCTAAATAACCACGAATCTTTAGAAAATGCTCTACGTCAACTCATTCTTGTTAGCGAAGCTATTGAAGAGCGCACAGACGAATACGGCACGTTTTACCAAGCAATCGGTCAATTAGAAGGCCCAAACAGTATCAAGCTCGATGTTGTGACTATTTGGCTAAGGCGTAAAATAGATAAGCAGTTCCAATTTGTTACGCTAGTACCCAGAAAGTAGTTTTTATAAGGAGGTCGCCTGATGAAATTAGCGCTTTATCAAGAAATTGCTCTTAATCGCGATTTTCCTGATCACACCCTACACAAAGGCGACATCGCCACCTTAATTGACTACGTGCCCCATCCCGAAGGCGGTGAAGACGGCGCAATTTTAGAAGTCTTTAATGCGCTGGGCGATACCGTTTCTGTCATTACTGTACCTGCATCAAGCATTGCTGCTCTACAATCTAGCGACATTTTTTCTATCCGTCGTCTAGCCCAAGCTTCATGAATGTTGTGGGCACAGTCGAGCACAACGTCATAGGAGAAAACAAAACAAGCTCAAAAAGATGCCAAAAAGCTAGCTGCTAGTAACCTCAAAAAAAGCCCAAAAGCTGCTTGACATTGTTTCTGAAAATACCTTCCAGATTTCGCCTCCCTACGAAACGGCTAAATGTAGACAACAATAACGGCACACTTGGCGAATTCATCTGATTTTTGATGTCCTTTACCAGCGCAGCCCATATCCCATGAAACGAGCGGCGACTACTGCCCAAAACACAGCAATTTCCCGTCCATTGCTATACTAAGAAGCTGCACCAACCTTGTGCCCACAGCCCTTATTCTTATATGCAGCCAACCGATCCTGATAAGTTCTCCCCCAAGGCCTGGGATGCCATTTTTGAAGCCCAAGATGTGGCTCGCCGGTTTCGGCAGCAGTACTTGGAGGTTGAGCACGTCACCCTTGCGGCTCTAGAGCAGGCGGGACGAGCGAATAAGATTTTGGCCAAAGCGGGCCTGGCACCTGAGCAAATTTTGCAGGAGCTAGAGGTGTTTGCCAAGCGGCAGGCACGGGTGCGGGTAGCGGTCGATAAAAATTTGTACATGGGCCAAAGCCTGGAGCGGATGCTAGATGCCGCCGATGGGGCCAGATTGAATTTGCAAGATGAGCTGATTTCCCTGGAGCATTTGCTGGTTGGCTTTGTGGAAGATGAGCGCATTGGACGGCGGCTATTGCGCGGGTTTGATGTGGATACCTCCCAAATGATGGCGGCGATTAAGGCGCTGCGGGCCGGGGAAGCCAAAAAAGCCGCTGGGAGTGGTTCAGGGCGTGGTTCTGTCGATGCGGGGGGTGGTGCCGCTGATGGCTTGCCCGCTGGTTTGCCTGCTGGCGATTCGGATGAGGAGTATCCGGCGCTGAACCAGTATGGCCGTGACCTCACCGCAGAGGCTCAGGATGGCCAGCTCGATCCGGTGATTGGCCGAGATGAGGAAATTCGCCGGGTGATCCATGTGCTCTCGCGGCGCACGAAGAATAATCCGGTGCTGATTGGTGAGCCTGGGGTAGGTAAAACGGCGATCGCGGAAGCCCTAGCCCAGCGCATGATTAGTGGCGACGTGCCTGAATCTTTGAAAAACCGCACGCTGATTTCTTTGGATGTGGGTAGCTTGATTGCCGGTGCTAAGTATCGCGGTCAGTTTGAAGAGCGTCTGCGCACGGTGCTCAAAGAGGTGACGGATTCAAACGGCCAAGTTGTGCTCTTTATTGATGAGCTGCACACGGTGGTGGGCGCTGGCGCGGGCCAAAATAATGTGGATGCGGGCAATATCCTCAAGCCGGTGCTGGCAAGGGGCGGCTTGCGCTGTATTGGGGCAAGCACCATTGATGAGTACCGTAAGCACATTGAAAAAGACACCGCGTTGGAGCGGCGTTTTCAGCAGGTGTATGTGTCTCAGCCCAGCGTAGAAGATGCGGTGTCGATTTTACGCGGGCTTAAGGAGCGCTATGAAGTGCACCACGGGGTGACGATTTTAGATTCAGCGCTGGTGGCAGCGGCGGCACTCTCGGATCGCTACATTAGCGACAGATTTTTGCCGGATAAGGCGATTGACCTCATTGACGAAGCGGCTGCCAAGCTGAAAATGGAGATAGACTCCAAGCCTGAAGAGCTGGAGAATATTGAGCGGCGCCTTAAGCAGCTAGAGATGGAGAAGTACTCGCTAGAGAGTGAAGAAGAGGCGGGCTCTGCAAATAGGACCTCTCGTCAGCGATTGGCTGGGATAAAAAAAGAGATTAAACAACTTTCTAAAGAACAGAAGAAACTGGACGAACAGTGGCATCTTGAGAAAGAAACGCTTACGGCCATTAGTGAACTTAAAGAAGATGAGGAACGCACTCGCCTGCGGATGAATCAGGCTGAGCGTGAAGATGATTTGGAACTGGCATCTAAGCTAAAGCATGGCCGTTTGGAGGCGATTCATCAAGAGCTAGATGAGCACGATGCCAAGCTGCAAGAGATGCAGGCCCAGGGGCTCACCATGCTCAGAGAGCAGGTGAGCGAGGCAGATATCGCGGAGATTGTGGCTCGCTGGACAGGAATTCCGGTGAACCGGCTGATGGAGTCTGAACGGCAAAAGCTGTTGCAGTTAGAGAGCCATTTGCACGAGCAGGTGATTGGCCAATCTGAAGCGGTGACGGCGGTATCTGCCGCGATTCGTCGCGCACGGGCCGGGATGAAAGATCCGGGTCGGCCCATTGGCTCGTTCCTCTTTATGGGGCCAACGGGTGTGGGTAAAACGGAGCTGGCTCGGGCGCTGGCGGCCTTTTTGTTCGATACCGAAGAGGCGCTGATTCGCTTGGATATGTCCGAGTATATGGAGAAGAACTCGGTTTCTCGCTTGGTGGGGGCTCCTCCGGGGTATGTGGGTTATGAGGAAGGCGGGCAGCTTTCTGAATCGGTGCGTCGTCGTCCCTATTCTGTTGTACTACTCGATGAAGTTGAAAAAGCCCATGCGGATGTGTTCAACATTCTGTTGCAGGTGTTGGATGATGGGCGCATTACGGATTCGCAAGGTCGCACAGTGGACTTTCGGAATACCGTGATTGTGATGACCAGCAATATCGGTAGTGAGCATATCTTAGAAGTATCAGGGGACGATTCTAAGTATGACGAGATGGAAGGTTTGGTGTTGGGAGCTTTGCGATCGCACTTCCGCCCCGAATTCCTTAACCGCATCGACGATACGATTCTCTTCCATGCCCTGAGCAAAAAAGAGCTACGCAAAATCGTCACCATCCAGCTCAAACGCATTTTCCGTCTGTTGGCCGATCAAAAAATTACCTTGGAAATGTCAGAAACGGCTGTGGATTTTGTGGCTGACCAGGGCTACGACCCAACCTATGGTGCTCGTCCATTAAAGCGCGCGATTCAGCGAGAACTCGAAAATCCGATTGCTACGCTCATTTTAGAAAATACCTTCACAGAGGGCAGCATCTTAAAAATTGGTATGAGTAAGGCCAATGGGCTTACCTTCAAGGTGAAAGAAGCGAAGCCAGAACCAGAGCCAGAAGCTGTGGTTGAAGCTGTTGCTGAAGAGGTGGTCCCTGAAGAGGAGATGCCTGAAGAAAAAACTGGTAAACAAGAAGCTGTTGTTGCTTCAGAATAATGCCGCCTCAGGAATAATGGTGAGGCGTTATGACTGAAGCATTATTGAATAGAGCTTAAGCTACAAACTCAGTCACAATCTCAAGGATGCGCTGGCATGGGTCCGATCTTGTACGCGTTGTACTAAAGAACTTGACAGTTTGCTAGGGCTAAATGGCTTGGTAGGTGAAATTTAGCGTGGCCCATTCTGCGATATTGAGCGTGTAGGCATCCGTATTGTCGTTTTGGCTAATGTCGGAGAGGAGTGCTTGGACAACAGTCAGTGGTTCAGGAAGGGGACTGATGCGCTGTCCGCCGCTATTAGCCGCGGCAGCTGTGAGGGTGTTTAAGGTGTTGGTGAGGGGGCGAGTACTGCACACCACGTAGGTTTCAACAGGGCCTGTAGGAGGCTCTACCGACCAGTCTTGGTCGGCCCCAGGAACGGTGACAGAACTGCCTGGTTCGATTCTCCCTGGCACGGGTTCTGCCGATGTTGTTGTTGTTGCGGTGGATGCTTTGTCTGTGGCGTCTGCCTCTGCTGTGGGCATGACTGCATCTATCGCTGGGCAAAATGCGGAAAGTCGCTCCCTGGGGTCCACGTTGATGAGTGTGTAGTAAAGGGGAAGGCTGCCTTCGTTAAACAACTGATAGCGGATTCGACTGCCGACGGGTATTTCGGGAGAAAAGCCTTCTCGGTTGAGGGGGTTGCCTGATTTGGTTGTGGCGGTAGCTTGGGTCCCCATTTGGAAGGTTTGGCGGCTGAGCAATGTTTGTTCTTGGGGGCTGGTCATTTCCACGCTGATGCGAACAGGGAGCTGAGAAGAGGCCCGGTTTTCGCTCAGACGCAGCATTTTGAGTGCCAGTAGTGCTTGCAACTTGGCGGTGAGGCGATTGATGGCAGGCTTGATGGCTTCTTCCTGGGCAGCAAGGGTGCCGGGGATGGGCGATCGCGTCAAAGAAAACAACCCATACCCATACCTGCCGGCCAGGTCATTAGGGTTTTCTGGTGTTTGGGCCTGTGTTTGAAAGAACTGGATGGGGTTAAGACTGGCTGTGAGCGTTTCTGCACCGTCATTAAGGGGTTGTGCGTTCAGGGGTTTTGCGAGGAGGCAGTCAGCGGGAAGCTCGGTATCAGAGGTAGAGCTGACAAAGCTCAGGGCCGATAGGGCACTGGTGGCATCCACACGTTCAATGCGCTCTAGGGTGCTGTCGAGGGCGACGACCAAGTCAATGCTCTTGGGGAGAACGCGGATGCCTTCAAAAATGGACTGCCCTGTCTGGAGTGGGGCACCGTTGTTGCCAGCCGATTCCACTAGGCGGGCCTCGGCCTTAAGTCCGGTGCGCGATCGCACCTGTAAGCGCCTGCCTGCACAGGTCATAATCGCCGGGTCGGCTAAATACTCCAAGACCCGAGGCGGAATCCCGCCCAGCCAAAGCGTTGCTTTTTGACCATCCGGACTAACCTCTGTGATCACCCCTTCGGCGCGGGTGGTATCTATCAGAGGGGTGTCGTAGATGGGCGTGCTCTTGGCGGGTTTAGTAACATCTTGCTTCCGGCGACCGCTGAGGGTGGGTTGTTGGTTGCTCCCGCCCCAGCGCAAGAGGGTTTCTTGCGATCGCCCAATGGCTTGCACCACACTGACCGGTGCAGGCGCGCTCCATAAATACTGGGTGAGCACATAGGTAAAGGCCCCCGCGTTGAACTGGTCCCACTGCCGTTCTAAAACAACATCGTCTGTGTCTGCACCGCGTAGGAGAATGCCGGGAAAAGGGGCCACTTCTCTGGCAATTTTTTGTGTGGCTAGGCGGGGGAAGGGGGCTGGGGGCTGGCCAGTGGCAATGACGGGCCGGGTGCGCGATCGCAAGCCACCTGAGAGGGGCACCGTAATATCGACAAATCCCGCATCTAAAACGGTGGTGATATTTTTGGCCTTCACCTGGCCCAATAGGGTTTTCAGCTCAGTTTCAAAAATGTCATTGAGGATTGGGCGCTCTTCGGTGGGTAAGACCCCGTCGTAGGGTACGAGCGATCGCTGGGTTGCCTGGCCGCCGACCAAGTCAGCCACCCGGATCTGAGCGCCGTAGCCACTAAAGTGAAAAACAACCGTATCTTTTGCGCCAGCCTGGTTACACAGGTGTGTGACCAGCGCCTGATAAATGCCGTCGCGGGTGGCCTCTTCATTGGTCAGGCAAATGATATCACCTGGTAAAAAGCCAAACCGATGGATGAGTAATTCTTTTTGCAGGGCCACATCAGTGGCCGCGCCTGCTAGCTGTGTCGTATCGTCGGGCGAAATGGTGCCCTTGGGATACGTATCAATGCCGATTAGGAGGGCTAACTTGCGCCCAGTGGACTGGGCCAATGCCTCAGAGTAGGCTTTGGCCTGGGGCAAAATTCCGGAACCTGCCGCTAGCTCGGTAAGACCCAAGGCTGCAAACACTGCGCCAGTTTGTGTTAAAAACGAGCGTCGGCTAAATCGCCGGTTCGAACCCATGGAATCCCACCCTTTGTCGCAATGTAAACGTCGTCATTTTAGTAAAGAACAGCCTGCCGACCATCGTCAGCAGACTGTCGTACGTTTACTTTACATAACGTTTGGACAGTTTGTGTGAACTGTTTTCGTCAATGTTTAGTCGTGATAACCGGTTCAGTCGCAATACCCGTACTGCAATACCCGTACTTTGTAATCCTTACTTTGGAGTCCTGGTACTTTAGGACTCCAAAGTGAAACAGGTCAGTGAAGCAGGTCGTGAAAACAGGTCGGCTTACGCTTTCATCGCCTTAATGAGTTCAGCGGCCACTTCTGGGCGAGAGAACTCTGGGGGTGGCTGCTTGCCTTCACGCAACAGGGCGCGAACTTTGGTCCCCGATAGGTGAATCCGCTCTTCAGGCGTGGCAGGACTCGTTTTGGTGGTGGCCATGGTGGTTGTGCGAGTGCAGTAAAATGCATGCTCAAACTTCATGGGCGTGATGCCAAGTTCGCCGGGCTCAAACTCATCAAAGATGGCCTGGGCATCGTAGGTGCCGTAGTAGTCGCCGACGCCTGCGTGGTCGCGGCCCACGATGAAGTGGGTGCAGCCGTAGTTTTTACGAATCAAGGCGTGGAAAATGGCTTCCCGAGGGCCTGCATAGCGCATGGCAGAAGGGTTAATCGCTAGGATCACCCGGTCCTGAGGGAAGTAGTTATCCATCATGATTTCGTAGCAGCGCATCCGCACATCAGCCGGGATGTCGTCGCTCTTAGTCGCGCCCACCAAGGGGTGCAAAAAGAGGCCATCTACGGTTTCGAGCGCACACTTTTGAATGTACTCGTGGGCCCGGTGAATGGGATTGCGGGTTTGGAAGCCAACAACGGTTTTCCAGCCACGCTCAAGGAATTGCTTACGGGATTCGGCGGGGTCAATTTGGTAGCTAGGGAAGAGGGGATGCGCGTCGCGCTCTAGCAGCCAAACATCGCCTGCCAGGTTAATGGGGCCTTGGTCGTACACGACTTTCACACCGGGGTGCGCGTCTTCGTCCGTACGGTAAACGTTAATCGCTTCCTTTTTCTTGTCGTAGGTGTACTTTTCGCTTAGCTCAAGGACACCGATGAAGCGACCGGTTTCGTCATCGAGGCGAACCAGCCCGCCAATGGTCAACGGCTCAGCCACTGCTTCGGTGACAGACAGGGTGACTGGCACTGACCAGGGCACACCGCTGGCTAGGCGCATATCAGTCACGACAGGCTCGTAGTCGGCTTTGCCCATGAAGCCCGTGATAGGGCTGAAGCCACCGATGGCGATCATGACGAGATCTGACGCGGCCCGCTTGTCTAGGGTGACGCGGGGAAGGTGGTCGGCCTTGCTTTCAAATTCTTTCTTTTGCTCGGCGCTAGCCAAGCGATTGATTAGGGTTCCGCCGTGGGGCGCAATCCCATCTGTTGCTGCACTCAAGATAGTATCCTCGTTCTTAGTGTGTCTCTAATTTTTCTGCGTCTCTTTAGGCGCTAGCGATGTAGGCGCTAGCGTTCTGTGTCTTGGTAAGAGGGGGCGTCTAATCGTTACCTGCCTAAAAATATGCCTGTTTGGCCGAATTTTAGACAGAAGAGCTCACGGGCTCAATAATACCGCCACCAAGCACCCGTCCACTACCTTCGTACCAGACGGCGGCTTGTCCGGGCGTTACTCCAAATTGAGGTTCATCAAAAATTATTTTTACGCGATTTCCCGGATGTGCCTCATCCTGTTCTGATGGTGACGATCCTGATGATCCTGACACCGGTACGATGGTGGCGGGCACTGCTCGGGCGCGATAGCGAATTTGTACCTCTGCCTGAATCGGCCCTGCTGGCGGGCTAATAGAGACCCAATTCACCCGATGAACACTGCAATCTGAGTTGGTGACACTATCGCGCTCACCAACCACGACCTGATTGCGACCCACATCCAAGCTCACCACATACAGTGGATTGGGGGCGGCAATGCCTAAACCTTTCCGTTGGCCAATGGTGTAATTATGGATGCCTTCGTGTTGGCCTCTAATTTTGCCTTCTGTGTCAACGATGTCGCCGGGTTTGGGCGCTAGATACTTTTCTAAAAAAGTTTTCATGGAGCCGTGCTGCTCTACTAGGCACAGATCTTGGCTCTCGGGTTTTGCCGCAGTGTGCAACCCAAGCTCAGCCGCGATTTTGCGGGTTTCAGGCTTGGTCGTTTCACCCAGGGGAAACTTGGTGGCAGCCAGCTGCTCTTGACTCAGGTCGTATAGGAAGTAGGACTGGTCCTTATTGCGATCGATCGCGCGGCGCAGTTCGTAGCGTCCGGTGTCCTCATTGTGGGTAATGCGGGCGTAGTGACCGGTGGCGATGTAGTCTGCGCCCATTTCCTTGGTGGCGTAGCTGAGCATGGGGCCAAACTTTACGGTGCTATTACATTGCGAGCAGGGCAATGGAGTGATGCCTTGGGCGTAGCCATCGACGACGTAGTTAATGATGTGCTTTTCAAAGACGTCGCGGGAGTCTACCACTTCGTATTGAATGCCGAGTTCTTCGCATAGTTGGGCAGCGTCGGTCATCCCTTCGGAGCAGCATTGCCCTTTGCCTTTCATCAGCCAAAGGGTGAGGCCAATGACTTCATGGCCTTGGTTATGGAGGATGGCTGCGGTGACGGAGCTGTCTACGCCCCCTGATAAACCGACGACAATTTTACTCATGGGAAGGTATGGCGATGGGTCTGCCGATGAAGCACGGATGGCTTCATTTAAAAAATACCTCCCTAGGCTAGCACTCGCAGCTAAGAATAATCCTGCGTTCGGTAAAGGCTACGCAACACTTAGCGACATATCAAATTTGCTTGTGCCAGGATGGGGGCAATTCAGCTGCTTTTGTGAGGAGTAGCTGCCTAAATTGCCCCTATTTTCGTCATTGCCCCCATTTTCGTGAACTATGCCAACAATTACTATTCGTGAACTGCGTCAGTTAGAGAGTGAGTCGCAGTCGAGCTTTGAGGCGGAGCTGAGTTTTGATGGTGGTGGACGCTACGGGGTCACGATTACCGATCCGTTTTCGGTGACAGAAGAACAGGAATTGGAGTGGTATTTTGAGCGCTGGTTGCGGCGTCCTTTTTTAGACACGGTGAAGGCGGCAAGGGCGCAGGAGAGTATTCGCAGCTATGGTGAAAAACTGTTCGATCAGGTGTTTGCCGATCGCAAGGCCTATGGGGCTTATGACCGGCTGAAGGGTCGGCTGAGCGAGGTGACCATAGAAATAGAGGGAGAGTCTCCGGCGTTTCAGGCGTTGCACTGGGAGGCGTTGCGTGACTCGGAAGGGGACGCGCGACCGCTGGCGGTGGATGGTGTGATGGTGCGGAAGATGCGCCAGGTGGCGAGTGCGCAGGTGAATGCGTCGCCGGTGGTTAACCTGTTGGTGGTGATCGCGCGGCCTGATGAAGAGAGTGATGTGGGATATCGGACGATTTCGCGGCCCTTGGTAGAGGCGATTCGCCAGAGCCAGCTGCGGGTGAGTGTGGATATTGTGCGGCCTGGGACCTATGAGGCGTTTGTAAAACAGTTTCAGGCGAAGGGGCAGGGCTATTACCACATCGTGCATTTTGATATGCATGGCACGTTGGCGACGTATGAACAGTTGGTGAGCATTAATGAGCCAGCGGCAGAGACTGAGAATAGTGCGCTGACGTACCGTCGGCTGATTGATACGGAGCGCTATGGTCGGGAGGATTTTCAGCCCTTTGAAGGCGTGCGGGCGTATTTGAGCTTTGAGGGTGAGGCCAAGGGGCAGATGGATTTGGTGGAGGCGGGGGAGCTGGCGCAGCTGTTGAACCATCAGCGGATTCCGGTGTGTTTGTTGAATGCGTGCCAGTCGGGGAAACAGTTAAGTGGGGATGGCGGGGAAGGGAGAAAGGGTGAAGAGGGAAAGGGTGAAGGGGGAAAGGGTGAAGGGGAAACGGGTGAAGGGCTGGCGGCGCAGGAGACGAGTTTGGGGTCTCGGTTGATGGCGGCGGGGATGCAGGTGGTGGTGGCGATGGGCTACAGCGTGACGGTGAGTGCGGCGAGGATATTGATGGAGACGCTGTACGCGCAGCTATTTGCTCAGGGGGATGTGGTGAAGGCGATTCAGCGGGGGCGGTATGAGCTGTATGCGCGGAAGGCACGGCGGGCGCATTTTAATATGCAGGTGCGGTTGGAGGATTGGATGCTGCCGGTGGTGTATGCCAATGGGGCGGTGGATTTGAATTTGCGGCCTTTTACCGCTGAGGAGGAAGAGGCGTATTACGAGGCGCAGGACGGGCAGTATCGGTTTGCTGCGCCGACGTTTGGCTTTGTGGGGCGGGATTTGGAGATATTAAAAATAGAGAAGGCGTTGCTGAAGCATAATGTGCTGCTGCTTCGGGGTATGGGCGGCACGGGGAAGACGACGCTGCTGAATTATTTGCGGGGCTGGTGGGTGGATACGCACTATGCCGAGAACATTTTTTATTTTGGGTATGACGAGAAGGCGTATACGCTGCAACAGATTCTGCATGGGATTGGTA
>JBCDAG010000239.1:0-11485 GCA_039186165.1 Cyanobacteria bacterium P01_F01_bin.53
CTCACCCTCACCCAGCGGAGAGCCATGCCTGCCATTCAGCTCCGCCACCTGCGCCAACGTAAAATCTTGCAGCCGCAGCGTTTGCCCCACATTAAAAGGACTCTGATTCAAATCCTCAATTAGCTGATAGGGCTCAGTCGAAATCACCAGCACCTGGCTAAACCTGCGCCATAGCTTACTCATCGCCCGCTTATTATGCCAGCTGCGCAACATGCCAAAAAAGTCCGAGCGAAAGCCCGTATTCAGCACTCGGTCCACCTCATCCATCGCCAGCACCAGCGGCCCATCCAGCGACTTGAGCAAATAGCGCCGCATGTAGGTTTCACAAATTTTGGGCAACGGCAAATCATCATCCCAAAAGTCATTGAGCCGGTTCGGTAACTCCAGCTCATCGGCCAAAAAAGTACAAAACTGCCGGAAAAAGCGCTCCCGATTTTCTAGCGCAGGCTGATCAAACAGCTGAAAATCGAGAAACACGACCTGCTGATCCTGCGCCACCGCGCTCGCAATCATCCGGTTCAGCAGTGAGCTTTTGCCCATCTGCCTGGCCCCCTTAATAATCACGGTGCCCTCCTGCGCCGCCACGGCCCGTAGCCCCCGGTCATCTTCCGCTCGCTGAATGTAGAGCTGTGACGCCAGCGCCATCGTGCCCTGATCCGGCGATTCCAACGGCACCGGCTGCGCCGACGGCACCGGATTGGGAATCGCCTCATCGCTGGCCGCCGGTTGCAGGAGGTCAGCCTTTTGGGACTCTGTAATGGAAAGGGGCTCCCCTGCGATCGCCCTTTCCAATTCATCAATCAGCCGCTCAGTATCGCCTTCCTCATCCCACATCGCCCAGTTCAGCGGGTCTAAATAATGGCTCAGCGGATAGTGAAACGGCCTGCGATAGCCCAGCCGCACCGGCAAAATACGCGGCCTGCCCTCCGCCTCTGGTTCTCTGGCGAAGCGATAGGCCAGCTCCACCTCATGCTCCACCATCTCGCTTTTCACCGAATGCGCCGACAGCAGCACAATCAAAACATCCGACGCCTTCAGCTCTGCCTCAATCCGCTCCGCCCAAGGCGTCCCCGCTGGCATCTTGCGATCGATAAACACATCATGATGTGCTTGCAAGGCTAGGCAGATTGCCCGTGCCACCGTCTCATCCGGGGCGACATCACGCTTGTAGCTGATGAATATGCGCGATCGTTTTGTGGGCGTGTCTGGTTCAGTCGAAACCTTTCGGGTGGGGGCTTGCTTTTCCTCTATGGGAGGTTCATTCTTGGTATTCTCGCCCTCGGTCACCCCAGCCAGCCTTCGACTCCGCTCAGGCTTCGGTTGCGGTTGAATCCCACCCGGACCCTGAGCGGAGTCGTTCGCGGAGCGTTCCTGTAAGGAATAGGGTCGTTTTTTCAACACCGGAATCTGCGCCGCCGCAATCCCCTGCGACTCCAGCGCATTGCGCCCTAACTTACAGGCAAACGCCACATCCTTCCCAGCCCCTAGACCCCGGTAAAACCCCTCCGCAAAGCGGCTCGCCGCTGCATCGCCCATCGGCTGAGTCACCCCAACCACCGCATCAATGTGCTCCGCGATCGCCGCCGCCTGCCCTTCTGCATAGCAACCATTGAGCACCACACACTTCACCTGATCGGCAAATAGCTCAAACAAATCCGCCAGATCCTGGGCAGTGGCAACCTGACCCTCACCTTGCTCATCAGCAAAAATGAGCCCTTTGGTGCGATCGCCACCAGCTCCATGAACGCAAAAGTGCACAATCTGCGGATTGTAGTCGAGTAGTGCCTGCTGAATATCATCCGGGCAGGTGGCGTACTGCGAGCGGATGTCGAAGCGATCGCGTTGTTTGGCCCGCTTTAATACCGATTCAAGCTCGCATAATTCCTCATCCAAGCGCGACTTGGACGACTCTAACGGATTAGCAGCGAGTATCAGGATCCTTTGCACCGGAGGCATGGAGCAGCGGGGAGAAGGGGCATCTTACTAAACGTAACACCCGTTTACTAAAAAGCAAGCCAGATCTACACGTGGCTTAACTGGTCCAGTTGGGATGGCCCAAGTGTTGACCAAGTGTTGATCGCCCATCCTCCAAAAAATGTTGTATTTCTCCGTTATTTCATTTTTTGGGCCAATTCTTCAACCTCAATCGCAAAATATAAATAAAAAATAACAACAATCAACAATATAGTCTTATTTACGCATTCGACTACGCTAGTTCTAAAGACTTCAACAGATACTTTACCTCTAAGGTGACAATATCCAACAATCTAAAACCATCCTCGTAACAGCCCTCTGAACAGAATGTTGTGAATCCCATACAATCCATTACAGTTCTTTAAAAAGCTTTGTAGCCTGAACAACACGGGATATAACTATTAGTGGGCGGGGAATGCTCCCTTAGCCGTTACATAGCTGTTTGATACGGCTGTTTTATCTGTTGCTGAATGTAACGACGTCTGTAACAATAGCTGTATTGTTCTAGATGAGACCTTCTATTGAAGTGGGTCTTTGATTGGTATAGATCTTTTGTTTGAATAGGTCTTTGCAACAGTTGTCTTGAACAATTGGGTGCAAGCTAAAGCAGCTGAAAAACTACTACGCTACACACAGCTGAATATATACAACTGAATTAACTATAATTAGGTGCCTGTGAGGATGAAAAAGCCCCCTTTCTCAAGACCACTCGCCTGTTTGCTCACGACTGCATCTTTGTTGCTGGTGGGCAACAATGCGGTAAAGGCAGGCCCGGTTCACGCTGATGATCTCCACACTCATTCAGCTGTTCGGACCGCCTCTGATGTGATTTCCCCTGACGAGATTGCCATTGGCGAGATTGCCTTTGACGATTCTGATCTTGAAATTACCCAGTCGCTTCAGGATGTGCGCTACCAAGAACTGTCTAATTCTGTTCAGGGTTTTTTGGATCTGCTAAGTGAAGAGCAACTGGAAACCGTTGTTTTACCCTTTGACGATCCCTACCGTACCCGCGATTTTTGCTACGTACTCGCTCGTTGTAAAGAAGAGTTTGTACTGCGCTTCGCCGATCTGGATACACCCCAAAAGATTGCCCTGAACAATTTGTTGATGAAAGGCTTTAGTGGTGCAGGCTATTCTCGCGCCATTCAAACCATGAACAATGAATGGCTGATTGAAGAGATGGAGAATGCCCATCGCGCCGATCCGGAAAACTATCCGACGGTGGGGAGTCCTTTGGTGGCCGACTGGCCACCCCCGCCAAGTCGCAATGCCCCTGACTTTTACATTGCGTTCTTTGGGGAGCCCGGTTCTATGGAGGCCTGGGGCCTCCGCTTTGAGGGTCACCACCTCAGCCTAAACCTCACCTTTGGCGGTGCAGGTGAAGCGCCAGTGGTTAATGCCCTGCCAATGTTCTTCGGCTCTAGCCCCACCATCGTGCCTGAGAGCCCCGCCGTCCCAGAAGGTGAAACCACGCCTTATCCTCGCTGGCAATCCCAAGAGGGTCAGCAAATGCTGCACCGTGAGGCTTGGCTAGGTCGCTCTTTCTTACAGGCTTTAGATGAAGACACCCTTGCAATGGGGGCTTGGTCAGAGCTACCCGATGTTGTGTTGGCTGGGGGTGCGGATGTGCCTTTAGATGCCGATAGCTATTTAGAAGGCGAGCCAGAAGGGATTGCGATCACTGATCTGAGTGAATTGCAACAATCCTTGCTGTGGGAATTTGCGCTGGAGTTTTTGCAGTTGCAGGCCAATCACGTGGTCGATTTGGACGCTGTGAAGGCGGACTTAGCCACTTCTCGCGTGTGGTGGTTTGGTGACATTGAAGATGAGCAAGCGGACTTTTATGTCCGTGTTCAAAGCGATCGCTATCTGGTGGAGTTACTCCAGTCCAATACCTTTGGTGTTGTGAGTGAGGTGGCCTCTAACCACGTTCATGCCTCCTTTAGGGACCTCACCAGTGACTGGGACCACAATGCCTTAGGCGCACACCTTGAGGAACATCACAATGGTGATACGGCGGCTACGCATGTGCATTAAGCCGATCCTGTATCTGGCCTAGCCGGGCCTGTGAGTGAAGGGGGCGATCGCACTTAATTAAACGCGATCGCTCCTTCTTTTTTAGGTGTGTTTGTTTAAGTGTGTTTAATTAAGCGTGTTTTTAGGCCCGTTGTTTATGTTGAGTTTTATGTTGTATTTCCTGGTTGTACCGATTGTGTACAGTCATGATTGATCGGACGCAAATGAGTGATTACACGCTAGTTACCCGCAGATCGGAAGGTTAAGCTACTGCTCAAATAAATCAATTGTAGTTGCTCAGGTTTTATCCTCGGAAAATAGCTATGACAACCTCCATGAAGCACGTGTTATCAGGCATTTTGTCCTTTGTTGCCGTATTGGTGGCCGCCGGTGTTTCTGCACTCACCCGCGAAGCGCTCCAGGCTAAAAACACATTAGATGCTGGGGCTGGCCTGTATTCCCACGGCGGTACAGCAACCTTTGCGGGTTTTCTCGCATTTACCGTTGTCTTGTTCAGCTCTGTGTTTGTGCTCAGGCGCACCCTCAGCTACTCGCAAAAGCAAATTCCTCTGATGGTGGCTGTGCTCACCTGCACATGCCTCAGTCCTTTCTTGGCCGTCGCCCTTTTCTTCTAATCGTTTTTGCTAATCGCTTCTTTAAGCCCTTTTCTTCTAATCGCTTCTTTAAGCCCTTTTCTTCTAATCGCTTCTTTTAGCCCTTTCTTTTAATCGTAATCTGCCCCAGAGCCGTACTTTAGAGCCTCGCGCCAACGGTCTGCGTAGTATTGTTTTTTATCGGATGTTTTGCGCATATCCACCGTGCTTTGCATGGTATTGAGTGCGCTGTAGCCACCCAAGCTTACAAAGTGGCGCATCCAGCTCGCCACGGACCCCACTCCAACCTGGGGCAAAATACTCGCCACTAGCGCCGGGTGCCGCACCGAGGTTCGCAGCATCGTTTTTGCCAGGGCAGGAAACTGCACCACGTCCTGCAAGAAGGGGCGTAAAACCTCATCTCCCAGGGATTCCATATCGGCAAAAATAGTGGAGAGCACTTCGTTGATTTTGTTGGGTGCGAGCTTTTGATTCACCCCAACGCTCATAGATTTTTGGAAGAGCCAAGTCACGGACAAGTTCGGCTGATAGGGCTGAAGCCGCCCCAAGGCTTTGCTATCGAGTAAGTCTGCTTTGAGCGCCTCATCAATTCCCCGTGTCAGGCGCTCCAAATGGCGCACCATGGCACCAAATCCACCAAAGCTCAGGGGCGACTGACTGCCGCTGCTGTCACCCACGGCCAGGGTCCGGTCCCACGCGTATTGCAAAGGGCTGTCTTTGTAGCAAGGGAAAAAGCCAAACAGGGCGCGACCGAAAATTAGCTGTTCGAGAGAGACTTTTTGATACTCGGGCAGCAGCGTCAGATAGTCTTCAAACATCTCCTCTAGGCTAGGCCGACTCGGGTGGGCATCTAGATAGGTGAACATATACGTGGTGCGACCATCGCGGGCGGGGAATGCCTCCCAAAAATACTGGCACTGCTTTTGAATCTGGGTAAACGATGCAATCAGATCGCCCGTTTCGTTATTGTCGTACCCTTTTGCGCAGGTGCCCACCACCATGCACACGGCATCTGGGCGCTTGCCTTTACGGGCTTGCTGAACAATAGGAGAAAAGTGGCCCATTGCGTCTATCAGCAGCCGGGCCGTAATCGGAGGTTCTGTTTCTAGTTCTGTTTCTGGCTCTGTTCTTTTCGCAGTTTCTATCTTTGGCGTTTGAATGCTCGTTTGAATGCTGGCCCCGTTAGGATGTACCGTCGCGGACTGAAAGGGCGTTTTTTCGAGGAGGGTGCCGCCGCTGGCGAGAAACTTTTGTTTGAGGGTTTCAAGTAAATACTTTGGATCTACGCCAATATTCAACACATCATTTACCCAGAGTTCTGGGCCACCGGTAAAGGTGATGCGAGCCGGATTGTATTGGGATGCGATCGCCCGTGCCAATTCCTCTTCACTCAGCAGACCCATGCTCACAAAGGTCTCCAGCTCCCGCCGCGAAATATTCCACTCCTGCTCGCGCCCGCGCAATATGCCCCGCTCTAGCAGTGCTACCTTCCAGCCCTTGGCCACTAGCGCCGCTCCCAGCAAAATTCCCAGCGTGCCCCCACAAATGGCCACGTCATAGGCGACAGCGTCTAATGGCTGGGCCTTTTCGGTGATGACGTTGGGAATAGTGCGATCGCCCGCTTTATAAGCCTGCCAAAGCGCGTCCGCTTTTTGCAGTCCTACGAAGGGATTACCCGGTATGGCAGAGAGAATTTGTTCGGTTTTGTTCATGCCTCTAGTGTAAAGACTCTTTGCTCCAAAGCGCTAGCGACGGCATCCTTTAGAAAACTTATATTCCTTTTCAAACTGGCTGACTACACTTTGAGCATGTGGGGAGAGAACACGATGCATTAAAACACCACTTAATATTTGCAGGTACAGTCTCATGACTTCTTCAGACAGACTTGTAGCCCTCGATAGCCCATCCGAGTCAGCCTACCGCTTAGCGGGGGATGTTCAGAATAAACACGCTGCTACGTATAAAATAACGCGGGCGATTAGCCGCCTTGGAAACGCTGCCCACATGGCGATCGCCGAAGCCTACATTAATGGCCTAGAAATACCCGATGGCGTGATGCGCGCAGCCATACACGCCACGATGCCGCTGTTGTTCCGCTATTTGCCAGGGTTGCTAGCGCCCTATGAATGGGTCCTCACCGAAACCGATCAGGTGGCCGAAGGCGCTAATGACCTGATGGCTGCGCAGTACAACCGTCCCCAGGAACTGTTTAACCATATGCTGGGACACTGGGATGTCATTTACCCCAAATACAGCATGGGTCTTTGGGAGCGCGGTGCCGCTGACCTACAAGAGAGCCAAATGCAGATGATCGATCAGGTCATCGAACGGCTAGAGATTCAAGATGGCGATAACCTTCTCGATCTTGGCTGTGGCTGGGGCTGTGTGCCCAACTATATCCTGTCAAAATTTCCCAATGTTCGATGTACGGGCCTAAATCTGAGCCATGAACAATGTGACTTTATTCGCGACAAAATGCAGGACCCTAACAGTTATCTCAGCGACGAGCGATTCACCCTGTACGAAGGCGATTTGAACGATGCTACCTTCCCTGAAAAGTTCGACAAGATTTTGACCCTTGGCCTGTTCGAGCATGTCGGCAACTTAACCAGAGCCTTTCGCAAACTGGCCTCTATGGTCACTGAGCAGGGGAAGGTCTTTATTCACATTATTACGGTGCGAACGCCGAATCACATGTCGTCTGGGTTTACCCACAAGTATATTTTCCCCCATGGACGGTATTGGAATTATGATGCGGTTCCGAGCTGCGATCGCGACCTTAAAACCATTAAACGCTGGTACCTAAACGGCATCAACTACCATAAAACCCTCACTGCTTGGCTCAATCGTTTTGACGCCAGCCAATCTGAGATCAAAGATCTGGACTACGGTATGGACTATGCCAGATTCCGCCGTATGTGGCGGTTCTACTTGCTATTGCTCGGCACCATTTTTGCTACCTGCGATGGTGAGTACAACGGCAACGGTCAGTTTTTGCTGACCAAAGCCTAATGCCCTAAATGCTGTGAACCAGTCCTGACGGCTATTCCTGTATGCTTTTAGTGGCCACCGGTTAAGAGAGCGTTGGGTAGGTGTATGGCACAGATTGGGGTAGCCGTTATCGGCACGGGATTTGGCAAAAAGGTTCATATTCCTGGGTTAGCGGCCCATCACCGGACGGATGTGGTCGCCGTGTGGAATAGTGACTTGGCTAAGTCCCAAGCCGTCGCTAATGAGTGTGGCATTGGCATGGCCACAAACCAGCTTGCAGATATCCTCACCAACCCTGCTGTCCAGGCCGTCACCCTCGCCACCCCACCCTTCGCCCACTACGAAATGGCCTGCGACATCATCAAAGCAGGCAAGCATTTACTCCTCGAAAAGCCCGTCACCCTCTCCGTCGGTGAAGCCAAGCACCTCCAGCAGCTCGCCGAAGAAAATAACGTTATTGTTGTCCCCGACTTTGAATTTCGTTTTATTCCCGCCTGGCAGCACTTCGCCGCGCTTCTCTCCAGCGGCATCGTAGGCCAAAAGCGCCTGGTGAAAATTGACTGGCTCGCCTCTAGCCGCGCCAACCCTGAACGGGCCTGGAACTGGTATGCCCAAAAAAGCCAAGGTGGCGGTGCCCTCGGCTCCATTGGCTCCCACACCTTTGACTATGTGAACTGGTTATTTGGACCCGCCGCCGAAATCAGCGCCACTCTCAGTACCTCTATCCCTACAAGGCCTGACCCCGCCACGGGGGAACTCAAGCCGGTGGACTCTGATGATGTGTGTGCGATTTCGCTGGTCCTTGCCGATAAGACGCTGTGCCAAATCACCCTCAGTGCCGTCAGCTATGCTGGACGTGGCCACTTTATCGAAGTGTATGGCGACAAAGGCACCTTGGTGATTGGTAACCCTAGCCAAACCGATTACGTCAACGGTTTTAAAGTCTTTTTTAGCGAGCAAGGCGGCGAGCTAAAAGAAATTCCCGTCCCCGAAAATTTAGCCTTTCCCAAAGTGTTTGCCGATGGCCGCATTGCCCCCTTTATTCGGGTGGTAGACCACTGGGTGAACTGCATTGATGCGGGCAAAGAGAGTGCTCCTGGCATGGATGAAGGCGTGTACTCTCAGTTATTAATGGACCTGACTCACCGTTCCCACCAAGGCAAAACACAGCTTGCAGTGCCCATGCTTTAATCTTGCTGGGGTGGGTTTCGATGTGTGGTGATTCTAAACAGATACTTCTTCAAGCAGTGTTCGTCTAATTTCTCCCGAGGAACCATGAACAATAAAGAGCGGTGGCAATGTATTCGTGCCACCGCTCTTTATGCTTTGTGCCGACTAACCACCTACAGTCTATCTATCGACAGAGCCCATAATGATGTCAACGCTGCCCAGAATCGGCATGATATCCGCCAGCTTTACGCCCTTGAGCAAGTTGGGCAAAATTTGCAGATTATTGAAGTCCGCTGCCCGAATCTTCCAGCGCCATGGGAAGACATTATCTTCACCAATGATGTAGACGCCAACCTCGCCCTTGCCCGTTTCTACACGCACATAGTGCTCGCCCGAAGGGATTTTGAAGGTGGGTGCAATTTTCTTACCCGCAAACTGATAGTCGAAGCTATTCCACTCGGACTTGGGGCCTTCCATCATGCGCTTGGCTTCCAGGTTCTCAAAAGGCCCCCCCGGTAGTTGCTTCATGGCCTGACGGATGATTTTTACCGACTCGCGCATTTCGCCCATGCGGACCATGTAACGAGCGAAGCAGTCACCCTCAGTCGCCCATTGCACTTCCCAGTCCAGCTCGTCGTAGCACTCGTAATGATCGACCTTGCGCAGGTCCCACTTCACGCCGGAGGCCCGCAGCATAGGACCAGAGCAACCCCAGTTGATCGCATCCTCGCGAGACATGGTGCCGACACCTTCTACGCGGCGGCGGAAAATAGGGTTATTGGTAATGAGCTTTTCGTACTCATCGATCTTGGGCATGAAGTAGTCGCAGAAGTCTTCGCACTTATCAATCCATCCGTAGGGCAAGTCGGCTGCAACGCCGCCCACACGGAAGTAGTTATTGTTAATTAGGCGAGCCCCAGAGGCCGCTTCCCACAGGTCGTAAATCAGCTCGCGCTCACGGAAAATGTAAAAGAAGGGGGTGGTGGCGCCACAGTCGGCTAAGAAAGGGCCAAGCCAAAGCAGGTGGTTGGCAATGCGGTTCAGCTCCAGCATAATCATGCGGATGTAGCTGGCGCGCTTAGGCACTTTAATGTCGGCTAGTTTTTCAGGGGCGTTGACTGTGATCGCCTCGTTAAACATGCCTGCCGCGTAGTCCCAGCGACTCACGTAGGGCACGAACATCACATTGGTGCGGCTTTCGGCAATTTTTTCCATGCCGCGATGCAGGTATCCAATGACCGGCTCACAATCGATGACGTCTTCCCCGTCGAGGGTGACAATCAGCCTGAGCACACCGTGCATAGACGGATGGTGTGGCCCCATGTTGATTACCATGGGTTCGGTCTTGGTTTGCAGCGTAGCCATTAGTTACCGAGTGGTGGTTTAACGTGTAGTCTTTACTATTTGTATTGTTATACGTTTACTCTCAAGATTCAACGGTGTACGACACATAATTGCCCCTGAATTATAGGACAATGCCTCAAGTAATTGGTCCTTAGAACCACAGATGTGGGCTTTGAACATATGTCCGAAGACAGACCCGAAGACGGCATCAATGCCCATGTCCCAGGCACCAGTGCCCAAGCCATTGATATCGCTCAATGCAGTGACAGTGACCAATCCAATGGCAGTGCCCAGGCCAATGGCAGCGCCCAGGCCAGTGTCGAGCAGCCTTTTTTCCATATTCCTGTGCTCAGTGGGCAAGTGATGGAGGGCCTACGGGTTAAGCCGGGGGGCAGATACCTCGATGCGACCGTGGGCGGCGGCGGCCATAGCCAACTGATATTGCAGGCTGCGCCAGAGGTGCAGCTAGTGGCCCTAGACCAAGATTTGCAGGCGTTGGCGGCGGCAAAGGCACGCCTGGCTGACTATGGCGATCGCGTGACGTTTCACCACACGAATTTTTCCAAATTTAAGCCCCAGGATTTGGATCGAGTGGGTAAATTTGACGGTATTTTGGCCGATATTGGCGTGAGTTCTACCCAGCTAGATCAGGCCCAGCGCGGTTTTAGCTTTCGCCAGGAGGCTCCGCTGGATATGCGCATGGATGACACCCAAGCGCTGACGGCTGAGGAAATTGTGAACCATTGGGATGAGAAGACGATTGCCGATACGATTTATGAGTATGGCGAGGAGCGGCTGTCGCGGCGAATTGCCCGGCGAATTGTTGAAAAACGCCCCTTTACCACCACGACGGAATTGGCCTGGGAAGTCGCAGGTGCCTACCCCGCAAAAGCACGCCATGGGCGAATTCATCCGGCAACGCGAACCTTTCAGGCACTGCGAATTGCGGTGAATGGAGAACTGACGGTATTAAAGGAGCTGCTGGCGGCGGCGCCCGACTGGTTAAATCCTGGTGGACGGCTCGCGATTATCAGCTTCCATAGCCTGGAAGATCGGATTGTGAAGTATGCCTACAGAGGCGATGAGCGGTTGCAGATTATTACCAAAAAGCCTCTGGTGGCAACGAAAGAGGAGATTGGGGAAAATAAGCGATCACGCTCAGCCAAACTACGCATTGCCGAACGCAAAGCCCCGGCTTAATAGTCAAATCAATAGACCCTGATCTATAGCCCTTAGGGATGGGTGCCAAGTTAAGGTTACGTCGCAGTAGTCAAGGTTGCGAAACAAGGTTAGGAAAGGAGTATGGTAGTGAGCCCCTGCGCCTCTGATGAGTCATCGATACGCCCGTAATCCGGACCATATTCGTCGTCGCA
>JBCDAG010000240.1:0-11452 GCA_039186165.1 Cyanobacteria bacterium P01_F01_bin.53
GCAGTTTTACCCGATTATCAATACGTTTTATCTGACTGACTACAAGGTCCGAATTCTCAATAGTGAGGCAGGCACCGCCGCTAAAATTCGCGTTTTAGCTGAGTCCAGCAATGGCGATCAGTGCTGGTCAACCATTGGCGTTTCCATGAATATTTTGGAAGCGTCCTATCAGGCCGTCGCCGCTGGTATCGAATATGGGCTCCATCGCTCGGCCTCCGTACAAGCTGAGGTCTGTGCCTTAGGCGTTTGAGCCTGTGATTCCTTGGCTGGCTGCGGTGCCGGATTTGCCTAGGTGCTGGTTTTGCCTAGGTGCTGGGGTGCCTGGGCAGTGCTTTTAGCTTGCGTTCAGCTTGTCGGATGAAGTGCTCATTTTTGCGGTACTGAAACGGTACGAATCCTTTGATTTTGATCACCATTGTTTCCAGGGTTTTGCGGGCTGCCGCTGGATTGGCCTGATTGTTTTGCTGGATAGTCGCCAGTATGAGGTACCCTTCTGGGCTGGTCCAGTTTTTGAGATGGGTTTCTAAATGGGTGGCTGCTTGGTCGTAGTTTTCTGTGCGATATAGCATTTCGCCATAGGCCATTGAGGCTTCCCCATAGGCAAACTCGGGAGAGACCTTTAGCAAGGTTTCCAAATGCTCTTTTGCTTCGGCGTACTTTTCCTGATTGCTGGCGGCTTGGGCGGCTCCCCACAGTGCTTTAGTGTTTTCAGGTTCTTGCTCAAGGGCTTGTTGAAAGGCTTCAGTCGCTTTTTGGGGCTGTTTCATCTCAAAGAGCAGATTACCCAGCGCTATGTACTGAGTTGGTTTGCCAATGTTTTTGGCATCGGCTTCGGCCTGCCAAAGGCGATCGCGCATCTTTCTACGATTAAAAAGGCCAGCCCATCCCAAAAAGTTGGGATGGGCTGGCAACCACTGCGTCACAAAATACAAAGCCGCACCGATGACGTTCAGAAAAATCAAGAGCCATAGCCACTGCTGACCCGCCCGGCCAGATTGAATGCACTCATAGAGCATCCATATCCAAAATGCAGTGCCAAGGAGGCCCAACAGACCAAAAGAGCTGAAAAATAAAGATAGTAGCGCCACGTTGCTTGGAAAAGGGATTCATCTGAGTTCGTTTCCCCATGTTTCCCGAGATTTTAGACCTACTTTATCGGTGGATTTTCTCGGTTTTCGGTTTTGTTCAGTGGCTTTGCCACGCTATGTCCCTCAATAGGTTGGCATAAAAAAAGAGGGCGATCGCCCTCTTTTTCCAAAATCTATTGCTTGGGCCTTTATTGCCTTGTTGACTGCCTCGGCCTGTGTTGACGAGTCCTAGTCGAGGTAACCCATCAAGGTGCTAGGCTCTTCGTCAATATCATTGCTCGCAATAGGACGATGACCGGGCAATACATCCAAGTCAGAAATATCTAGCGTGCTGACAGCAACGGGACGGTGGCCCGGTAGCGTCTCAGTGGTAGCAACTTCGAAGGAATCTGACATCACAGGACGAATGCCTGCTGAAGAGAGTGAATCAACCACAGCAATTTCGCTAAGCTCAATGGGGCGATGGTTGGGCAGTGTGTCAGATTCAACCGCACGGACTTGGTCCTGCAGCTCGATAATTTCATTTTTAGGGGCTTTTACCAAGCCACCCTTCTTGGCAGGTTCAGCTTTCTTGCTTTCGCCAGCAGCAGCGGAGGCGCTTGCTTTCTTGCGAGTGCGGGCGCTGGCAGTGCTCTTGCTCGTGCCGTTGTCGTTAGTGGTGCTCATTGCGTTAACCTTCTTTTCTATTGGCGGAACCCTGCCGTAACCAACGCCTATGTGCGTCAGTCCATGTGCTTAAGACGGTTGGTCGGCTGATGTCTTGCGTCTGGTCTAGTCGTGTTGTCTGGGCGTTTTTTGTGTGCGTCACAGCACACAACCCCTTACATCAGCTGGCTACCCGGCGTCTGAACGAACGCTGTGAAGTGCTAAATAAATAGGGTTTTTATTAACTAAGCTTAAGAAAATATTATAGGTTAAAACATGACTGATGCAGTTTATGAAAGATGATACGACCTATAAACAAGACTGTATTTGCATGCAGTAACACCTAAATGCAAGAAAACAGTGCGAGCGCTATAATATATGTCCACACGGGGCTGAAACGGTTTCGACGTTTTAACGAAAGTCGTGTTGTGATTCAGGTCAAGGGTGAGTCAACCCTTGTAAATAAAGACTCAAACTTAAAGATACATGCAAACGACATCGTACCTTTTGCTCGTAAGCGCGCTCTTGTAGCTGCTGCCTAACAACCTCTTATAGGTTCGAGCGTCTGAGCTGTGACTCCGTTAATCAGCCCGGACTAAACCCCCAACGGATGCTCTGGCAAACTTCCTTCGATGGGTGCGTCAGCTAAGACTTTCACCGAAGCATCCTGTTTCCGGGATAATGGAAAACTCCCGCCTTGAGGGTTAGAAAGGCTATACCTGTGAATGAGCGGTACGTGATTACTTAGGGCGGACACGGGTTCGACTCCCGTCAGCTCCATTGATTGAGACTAATTGAGAGAGGCCTAGCAAAATTGCTAGGCCTCTCTTATGGCTGGCCTTAACTTGGCCTAAGTGTAGAACCTTAAGGTGTAGAAATGGCTATCAAAAAAGGGAGGCCTCAGGACCTCCCTTTGAGACGCATATGTGGTTTTGGGATGCATATGTGGTTTGTGGAAGTGGGTTGCAGCTTAGCCCAATGTGCTGACTGCCACTGTAATTAGCATGGCGCTAACAATGTAGAACACGCCAACGACCTGAAGTTCGCTCCAGCCGGATAGCTCGAAGTGGTGATGCAAAGGTGCCATCTTGAAAAGTCGCTTTCCTTTCCCATCGGGGCCCTTAGTGGCTTTGTAATAGCCGACCTGAAGGATAACTGAGAGTGTCTCTGCAAAGAACAGGAGCGTCACAATCAGGAGGCCAAACAGGTTGCCACTGAGAATACCGACGGCGGCTAATGCACCACCCAAAGCCAAAGAGCCGGTATCGCCCATAAATATCTTGGCGGGGTTGCGGTTGTGAACCAAAAATCCGATGCAGGCACCACTAAGTGCAGCGCAAAAGACCATTAGGTCAGGGTGCGTTGGAGCAATCAAAATGCCCAAGCCCAGTAAGGAAATGGCACCCGCGCCGCCCATCAATCCATCGACGCCGTCGGTCAGGTTTGTCGCATTGCTTTCGGCCACCAATACAAACCCGGCTAAGGGCCAAAATAAAAGACCTAAGGGAAGGGTAAGGCCTAAGGGCAATGCAACCGTTGTGATGTCCGCAGACGTTATGCCAGTGACTTGTGAGCCAGCAGCCCAGAGGCAAAAGGCAGCGGCAAAGCCAATTTGAAGCCCCAATTTCATTTTAGGAGAAATGCCTTTGTTAGAACGGCGGCGCATAACCTGCCAATCATCCAACCAACCGATGCTGGCGTAGGCAAGGGCTAAGGCACACACGGCAATAGTTGCGGTGGAAAATCCTGTCAGCACTAGCGCGGTGAGAACCGCTGCTGGAATGAAGAAGATACCGCCCATTGTGGGGGTGCCTGCTTTTTTGAGGTGGGCTTTAGGCCCGTCTTCCCTAATAAACTGTGCAGCTTTTAGCTGACGCAAAATAGGGAGTGCGATAAAGCCTGCGATCGCGGAGAACAGCGTACCTATGACGAACGGTACGGTGAGGCTGTCTACTCCAAAGCCAAATGCGCGACCAGCGGCCTTGTCTAATCCGATTGCTGAGACTAAAAGGCAAACGGCCAAAATAGTTGAAAGTGTTGTCCCTGAGAGGCCTGACGACTTTGATGAAAACCTAGCATCCACGATATCTTTTCCTTCACTTACCACACACCTTTCCCATTTTTCACTGGAAGCCTACAAGGTTCGGCAAACTTGTTTGGGGGCTTGTTCCCGTAATCCAGTGATGTCAGTACCTTGACCAGCATGGGACGCCTGGCCGCAGCGGTTGCCTCAAATCTCTATGGGACTTACT
Organism: Cyanobacteria bacterium P01_F01_bin.53; assembly: GCA_039186165.1. Lineage (GTDB taxonomy): Bacteria > Cyanobacteriota > Cyanobacteriia > Phormidesmidales > Phormidesmidaceae > Phormidesmis. The sequence goes on from JBCDAG010000240.1 coordinate 3,986, forward strand.
CATTGTTGGCTAGATTTTAGTGCCCTTCGGTATATATACCTAATGGCTATCGACGTCGATTGTACGACGTTATCTCACAATTTTTCTACAACTTTTGCAGAAAAATAGTGGCTATAATCTCCTGTTCACTGCCATACGTAGAATATCAGGACATTAAATATGTCACTTGGTGTACGGAGACGCTTCTTAGAACGTCCACCTTATATGGTGAGTTCATCACACCTACTAGCGACAAGCTTTAATACAAGCCAATGAACCTAATTCCCACTGAATGGCTAGCAGCGCTAACTGAACTGCCTGGCCGATTTAGTGGATTTTGTGTGAGCATATCAGAGACTTGCCATTCTGTCTGCAAAAAACTCCATTAAATTCTTTGCAGGCACGGATCTCATGGTTCTGCTCTGTGACGATTTTCCCCCTGCCCCCTGAGTAAGCGTTAATAGCTACAGACTAGGGAGTGGCACAAGTTCATTGCTCTCGTATAAAATGATACATTGAAAACTGGCTAGAGTCGCTAGCCAGTTTATTGATTTAGTGACGTTCGAATAACGAGCGAATGGAGAATGGGGCCAGTAAGAATGCACTCTATGCGCTGCTTTTTGGTAGAACTTGGCACAAAGCACATAAGAGGTATTCTCTGTTCATCCTGATTGATTGAGTCTGCTCGGAGCTGCCGAATGAAGACTTCGGTGTTTGTATATTCAGTGCCTGTGGCTTTTGCAAACCTTGTTAGACTCAGAACTTTTCTGAAAACTGGCGATGACCAAGTTTCCTAGTCTTCTGGTCTAGTCGTCGAGTGACATATCATCTTCGTCGTCATCGTCCTTGTCATCATTTCCCATCAAGTCTGCAAGCTCTTCGGGCTCAGGCTCGTCGCCAATGCTGTCGATGGGTTCGCGGGGAATCAGCCTGCCAGTGCCTTCTAACCAATTTAGAATGGAAGAGTCTCGCTGGAGTGGAATAACGCCAGCGGGTTCCTTGCGGGGAATTTGGCGGACGGAGGGGTTGAAATATTTGCTCATTAAGCTGAATTAACCAAGCTACAGGTTAACAAAATCGGTCTAATAACTTACTACATTACCACTGCGTCACTTACATCGAAGTGTAAATTGTGTCAATCTCTAAAAATATATTTTCTGTTGTGGTTGAGTGAATCGCATCTATGCTGAGCACAAATGATTTGAAGCGTGAATTACGAGAGGCGATCGCATCTAAGAACCGAGGCATTTTAGCCACAGCGACTGACCAACAGGCGATTGCCAGTGTGATCGCCCGCGTCGAAGCGCTCAACCCCACCCCAAATCCACTGTCTGCGACTGATCTATTGGCTGGCGATTGGCGGTTGCTCTACACCACCAGTCAGGAGTTATTGGGGATTGATAAAGTTCCCTTCGTCAGGCTGGGCAAGATTTATCAATGCGTTCGGCCTGCCCAATCACGTATCTATAACATTGCTGAGGTGCCAAGCTTGCCCTACTGTGACGGGCTAATCTCTGTGGTTGCTGGTTTTGTCCCTGCACCTGGAGACACCCCAGACCAAGTCAGTCAGAGGCGGGTCAATGTCCAGTTTAACCGCGCTGTGTTCGGTTTACAGCGAGCACTGGGTTATCGCGATGTGCCCCAATATATTGAAAAGCTGGAGGCGATCGCCAAATTTAATTTGCTTCAGGGGATCGATTTTGCTATTGATGCTGGTCGTCAGCAGGGCTGGTTGGAAGTGACCTATCTGGATGAAGACCTGCGGATTGGGCGAGGTAATCAGGGCAGTTTGTTTGTGTTGACGAAGGATCCGGTTTAGCCAATGCTGCCTCTCTCCCAAGGCCATCTCAAGTTGCTAGATACCTGCGGGCGCAAGTATCAACATGTTTTTTTTGATGCGCTCTCTGGCCCTGCGACCTACGATCAGCAGCTCACCACGCAGTGGGGTAGCCAGTTTCACTTGCTGATGCAGCAGCGAGCCCTGGATTTACCCGTGGAGGTTTTAGCGGGCGCTAATGCAGATATGGCCGCTAGTATGAATGCCTTGGCCCAAGCTGCCCCTGAGGTGTTCGAATATCTTTCTGCTGCGACAACGGATACGCCTGATGCGCGTAATGCTGACATGGATGTATTGACGGCGGAAGCATCACCGGAGAGGCAACTGACGGGAGCCTTTAGCCAAAGTGAGCATCGTCGCACGCTAGCGTTTAATGACTATTTGCTAACAGTCGTGTACGACTTAGTGGTTTGTACGTCTCAGCAAGGCCAAATTTTTGATTGGAAAACGCATCAGCGCCGACCGTTGGAAAGCTGGTTGCAAGATGATTGGCAAACGCGGCTTTACTTATACGTATTGTGCGAGACGACAGACTTAAGGCCTGATCAGCTTTCGATGACCTATTGGTTCGTTCGTTTGGTGACTGCTAGTGAGGCCGCTGTGAATAATTCTGCTGAGAGTGATGATTCTGCTGGCGGTCATGCGGACGGTGATGCCCAGGCTGACAATCAGCTGAGTTTTTCCCGGTTCAGCTATAGTGCGGCTCAGCATCAGCGCACTCAAAAAGACTTACAGCGGTTTACGAATGATCTCAGTGAGATGCGCACGCGGGGTGAGTTTCCAAAGGTGGCGATTGAAAAAGGGTTGTGCGATTGCTGTCTTTTTAATGTGCGGTGCGATCGCCTTTCTAATCCGTCCGTACCGCCCTTAGCTCCCACTGCGCCGCAACCCAGTGATCCTATTCGGTTACTCCGCGAAGTTAGCCAGCTGACCCCGGACCTAGTAGACGAGATTCCTCTATAGCTCGCTATGAAAGGTCGTTCGCTATGAAAGGCCTTCGCTATCGAAGGCAATCCGCGATGAAAGGCTCGCCATCACAAGCTGCCTATGAGAATGATGTCCCGATGATGCTCTTCCCCAAGCCTTTTCGCTGCGGTGTTCGCCTGAAGCGCTATGCTTGATCTTCTGAGCCTATGGCAAACAATCTCTTTAAAACACGTTTTAAAAATTGAAGTTTGAAACGATAAAGACATTAACGTTTAACTAAATCTGACGATCGCTTTTTACTTGCTCGATCTCTAAACCCTTCTGCCTTTCAATCGTTTATGGAAGCGCCCTTCGAAATTACGCTGCAAATTGTGATCACCGTTTTAGCGGGGATCTCTGCGCAGGTGTTAGCAGCTTACTTAAAGTTGCCGAGTATTATCTTGCTCCTGATTTTTGGGATCGCCCTAGGTTCAGATGGCCTCGGTTGGCTTGCGCCCCAAACCTTGGGCGTAGGTTTAGAGGTGATTGTCTCCTTATGTGTAGCGCTAATTCTTTTTGAAGGTGGCCTAAGTCTAGAACTCAAAGAAATTGGTAAGGTCTCCGGTAGCCTGCGTAACCTGATTACGATTGGAACCTTCATTACCCTGGTGGGGGGGGGTATCGCGGCCCATTGGCTAGGTGAATTTCCCTGGTCGATTGCCTTTTTGTACGCCTCATTGGTGGTGGTCACTGGCCCGACTGTGGTGACGCCATTACTCAAGCAAGTGGGGGTCGAGCGCAAGGTCTCTACCCTGCTTGAAGGCGAAGGGGTCCTGATTGATCCGGTCGGGGCGATTTTGGCCGTTGTCGTGCTCGATATCATTCTCAATGGTGATACCGATCCGACGTTTGTGATTGGTGGTCTACTTGCCCGGTTAAGCATCGGTGCCTTGATTGGTGGGGGCGGTGGTGCGCTGATGGCACTGTTCCTGCGAACGGCAGATTTCTTGTCAGAGGAACTGCGTAATCTGGTGGTTCTAGCCGGTATTTGGGGGCTTTATGGTCTTGCTCAAAGTGTGCGAAGTGAGTCCGGCCTCATGGCGGCGGTGGCAGCGGGCATGGTTGTTAGGGCAATTTCTATTCCTGAAGAACGCCTATTGCGGCGATTTAAAGGTCAGCTGACGATCTTTTCAGTGTCAGTGCTCTTTATTTTGCTGGCGGCGGATCTCTCAATTGCTAGTGTGTTTGAATTGGGGCCGGGATCAGTCCTCACCGTGTTGGTGTTGATGCTGGTGGTGCGCCCCATCAATATTTTGGTGTGCACTTGGAATAGCGATCTTAACTGGCGTCAGAAGGCGTTTATGAGTTGGATTTCGCCCCGTGGCATTGTGTCGGCGTCGGTGGCCTCTCTGTTTGCCATTTTGCTCACCGAGCGCGGGATCAACGGTGGTGATTCGATTAAGGCCCTAGTCTTTTTAACCATCATGATGACGGTGTTCGCCCAGGGCCTAACGGCGCGAAGCTTTGCCCAGTTGCTGGGGGTGACCTCTAGTAGCGCAACGGGTGTGGTGATTGTGGGCTGTAATGCCCTGGGTCTGACGATTGGACGATTGTTTAAAGATCGCGGTGAATCGGTTGTGGTGATTGACACCGATGAGAGTGCTTGTGCCCAGGCCGAGGAAGAAGGCTTTGAGGTGTATGTGGGCTCGGCGTTAAACGGTGAGATGTTAGAGGACGCGGGCTTAAGTTCTATTGGTACATTTTTGGCCATTACCAACAACGGGGAAGTGAACTCTGTAATTGCTGAGCGTGCCCAGGAAGAATTTCAGCCGCCGCGCGTGGTGGCTGTACTGCCTCGGACTGAGGAAGAGGAGGCTGGGGCCAAAAGTCGAGGTGATTTGCGAACGCCCCGCCTATCGGTCAAACGGTGGAATACGTTTATTACGGATGATGCGGTAGAAAGGGGCGTTTATGAGTTCACCGCCGAATCGATTGAGGCCCAACGTGAGCAGGTTAATAAGCTGATTCGTTCGAGCGATATGGTGCCCCTGGTGATTGAGAAAAACGGCAAGTTGGAAGTGGCGTTAGGCGAAAATGATTGGCAGATTGAGACCAAGCTGGTGTATTTGCTGCACGACCCCACTCCCCAGTTGATTAAGCGATTGTCGGGTGCGCGGAAGCCCTCCCGTCAGCTGGTTAAGCCAGTCGCTGAAAAGCCCTCCAAGGCGGAGGCGGACCTTAAAGAGCCAAATCAGAAAATGACCCAAAGACAAGAACAGGGACAAGAAATAGAGCCTTCGTAATAGAGCCTTCGAAAAGAAGCTTTCGTAAAAAAGTCTCTGCAAGCCAAGCATTTAGCTAAGCGCATACCGAACTAGAAACAGGGCTGCAAGTACCCACATGCCCCAACTCAGCGTTTTGCGCTCGCCCTGGCATAGTTTGAGAATGGGGTAGGCAATCAGGCCAATGGCGATGCCCTCTGCGATAGAAAAGCTTAGGGGCATAACGATAATCGTGAGGAAGCAGGCGATCGCCTCAGCTGGATCGTCCCATTTGATATTCCGCACACCTGCCATCATCAAGCTTCCGACTATGAGAAGGGCAGGGGCCGTTGCAAAGCTAGGAATGCTGGCAAATAGCGGAATAAACAAAATAGAAACGCAAAACATCAAGGCCACCACGATGGCGGTAAACCCACTGCGTCCGCCAGCGGCCATGCCAGCGGCTGACTCAATATAGGTGGTCACGGTAGACGTTCCCATGACAGCGCCCGCTGTTGTGCCTACCGCATCGGCCATCATGGCCTTTTGTGATCCTGGGAAGCTACCTTCTTCGGTGATATAACCCGCCCGTGCTCCCAGCCCTGCTAGGGTCCCGACCGTGTCAAACAAATCGACAAACAGTAAGACGAATATGACACTCGCCGCATCTAAAAAGTTGACACGCCACAGCGCTCCGACACCGCTAAAGGCCTGTCCCACGAGACTAGTGGGCACCTTGGGAATCTCAAAAAATCCCTGGGGCCAAGACGCTGCGCCGGTTATCCAAGCTAATAGGGCAGTGACTAACATACCCCATAGCAATGCTCCTGAGATGCGTCTGGTGACCAACGCTGCGGTCAGGGCAATGCCGATTAAGGCGATGATGCTACTGCTTGCTTGCAGATTACCAAGACCCGTTAGGGTGGCGTCATCGGCGACGATCAGGCCCGCATTTTTCAGGGCAATGTAAGCAATAAAGAGGCCGATGCCAGCGGTGGTAGCATGCTTAAGGCCGTTGGGGATCAGGGCAATGATTTGCGATCGCACCCCTGAAAGGGTGAGCGCAATAAAGATTAGACCTTCGATAAAGACTGCCCCTAGGGCAGCTCGCCAGTCTACGCCGATTGTGATGACTACGGTGTAGGTGAAGTAGGCATTGAGGCCCATGCCAGGTGCTAGGGCAAAAGGGAGCTTGGCGTAAAAACCCATGATGGCCGTGGCGATCGCAGCTGATATCGCCGTGGCGATCGCTAATTCATTGAACAAATCGAGCGGTTCATTGATGAAAATGGCATTCGATAGGATCAGCGGATTCACGACCAAGATGTAGGCCATCGTGACAAATGTCGTGACTCCTGCCAGCCATTCAGCTCGCCAGTTCGTATTGAGCTGTTGGAAATTGAAGAAACGGGCCGCCTTTTGCAGAGGGGTGGGAAGCGGCGAATCTGACGGCGCGTCGTTCATAGTGATCAATAGCCTGATGTAGGTGCTTCTTAGAGTATCGACTGAGTTGGTCGTTAATCAGGCAAAAATACGCAAAAGTACCGGAACATTTTTGTAACCTAAACGACAGCTTCAAACGGCCTTGTTGAACGGGCTGCTCCATGTGCGTTTACATGTGCGTTTATAGGTGGGCGTGAAGACAGCCTCTCGACTACACAGTATCTCGATGGCTCGCTAGGCCAGCCACTGACTCCATTCACTGACTACATCAGACGAACCATACCAGAGTCGTTTGGGACGAGGGGAATGAAAGACCTTCTCCAAGGTGAGATTGCGAGCCCCCTGTAAATGGGCTGCTGAAACAGGTACGATGCCATCGCCCCAGGCAAAGCCATCTCCGCCAGTGAGTTTGTAGCTATTAAAGGTAAACCAGTCAGCCTGTTTCCCCGCCAATGCCTTGCCTGCAATGCAAACGTAGTTCACATCGTCATAAAATGCGCCTGGGTAGTGTTGATTGACGAAATCTAAATTCTTACGCGTCCAACGCTCTTGACTGGTATGGGGTGTCCCCAGGGTCATAAGTGTATGGATATGGGGCCTAGCCGAGCGGGGTATGGCGCGATCGCGATCGCTCTCATGGATGTTGTAGGGATATTCGCCGAGGTAAATTCGAGAAATCCATCCCCCAGCTGAATGCCCGACCAAATTAATTTCGTTGCAGCCTGCGTCCATCATGACCCGCTGTGCCGTGGCATCAAGCATGCGAATGATGTTGAGCACTGATCGACCACCCACCGTCGATAGCCAGTCGCGTCGTCGCAACGGTACCGTCACTGCAGGGTATCCCTGCTCTGCCAGCGCACTTTCCATTTCTTGATAAGGCTGCGCGCCTGCCAGATATCCCGGTAAAATTACCGTAGGTAAGGGCATAAAAGAAGCTATAAGGCGAAAAACGGGGCAAACAGGGGACTGAGCGGTGTGCAAAACGGAGCGAAAACCGCACCCAAGGCAATAGTATTAGCTTATACCTTAGTTAACCAA
>JBCDAG010000241.1:0-11426 GCA_039186165.1 Cyanobacteria bacterium P01_F01_bin.53
AGAAGCCAAAGCCAGCGAAATGGAACATGCCATTCGCAAACACTGCACCGTTCACCACGACGAAGATCCCGCTTTTTACCGTAGCCTCTCCCAAAAAGTAGAAAACCTCATAGACCAGTATCAAGACCAGTGGGAAAAGCTTGCCGAAGAACTCGAGAAACTGCGAAGCGAAGCAATCGCCGGTCGGCAACAGGGCGAAGAGGGCATGAGCAAAGAAGCCACCACCTTCTATGCCCACATCGTCAATGAAGCCTTTGGGGGAAATGTGCCCGATGATGCCAAGCCTCAACTCAAAGCACTCATGGAATCGATTGTAGAAACCTTGCAAGACAGTATTGGCAGCATCGACTTCTGGAATAATAGCGACAAGCAAAAGAAAACCCGCAGCGAAATTAAAACGGCCCTCACCCTGACAGGCATTATTGATTTGAAGAAGAGACGCGATCGCCTCGCCATTGAAATCATGAAACTCGCCAAAAACCGACACGACGAACTTCTACAAACCCTCTCAGAAAACCCTTTGAAATAAACACTTACCCGCCAGAAAAGCCCCACCCATCTACCTATGACCGTTCGCTGCATCCGAGACATTGAATATCAGCTGCTCCCCGGCAGCCCGCGCAAAACCACCGACATCGTCGTCGAGCGCGATGGCATCGTCACCGTCCGCCCGCCGGTACACTACACCCCCGAGCAGGTAGACGCCATCGTCGAAAGCAAACGTCTCTGGATATACCGCACCCTTGCCGAATGGAAAGATCTCAACGCCGCCGCCGTTGTGCGCGAATGGGTAAATGGTGAAAGTTTCTTGTACTTAGGTCGAACCTATCGGCTCTCGCTCGTCGCCCACCAAGCCGCCCCTATACAGCTCAAAGAAGGACGGTTTCGCCTGCGCAGTGACGTCATAGAAAAAGGCGGAACCGTCGCCGCCAAAAAAGCCTTTGCCACTTACTTAGCGCAGCAAGGAGAACCCAAATTACGCGATCGCATCAGTCACTACGCGCCAAAAGTCGGCGTGGAAGTCCCTTCATTCAAAATCAAAGAGATGGGCTATCGCTGGGCTAGCTGCGGTGTCAAAGGCAATCTCAACTTCCATTGGAAATGCATGATGGCACCGCTTAAAATCATTGACTACATCGTGGTGCATGAACTCTGTCACCTACACGTTACTAACCACACAAACGCCTTTTGGAACGAAGTGGACAAAGTCATGCCCGACTATCGCGAGAGAAAAGCATGGCTAAAACAACACGGTGCGAGTTTTACCGTATGAGCCTACATACCCTTCCATATATACCCTTCCAGAAAAAACAAGACCAATACGCATCACATCGCGAGCCAGCATGCCAAGGGAAAGAGAAGATATTCAGCAAAAAAGAGTTTCCAAATAAACTGGTAAAAATCTGGATAGGAAATATCTTTTTTGCCAGGGGAAGCATCTAAATCTACTCGGCGGCTAAGTCGCCAAAAGAGAAATAACCCGAGACTTTGGCTCACAATCAGGAAGAGTGGCTGCACACCCACTAAAAACGGTGCCGCAACAATTAACCCTCCGTAGCAAACCGTCAACACCCAACGAGCTAGGCTAAAGACTTTTTTACGGCCCAATCGCAGGGTGTAGGTAGAAATGTTGAACTGGCGATCGCCTTCAAGATCTGGAATATCTTTAAAAATGGCAATCACAAAGCTAAAGACCAACATAAACAATGTCAGCGCCCAGATGCGAACCGGGACGGCCGAGCCAAGATCCAAGTGAGTGGCAAAGTGTAGGTACAGCCCGAGATTCACAATCGCGCCACGAACCACCAAAATACAGAAAGAGGCCCAAAAAGGATTGCGCTTTAGCCTGATAGGCGGCAACGAGTAAGCCGTACCGATAAGCAGGGAGCTTACCACCGTGACTATGAGAAAGGAACTGCGGGAAATGAGCGATAGCGCGATCGCCACCACTCCCGTCAACAAAACCAAGCCTTGCGCATGCCGTTTGGTAAATTCACCCGAGGCAATCGGCAACCCAGGCTTATTAATCCGATCAATGGCAATATCTTCTACTTGGTTGAGCCCAACAATATAAACATTACCGCAAAGGCAGGCAATCCAGGCAATCAGCCAAGCTCCTAACGCAGAGCCCCAAGCGATGGGAGAGGGAGCGGCAGCTAGTGCGATCGCCAGCAAGGCCGTAACACTAAAGCTCGTACCAATAATGGTATGAGGCCGCGAAAATTTCCCAAAAGCCCGTAGCCAAGCCAAGGGTTCTTTCGTCGGCGATAGGGGTGATTGTAACGGAGGAGACTGTTGGTCAGAGAGGTGTTCAGAGGGAGGTTCAGACGAGGTAGATGATTGGGAAGCAGACATAGAATATTTATCCATGTCTTAAAATTTACACCCAGATCTCAGTTGGTCACGCTGCAAATAATTTTCTATTTAGATTCAGCCTTGCCACCAACCAACAACATCACACCTAAGTTCGCCTTTAACGTCAGATCCATGTCCAATCAGTATTAAAAGCAGGCCTGAGATGACTGTTGAGTCAAAATTGAAACACTTGCTCCAGAGCGAAGGCATTTTAACGCTTCTGATTTCAGATGAGCTAACGCTCTAGGCGACGGCTCTGGGTAATTTGCCAACTCAGCAAAATAACGGGCAATAGGCCCACCAACAAAATCGTCAGGGCCGGGGCGGCGGCTTCGACAAGGCGTTCATCAGCAGCGTATTGATATACGCGTACAGCCAGGGTATCGAAGTTGAAAGGGCGCATCACCAAGGTCGCAGGCAACTCTTTCATGACATCGACAAACACCAGCATGACAGCCGTCAGCAAGCTACTGGTCATGAGTGGTGTGTGGATTTTCACCAGTGTTTTAGTCGGTGTGTAGCCCAGGCTGCGAGCGGCATCGTCTAAATTGGGGCGGATCTTTGCTAGGCCCGACTCTACAGAACCTAGCGACACGGCTAAAAAACGCACCAAATAGGCAAACACGAGGGCCGTAATCGTCCCGCTAATTAACAGGCCGGGGGACTGACCAGAGATCGATTTCACCCAGTTCGCCAGCACATTATCGAACCGTGTCACCGGGATCAAAATGCCCACGGCAATGACTGCCCCTGGAATGCCATAGCCCATGGCTGCCAGGCGAACTCCCAAGCGAATGGGGCGGCTACCATCTAACCGTTGACCATAGGCTAATACCAGGGAAAGGATCAGTGCGATCGCAGCGGTTAGCACAGACAAAGTCAAACTATTTTGGGCGAGCAGTGCAAACCGGTTACCCAGGGCATCTTCAAAATTATTTTTGACCATAAGCACTAGCAACCAACCCGGTAACAACAAGCCCAAGCTAATTGGCAGCAAACAGGCCAAAAATGCCAAGGTCCCTCGAACCAATCCCAAACGGTAGACGCTCGGGGATTGCAGACTGTTATTCGCCTGGTAGTATTTGGCCTGCCGCCTGGACCATCGCTCTAACAGGATCAGCGTCAAAATAAACAGCATCAGCATGGCTGAAAGCTGAGCCGCCGCTACCTGCTCTCCCATTCCAAACCACGTGCGATAAATGCCCGTCGTAAAGGTCGGAACACTAAAGTACTGCACCGTACCAAAGTCATTGAGCGTTTCCATCAGTGCCAGCGAGACCCCGGCAACAATGGCGGGCCGTGCCAAAGGAACGGCCACTTTTGCAAAACTGCGCCAAGGACCACACCCCAAGGAACGGCTAGCTTCTAAGGCACAAACCGATTGTTCGAGAAAAGCAACCCTCGCCAGCATGTACACATAGGGATACAGCGTGAGGGTGAACATGGTGATCGCACCCCAGAGAGAACGCACGCTTGGGAACCAATAGTCAGTAGCACTTTCCCAACCAAAAAACGTCCGCAACCCCGTTTGTATAGGGCCAAAATACTCCAACCAATTGGTGTAGGTATAGGCCAGCAGATAAGCCGGTGCGGCCAATGGCAACAACAAAGCCCATTCAAAAATGCGGACCCCAACAAAATCGCACATGGAGACCAGCCACGCGCTGCCAACACCAATCACGAGCACACCAAGGCCTACGCCCACCATTAATAGGAGCGAATTAGTGACATACGTCTTTAACACAGTATCGGCTAGGTGGGCCCAAACGCTACTGGCATCAGCAAAGATACTGCCCAGAACAACTAAAACAGGGAGAACGACCAAAGCCGCGATCAGCCAAGTCCAAATCGCCCAGTGATTTGGAAGCCGCCAAAACACACGGCCAGGATTGAACAATGAAGCGGTCCTTGGGGCCAAGGAAGCAGCAGGACTGGAGAACGACTGGCCGTCAGAGGACTGACCATCAGGTAATTGGCCATTAGGCAACTGAGCATCAGGCAACTGGGCGTCAGGTGACTGGGCATCAGAAGCTTGAGAAGAAGGGGAACGCGACATACTTTAAAGACACGAGGGAGAGGACTCACAACTCCTCTTAAAATTTTATAGCAATCGCCTACCAGACCTATGCAAGCTGACAAAAGACCGTAAAGGCGGAGCGAATAGGGCTCAAAACGTATGGACTAAAAACGTATGGACTAAAAACGCATCACCTCAAAACGAATGGTCTTAAAAACTGCTCCTCGGAACAAATGTTCTAAAGGATTAATGGCTAAAGGCTCAATTGCTGAAGCTCTCTCAAACTCAAAATATTTAGTGTCAAAGCATAAACAGCACTTTGAGAACCATCCGAGAACACGTTGAGATAGTAAGTAACCTCAGCATCTTCCGGGGGAATAACATCAAAAACACGGTGCCCAGGCTCATCAATATCATCTCGCTCACTGACCTGATAACCTTGGGCCTGCATCTGCGCCATCAGCTGCCGAGCCGCTTGCCGATAATTGCCACCATGCTCTAATCGATGACAGTTTTCCAATCCGTAGCATCCTGACTGGGCACCGGCCAAATGAGGAAAATCAGAGGCTAAACGCACTACAACATCATGCTCGGGTGACTCGTCGACAACGACCTCCGGCTTCGGGTTATCCAGTACTGGCTTCTCCTCCAATGGCTGCAATTCCTCGATGATCAGCAACTCCTCAGAAGGCAAGGGAGCAGGCTCGACAGACTCATTAATCACATCAGGTTGAGCCGGAACAGGATCTTCTACTGGTGGCTGTGACAATAACTCTAGCCAAACAGGCTCAGCAGGCGGCAAAGGCACATCAGGTTCAGCAATGCTAACAGGAGACACAGGGACTTGAGACTTTTCAACAGGCTGCAACTGCTCTACCTGTAACTGCTCTACTGCTGGCAAAATGGAGACAGAAATCCCATCAACGGATTCCACCTCTGCAGGCACCAACTCCAAGGAGTCAGACACAGATGGCCGGATTGACCATGGCAGCATCATGACAATGCCGTGAAGTGACAGAGAAAATACCAGGCCACCCCAAAATAAACGGTTCGCCAGCTTGAGACGCCCATTTATCTGCGAGGCAATGGCACGGCGTGTTTTTAAAAGCATCAAAACCAGGAGGCGCTGAAAACAGGCACTGACGAAAAAGCAAGAGAGACTTCCAAATCCTTGCGTTAAGAAGTTTTACGAGTTGCGGAGGTCGAGCGCCAAGGACCTCCCTCAGAGGCCTGTGCCATAGAAGGTCTTATTTTCAGACCCAACGGAACCTGAGGGCAAGGGTCCATCGATAAACGGCGTGCCCGCTTACGCTGAGCCTTGCCAGCCTGACGCCATTGCCAAGAAAGCCCAAGTCCACTGGCCGACAAGCCTAAAAAGCAAACTATTAATAACCAATGGTCCAAGCGAGCCATTTCAAAACCTGCACCGTCCATTGCTCTTTGCTCCTAATGACTGACGACCTCTGTAATTACGGGCCTAGGAAATATTTACGGCCTAGAAAATTGACGCGCTACTGAAGCAATTTGCTGCCATGGCTTTGACGAAAGCCTAGATTCAAATCAATAATCGAGATTCACTATCTTCAATAATACGCCGACCATCCCCATGAATCAAGGGATAAATACCTATAGGCAAAGAGCATAGAAAATATATGGGCGGCAATCACAGCCACCTGCCGAACCCTTAAAAAAGGTTAGTTGAAATCTATTCTTATCAACTTCTAACTCAACGCCCATCAAAAGACCGGTTCCAAACGCTCGCGCATGCCCCAAACAGCACGAGGCTCACCTACGAATTCGCTCACGATCTGCAATAGTAGAGGTCACGCACTGAAACTACTCACAGACAGCCGCTTCAAGCCGGTTATATCACAGTGAAACCATAGCTTTGAGCGATTCAGAAAGTAACGCTTCGTAAACGGCTCTTAGATATTATTCTCAATAGCTATCAACTGTTGCAAATAGCCCATAGATTCGCTAGAATTCTCATTAGAAGAACCTTATTGATTACACCGCAGGGGTACAAGTCATGGTTGCCTACACACCAGACGCCTTGAAGGCTGAGTTACACGAGCGCGGCTGGCGCATGACTCCCCAACGCGAGATTATTTTAAAAACTTTTCAAAATTTACCCGAAGGCAGACATATTAGTGCCGAAGACCTTTGCGAAATGCTACAGGAGCAAGGTGATCCCATAGGGCTCTCAACAATTTATCGCAATCTTAAGCTGATGTCTCGCATGGGAATTTTACGAGAGCTTGAGCTTGCCGAAGATCAAAAGCGCTACGAAATCAATCAACCCTCCCCGCATCACCACCATCACCTCATTTGTGTGCGGTGCAATAAAACCATTGAATTTAAGAATGATTCAGTGCTAAAGGTCGGCGCTAAAACAGCGCAGAAGTTTGGCTACCAGCTGCTCGATTGTCAGCTCTCTATCCATGCCGTTTGCCCCGCCTGCCAGCGCTCCATCTTACCGATTTAGTTTCTACCGATTTAGTTTGCTGAGTTGGGTTGGCCAATTTAGGCACTCTTGATTGAGAGCCTACTACTTAAGCAATCTGGATTGAGAGCTTACTCATTCAAACAAGTCAAAGCCGCGAACATGTACACCTAGTAACCCTTATTTTCTGGGAACATTGATCCCAGTTATGTTTGTCGATGAATTTCTCATAGGCCATGTTTTAGTGCCAATCACTAAAACATGGCCTGTTTTTTGCGCGTAGCCGTTCGCCTACCGAAAATAAGGGTGTGCTATCAGAATAGATTTCTAACAAAAGCGGACCATACCGTCGCTGAGCTGACGGTGGCGTAGCCATCCTACAATACACATCGCTAGTGAAAATAGCCCTGATTTAGCCAGCAGATAGATTGATAGCCATTGCCCATTAAAAATTTGGTCTACGGACATGGCAGCCAGAAATCATCTGAATTAAAAGCTTTAAGACCACAGATACATAAATCCCAGAACGACCGATACCATTGAGTTTTCAAGGTAGTACATCCTATTCATCGCCTAACCCAGAGTTGATAGAAAGGCCATCAGAGTAGCCATATCATTGAGATATTTTCTGAATGACTTGACCTTTTTACAGCATCTAGATGAGAATAATTACTAGTTTAAGTGAAATGCATTATGGCTTTTTTGTCGGATGAAGCCCTCAAAGATGAGCTAAATGCTAGGGGCTATCGCTCAACGCCTCAGAGAAAGAAGGTCTTGAGCATCTTTATGGAGTTAGCCCAAGGCGAGCACCTCAGTGCAGAAGATTTGCACAACCTTTTGGAAAATGCTGGAGAACGCATCAGCCTTTCTACGGTTTATAGAACATTACACCTGATGGTTTATATGGGAGTGCTCCGAGAATTAGAATTAGCGGAAGGACACAAGCATTACGAACTCAACCGGCCACTAAAGGACCATCACCATATCGTGTGCGTTTACTGCAACGCTACCTTAGAATTTGCCGAACACTCTATCACCCAGATTGGTGAACGAACTGCCAAAACGTCTGGGTATCATGTGCTGGATTGTCAGCTGACTTTATACGGCATCTGCAAAAACTGTAGCAAATTGCCATAGCCAGACTAGACGCAAATACAGGAGCGTAATCGCAACTGGGGAGCGAACAACCCATCAGTCGAAGCCTATCCTGAAATACCTATTTCCATGGATAATCGAGCTACTGAACGTTGCCTGGGCACAACCTCACAACCCGTTGCGAAAGAAATAGCTTACAAGCCCCAAGAGTCATCCGGGTAACATGCAGTATCTACATAAGCCTTAGAAGCCAAGCAAAAACGCTACATCACTTGGCATTTAATTATCAATAATAATTCTCTATTAAAAAATAGACTTCTTTCGCTACAAAAGCGCATCAGAACTTCCCCTTATGCAAGGGAGCATCATTAGCAGAACCCTCTATTCACAATCGTTTCTGCTAATGATGACAAGGATTTAGCAGATTTCGTTAGATTAAATAGCATTCTTTTTTATTAGGAAGCTTTCCTAATAGTGGAAGTTAAGATATACTTTCCACATCGACTTATTGAGACTTATCCTCAATAGACAAAACATTCTCAGCCTCACCCTACAATTTTCCCACGGCCCCCTCGTCACTGAGTTCCCGTTACTTGAGCAACACCACAGACAACACACTGCTATAGGAAAACCCCATGAACCAGGCACCTGATGTACTTTGGCTCTCCGTGAGTCCGCACTTAAAGTGCTTTGATCAAAGATTGTTGTCTAAACTGGTTAAGGCAGGCCCTATCAGACGCTGGGAATATCTTCAAACTATAGATGAGCCTTGTTGCATTGAAGCTGTTGTGGAGGCACTGCATGAACACATCAGTGATCGCATTGCCCTAGAAAATAGTTCTTCAGACAACAACGCTTCAGACAACAGCACCTTAGGAAACAGCACCTCACAACAAAAATCTACACATCGTGCGCATAAGCTACACCTCTTAGGCCACGGCGTTAGCGGCATTGTCGGCCTCATGTACGCACGGCGCTACCCTCAGCATGTGGCCTCTCTCACTTTGCTCTCAGTCAATGCTTTGCCCGCAGTCAACTGGCAGGCCCACTACTATGCCCTGCGCCAACTATTACCCTGTAGCCGTAATATGATTCTGGCCCAAATGACCCGTTTGTTATTTGGGGAGCAACCTGTCAGATTTGCACGAGCCCTCTCTAAACTATTAGCTCGCGATCTCGATAGCAACCTCACACTGCATTCGCTGGCACATCATACCCATATAGCCCCAGATACGTTGGAAGTACCACTACTCGTGTGTAACGGCGAACTAGATGGTATTGCAAGAGCACCACAACCCACCGCTGAAGCAGCTGCTACAACGACCACAAGCACAAGTACAAACACATGCGAAAACACACAGTGGGAAACATGGTTAAAACCCGAAGACCGTTTGTGGCTATGCCCGGGTGGAAACCATTTCTTCCATTTTAATCATTACACCGTCGTTGCTAATCGCATTATGGACTATTGGCAACAGGTAGCATTACATCCAACAACATCCCAACAGGTTATAAGAGATACTTCTGGCAACAATGTTAGCAGCGATCTGTTGTTTACCCGATAACAACCTAACAACAATCATGGTCACAACATACACCTTTAAAAACCTAGCCATTTCCGGCATAGGTCTACTCGCGCTCGGCAATCTGGCAACACTCTTGGTCTGGAGCACACTGCGTACACTACATAAGGGAATTACACACGTCCGATCGCTACACCAAATCCCTTGCCACAACTGCGCTTTTTTCACTGGAGACTATCGCCTTAAATGCACGGTAGAACCTATAACAGCCTGTACAGAACACGCTATCGGCTGTTGTCACTTCGAGCCACAGATAAAGCAGAGACCGTCACAACAGTGGAAAAAACAACAATCGCCACAGTTACTTCATCCATGTCCCGCTAAAGCCCGTGCCTCAAAAGGGGCTTAACTAAGATGTAGCAAACATCGTTATTCAACAGTCAACTGTCTGACCACACACAGTTATGGGAACGAAAATGCCGATGAACCACACAGGCCAGGAACAAAGCACAGTCGTCTCAAGACCAACACTGACGCTCATGCCCAAACCTAGCTATTTCCAGCAAAAAGGAGATATTAAACCACCGGTCAAGTATTCGAGCTTTAAGCGCAATGATCCACTAGGCATTGGTGGCAAAGGCCTATGGCGCATCCATAGTGGATATGTCCGCACACTCTCATGGACCTTAGAAGGAGAGTTAGTGCCATTAGGATTTTGGGGAGCAGGGGATATTATTGGTTATCCGATTACTCAAACCTCTCCCTATGCAGCCAAGTGTTTAAGTCCCGTTCAAGCAGAATACTTAGGAACGGCCTACGGATGTTCACAAGGAATGATGCTCTCCCAAGTCCGTCAATCGCATGATTTGTTAAAAATTTCGCATTGTCGTCAAGCAGATCTGCGTTTGCTACAGTTTATTTGTTGGATGGCAGGACGGTTTGGGCAACGGACCAGCGAGGGCCGCACACTGAAGCTCAGGTTGACTCATCAAGAAATTTCGGAAGCCATTAACCTCACCAGAGTGACGGTTTCCCGCTTACTGAAAGCCTTAGAACGGGAAGGAAAAATACGATGGACACCCTCAGAAAAAATGGTGTATCAGGAGACATTTAAAGAATTTTATGCCAATCTTGACAGTTGTGATCGCATTTACTGAAGCGACAAAACGCTTCTTCTCATCAACCCAATTACAGCTATAGAATTTCTTTAATGAGTGATCGCGCAGTCTTCGGTGTCACCCGCCGATGCTTATCCCCTGCCGGCAACAGCACCATATTGGGGCCTGCCTTACAATGCTTCATACAACCCGTCGATTGAATCTTGACCGTTTTAGCACGGCCAGCATCGACCAGCACCTTTTCAACGGCCTGATGAACGGCCTGACTGCCTCGCTTACGACACCCCGACTTCTGGCATATCAAAACGCGAACAGGCTTCTTACCTGACTTAGAGTCAGTAGCCCCTGACTTCGAACCATGCGGCTTCGACCGTTTTCCTTTTTTCTCTCGACTTGGGTGAGCCTCCAAAAGCATCCGACTCAGTGCTTTAGCCTGCTTATCCAAACGCTTAGAAAATTCCGAGTCCAAGCGCTTGGCCTGACGAGCAGACAGCTTGACCACCTCACGGGCCTTCCATTGCATCTCACCACTATTGGGGTCGAGCTTGCCCTTGGCGGCCACTCTCACCCAATCATAGGGTTCTAAATAGCCCACTAACATTTGTCGCAGTGACTTCCCTAACTTGATCTCCATATCGTGAATGACACCATCATCAATGCCACCATCAGGGTCCACAACCTGTAGCCAAAGCTTTTGATAGGGAGATTTTTTACCTGGGCGAAAGGCTAAAAATCGTCCGGTGTAGAAAACATGCGTTGAACTTTTATGCTTCATGAACAAAAAGGGTTGGAGCAACCACACCTAAAATATTAATCCAGGTATTAATCCAATAGAGATTAAGCCCATAGATTGGGCTGATAGACTAATATGGCAT
>JBCDAG010000242.1:0-11348 GCA_039186165.1 Cyanobacteria bacterium P01_F01_bin.53
GTAACTTCCTCAAAGGTAAGCAGGGCGACCGTATCAACGCATTACTCTCAGCTTGTGGCTTTAACCTCCGTAAGCTCTACAGATGCATCGAACAAGCGTCGCAAACAACTGCGATCGCTTGAGGTTTTTCAGGGACAACTACATAGTCCTAATCTAGGTACAAATTTTGCCAGGTTAACGGTTCGGAACCAGGATTTTGGCAGACGACAGGTAACCAAGTCGCATAGGGAAAGATTGTTTCTATACCCTGTAACTTTTCGCGAGCTTCGCGGACCGCTTGATGCAATGGCAGCCCTTCAGAAAAGGCCTGTAAAAAGTTCTTCAAAAAGGTCTGTGCCACCTGATCGGGCACCGGATGACGCATTACAACAATCGGTGGAATCGGCACATCTTCCAGATTACGCAGCAACCCTAGACCATCACAGGTATTAAAAATCGCGAGCTTTAAGCCCCGTTCAGTCGCCTTGCGCAAGCCATACTTTAAGTCATTAAAGCTCAGACTCTCTGTAGCATTGAGCCGAATTCGCCCCGGTGCGCTGTCACAGTCGGGCGCATCGCTGTGCCCGGCAAAGAAAAGCACATCCCAAGGCTTCTCCCAAAGCTGGTCAGTCAACTGCTGTTGGCTAGGATCACTCAACAGCCTCAGACGAACATTCGGCAACGTGGCAAGTAGGGCCTGATCGCTCTCCACATCAATCCCGGTGCGATCGCCCAAAATAGACAAAATACGCACCTCTTCAGACCCTTCACGGGCCACTGGTAGCTGCCAATAGGTCGGATCACTCACAATCAATTCCGCCTTGGCATAGCGATCAAACCAATTCCACACCTGTAGAGGCAACTGCCGCAGCAACAGATCATCCGTCTGCCAAAAGAATCGAATCGAATCGGTGGGCTGCAACTGCTCTAACATTTTCTCCTTAACCGAACGAAACAGCTCTGAATTCAGCCATTGGTTAATCTCGAACCGAAGCTGCTCAGCCGCCTGCCGGCAAGACTCAAAGACTTCCTGATAGTTCACATTGGTAAGCTGCCCGGCAGGCAATTGGATACGAAACTCCTCCTGGGTACATTCGGTGAGTTGCTTGTAGGCCTGCTGCCAGCGCTCATAGCTTGCCCTCAGCGGCGCAACATTCGGCAGCGCCCCAGTCACCTCCACATGGGGAATCGCACCCTCTAAACCAATTTGTAGGGTCACAGACACTGGTTGGTCTTGTCTTCGATCGGCTCGTCTATCTGGGAGACCACCTGGGCGTCCCTCTGAAATCTGCCTGCTGGCTAAGCTTGTGGAATTTTCGCCCCGCCTGGTCGCAAATACTGGCCGCTTTGTCGTGTTTACTTTCAACACCACTCTTTTTTCCAAAGGGCCAGTCGATGACTGAGCGATAAAGGGGTTCGCAGATTTGAGCCGCCCATTGGCAATAGCAGGGCTCAGCAACTTAGTAAGCTCTTTGAGATCATTCTGATAACCGCGATGAATTTCGATTTGTTCATCTTTAGCCGCTAACTCCGCTTTATAGCGGTCCTCAACCGCACTGAGCGCAAAGGCGTAGCCATCACTCAGCTCCCGGTGCAACAGCTCCCTATCGGCAGTGTCGGGAACCTCCACTTTCACCAGCATCATGCCATCGCCTTTATTCTCAATGCTGCGAATGGACAAATCCTTATCTTCGTGCTCGATTTGAACTTGCCTAAAGGCGGATAAAAACGCCGATAAATCTAGACCATTGCGAAAGATGAGATCAACGGTATTGAGGGCTTCTTGAAAGAGCCTGGCAAATTCTCCAGGTTCAAACTTGCCGCTGTTAGGTCGTCGTTCTTTCTCGGATTCTGAGTCACCCCGAAGCAGATACACATGACTACAGTTCACATCTTCCAAACCTGTGGACATATCAATGCTCCACCCCTCCAAGCAAGCCCCACTCAAATGACTCACTTCAAACTCAGTGCCTAAGGCAATCACATGGGCCAGATTTGCACACTCTAACCAGGCACCCGTGCAATCGGCACCACTAAAAATCGCGCCCGTAAAATCAGCCCCGTTCAAATCGGCATGGGCCAAATAGGCATCGCGGAGGTTTGCTCGCTTGTAAGACTTGGACCGACCCTGATGGGTTGCCAAAAGATGCCGAACAGAGCGATCGCGTAATATCGTGTCCCCTGGCCGTGAAAAATCTAACAACTGCGACTGTAGAAACTGGGTCCGCCTTAGTGTTGCCCGCCGAAAATCAGCACAGTTTAGACGGGCCTCATAAAAATTGACCCCAGTGAGGTTAGCCCCATCAAATCGAGTCCCGCCGAAAGCTGACAAGGCCAGAGCCACCTGACGTAACAGGGAAAACCGGGAATGTTCAGCCAAGCTTTGCCGCGCCACATAAATACTGGCGATCGCCATCGAAGAGCTGATGAAAAGCACCCCAGCTTTAGCCAGCAGATTTGGATACGCGAAGAAGCCCGGGACCGAGCCACACAACACCGCAAGTATAAAAAAGCCTTCACCAAAACCCCATGTTGCCTTCCTTGCCCCTTTACAGCGCGCACTCGCGAGCAATACGCCAGACAACATGACGTAAATAATCAGTGCCGCCCAGAGTGCAATACCAACCGAGCCAATCTCCTCCACAACCGTTTGCCCTTCGCCCCATAGGGCTTCCAATAAGCCACCGTGCAAAAAGGACTCAGGAATAACCGCAACGACAAAGCCTACAAAAATAAGTGCAGACGTCGCCAGTAAGGCCATGCTCGGCCCCTGGAAGAAAAGACTTCCCATAAAAACGAGCAGGATGGGACCCAGGACCATCGCCTCTGTCCAGCCCTCCGCCGAAATTCGTTCAGATGAGAGAGCAACGCCTGAGGTAACCCCTGTAAAACCAATACTGATGCCCAAAAATATCAAAAAGAGACGCACGACTACCAAAGTCCATACACTAGACCCAGCTTTAGCGCCTTGAAAGGTCGCACCGGTTAGTTCAGCATTGGTAAAAACGGCACCTTGGAGCCGCGCATTGGTAAAATCGGCCCCTGTTAGGTCTTGACCTTTAAAGGAGCGTCCCCTTAAGTTTTGATGGGAAAAATTACGATTTGGCATCGATTGCCCCAAAGAATGCTTGGCTATAGCACTTAAATTATTTCACTTTGCAGGGCAGAAAAGACACCCTGTCAAAATTAAGACAGCATCTTCAAGGTTATCTCCGGATCATTTATTCTCCTTATTTGGCAAGTTTTGTTCGTTTTTCTATGGCTTCCTCAAATTTACTCAGTTATGCAATTATTGGAACTGGAGCCATTGGCGGCTACTATGGCGCGCGCCTAAAGCAGGCAGGCTGCGACGTTCACTTTTTATTGCGCAGCGACTATGAACATGTTAAGAACCATGGCTTAGTCGTCGAGTCTATTGATGGAGACTTTGCATTGGCGAAGGTCCATGCCTACAACACACCCAGTGAGATGCCTGCGGTGGATATTGTGATCGTCGCGCTCAAAACCACGCATAATAAGTCTTTACCGGATCTGCTACCGCTTATCAAACCCGGTGGGGCCATTTTATCGTTACAAAATGGTCTGGGGATAGAAGGAGCGATCACACAAAGCCTGCTCGACCATAGCATCAATGTGCCAACGATATTAGGCGGACTTTGCTTTATCTGCTCTAACAAAGTTTCACCGGGTCACATCCGCCATTTGGACTATGGCAAAATTTTGTTGGGTACGCACGATGACAGCAACCAATTATGTGAAGCAGCCCCTCTATTAGAGTCCCTGGCAGCTGACTTACAACGGGCCAAGATTCCCATAGACACAACCCTTGATTTGCCCATGGCACGATGGCAGAAATTGGTGTGGAACGTGCCCTATAACGGGCTATCGGTCGTATTAGATGCCACCACAGAAGAAATGATGGCTGATAAGGGGATCAGAGCACTCATCACCACACTGATGGAAGAGGTGGTCAACATTGCTAATGCATGGGGAGAGCACATATCACCGGGATCGCAACGAGGGGTTTCTGCCGACGTGATCACCCAAATGATTACCCACACAGAAACCATGGCCCCCTACCGGACCAGCATGAAAATTGACTATGACGAAGGGCGCCCCCTAGAAATAGAAGCTATTGTCGGCAATCCTATTCGCACCGCCGCAGCCGTCAAAGTTGCCGTGCCCGCCATGACCATGCTGTATCAGCAGCTCTCTTTCCTAAATGAACGAAATCGCGCTCAGTAAGCCTATGCAACTTGATTTTGCCAGAACTAACTTTTGGCCTCATCGTTCTTAATGTCCTACTCGCCAATGACAGCACAGAAACAGCCAGGCGAGTGACAGCTTCTAGCTAGTCACAAGTTTGAAGCGCGGAAATATCTGCGGTGGTAATGAGAGGTAAGTTGCGGGTGATTTTTTCGATGGGCCAATTCCACCAGGCAAGACTTAGTAAAGCGTGAACAACTTCATCATCAAAGCGCTGTCGAATGGTTTTAGCAGGGTTTCCTCCGACGATTGTGTAGGGTTCTACATCGCTAACAACGACTGATTTTGCCGCAATCACAGCACCATCGCCTATGGTCACACCGGGCATAATGGTCGCTTCGTAGCCAATCCACACGTCATTGCCAATGACGGTATCGCCTTTGTAGGGTAGTTCGTCATCTTTAGGTGCAACGGTTTCCCAGCCATTCCCAAAAATGTAGAAAGGATAGGTTGAGAAGCCATCTAGCTTGTGGTTGGCACCATTCATGATGAACTTTGTGCCCTGGGCGATCGCGCAAAACTTCCCAATAATCAGCTTGTCACCAATAAAAGGAAAGTGATAGAGAACGTTGCGCTCAAAGTTTTCTGAATCTTCCAAGTCATCGTAGTAGGTGTACTCCCCAATAATGATGTTGGGATTCGATACCGTATTTTTAATAAAGCAAACCTGAGGAAAGCCTTCCATCGGATGCTTAACGTTTGGATTCGCGCCGTATATTGTCATTACTGAAAAGAGACTGCCTAAGCCAGGCGAGATAACACAAAATCAAAGGTAGCTTTTTTCGCAAATGTTTCGGAGGGTTGACCTGCCACATCTGTCTCACTCACAGCCATCAGTAATTCGGGCTGAAACAATCCGTCCCGATCATTCAAAGCTTCCTGGGGGAAATAAAGCTGTGTTGTCAGTAGGAACTGCTGAGCAGGTGCCTGCACTTTTACATGGAAGTGTCGGGTACGCCCCGGATACATGCCGGGCTCCACAGTTTCTAATCGATACCGCCCTTGCCCGTCGGTGAACTGATGGCCTCGCAAGGTGTAACCTTTGTTATCGTATTGGCCCTCGGAATCGGCCTGCCAAAAATCTAACAAGGCATTTGCAATGGGTTCGCAGTTGGGCGAAAGCACCTGTCCAGATAACACAATCGTGGTGCCAGTGATGCCAGGTTCTAGTAGGGAAGCACGCTCTGGTGAGTCAGGGGTGAAAAAAGGCCCTGCGGTTTGGGATGGCGTAGCGGATGTATCACCACAGGCAAGGGTGGGGGGTAGTTCCTGGGCTTGTGTCTGGGCTTGTGTCTGAGAGTTGGCATCAGCATCAACCTCTGAATTTGCTGATGGGCGGCCACAGGTTACCAAGGTGAGTGAGGCGATCGCAGGCACGCTCTTTTTTAAGAATGAGCGACGGCTCGTGTTTACGCGCCACTGTTTCAGTCGTAAAAAATGATGCACAGCAGCAAAACACCTCAAGGTTGAAAACCAGTTTTATGCTAACAAACACGAATAAAACACCCTGCCTGTGCTTTACGCGATCATTCAATGAGTCTGATTTTGTGGTGCTTATAAACTCAGTTATGGGGCAGAAGGCGAATCCATGGCGCTATCTGAATCTATCCGCCCATAATCGAGCTTAATAATTCGATCCGCCAAGTGAAAGTAATGATCGTCGTGGCTGATCACAAAAACCGTTTTCCCACGGGCCTTCAGCTCGGCCAATAGCTGAGTGTAAAAAATCTCTCGAAAAACGGGGTCTTGGTCTGCGGCCCACTCATCAAAGAGGTAAATGGGCCGATCTTCCAGATACGCAGTCAGCAAGGCCAATCGCTTACGCTGCCCCTGGGAAAGTGCCGTGGTAGAAAGTTGACCGTCTTTTACAACAACTTTTTTCTCAAGCTGCAATTTTTCCAAATAGGTTTTCGCTTGAGCATCTAGCGTCAGTTCTTCAGCACTCACCAATCGCTCAAACAAGTAAAAGTCTGAAAAGATCGCGGAAAAAAGCTGTCGGTACCCTTCACGGTTCGTCGCGACAATCGCCTCACCATCTAACCGTAGCTCCCCTGACTCTGGGATATACAACCCCGTAATCAGCTTTGCCAGCGTTGATTTCCCGCTCCCGTTACCTCCCACAATAAAAACCAACTCACCAGCATACAGCGTTAAATCCAGTGGCCCCACCGAAAAATGGTTATCAGCATCTTCTCCTTTATACGTATGGAAAACCTCTTTGAGTTCTAGCGTTTGCCAATTCTCCTGACTGGGCCGACGAACAACAGAATCAATTTCAACCGTTTCCGCTAACGATAATCCCATTTTGTTTACTTTTTGAAGCGACACGTTAGCCGTAGCAAGCGTGGGCAACCGGTCCACGGTGTTTTCGATAGGCCCCAGCAAGTAGGTAATCGTGAGGATGTAGGCAGGCAGAACTGGCTGAAAATTGGGAATAAGCTGATCTGAGGTAAATAGCAGTAAACCAATTAAGAGGAAAAACAACAGCTGACCACTCCCCGTGGTGATGGCCGCTATCTTAAAGGCCGTTTTGGTGTAGTCGCGGGAAGCATCCGCACTGACCTGAAGATCTTCGTCAAAAAATAGCTGTCTGCGAGTTGAGTGGAGCTTGAGTTCTTTGGTCCCTTCCGTAACCCCCCGAAAGAGCTGAAACAATTGGTCTAGCTCTTTTCGGGCGAGGGCAAGGTAACGGTAAGCCGCTGCGATTAAAATCTGGACGATGGCAACTGCCAACGCTAAGAAAACCACCACTGCCAGAAAGGCCCAGCCAGAGAGCCATCCTAAATACACCAAGCAACCGATAATGACGGCCATATTGATACAGAGCGTCGGCAGAATAAAAACCGTGTTCGAAATCGCCTGGACGTCTTCAGTGAGTGCGGCGAGTAGCTGACTCGGGCCGAGTTGTTCTAACTGTTGCAGCGGGGCCGAAAGGATTCGCCCTGCTAGCTGTAAGCGCAGTTTATAAACGGCATCTTGCGAGAGTTCCGCTAATAGAAACTGCGACACCAGGCTGGCAATCAGGGCCAATACCACTAACACCAAAAACGGTACCACTGACGAACGAGGTGAATTATGCGTGATCGCATCGTTGATAAGCGCAATCAGCCTTGCCGTACAGCCACCGCTGATGAGTCCTGCTGCGATCGCAATACTTACTCGCAGCCAAGACGCTTTGATTAATAACCCAACAATTTCCATACAAACAGCTTTTCCAAAAAGTCTTATTAGGTTCGTTGTGGCCATGCAAACGATAGCGCCCGCAATTGGAATGCTCTACTTGAGAGTGCAGCTCTCAAGCCGCCACAGAGTCACGTCGATTAAGTGCAAGGGCTCATATAAGTGCAAGGGCTCATATTTTTTTTAGCTACATGCAGAAAACTTGATGGGCCACCTGATAGGTATTTGGCCCTCAATATTCTAGCTATATGCAGAAAACTTGATAGGCCACCTGATAAGTGAAAAGACGGGGCATAGTCATGTGCTGTGCACTGTCATATCAAGGCTGGCTATGTTGGCCCACCCACCTGATCATCAACCCCAGTATCATGATGCTCTGTATTACAACTAATCCGACGAAGTCTGTCGCTGAGCCCATCGAGTTTAGCCCTCGAAAAATCACACCGTTTCATCCCTCAGTCGCTTTGGGCGCGCGGGGTGATACCGTCATCAGCCTTCAACAATGGCTCAATCGTTACGTTGGCCCCATCGAAACAGATGGCGTCTTTGGCCCCGTGACTGAGTTCACTGTGCGTACCTTTCAATACCGCATGTTTTTGCCTACTAGCGGTGTTGCCGACCCACAGACTTGGGATGCCTTGATGCTTGGAATGCCCCTTGGATTACCCCTCCTTCACCTGGGGAGCCAATGTACACACGTGCGATGGGCACAAGCTATTTTGGATGCGCTTGGCTTTTACACAGAGGCAATAGATGGGAACTTTGGCTTCCACACACAAACCGCTGTGCGCCGCTACCAGGTGAGCCGCGAATTCCAAGATGCCGACGGCGTGGTAAACGACACGACCTGGGCAACGCTAGCGCGCGATCGTATCCAATTCTACAACCCATACTATCTCAAGCCCTAAAGCTCTGGTGCAGCGCCTATCGCAGCTAACAAACCATCGTGTGTCACCACCGCACTCACTAATCGGTTGCCCTGAGGCATCACCGCACGGTAACGGTAGCGCATACCATTGGGATGCGCCTCCTGAGCCAGCAGCTCTAAGTCGTCTACAGACCCTCGCCGAATAGCCTGCGCGAAACCACGGCTGATCCCTTGCCCTCGCGGCGTGGAGAGAAGAATCTGCAACTCTGAGGTCTGCGCGATCGCGTCTTCATCACCGTTGAGATAGTCCAACAGCTGCCCCGTCAGGACGGGGTTAGGATCTGTGATCGCCGCAGCCTCACGATCAATCACAAGCTCCGGCACATACTGCTCAGCAATTTTCCTAGCCAGCTCATCACCAGGCTCATTGTTTTTATTAGTGAGCATAATCACCGTCAACCCATCATCAGGGAAGCGAGAAATACTCGTTGAATACCCAAAAATATTTCCGCCATGGGAAACCACCCGATGACCGTTTATCCGGTCAAGAAACCAACCAAGACCGTAGCGAAAGATTCGACCACTGTTCATCACCACAGGTTGTTGCATTTCGAGCTGAGTTTGAGCATCTAACAGCTGCCCCTTTTGCAGTGCGATTTCCCAGCGGGCAATATCCAACACCGTGGAGGTGATACTGCCCGCACCTCTTAGTGAAGGCATAAGCCTTGGCAACAAACTATAGGGCACATCAATCGGCTCAACCGTGTGGCCACGCTGCGCAGCCACATATCCCGAGGCACGATTACTAAAGACATAGGACTCTCGGAGTGTATCGGTGTGCCCCATACCCAGGGGATCAAACAGTCGCGCTTCCATGAACGCATCAAAAGAGAGGCCGCTTACATTTTCAATAATAATGGCCGCTAGGGCATACCCGGTATTGCTATACATCCACGACTCGCCAGGCTGAAAATCCAGCGGAGCTTTACTCGCCTGAGGCAAGAAACTACGGGCACTCGCCAGCGCCATAATATCGGCTTCATACACCTGTTCCGACAACCCCGCCGTATGATTGAGGAGGTGCCGCACCGTAATATCAGCCCAGTGTTCAGGCGTATCTGGCAAGTAGGTACTAATCGGCGCATCTAAGTCCACTTTGCTCTCTTGCACCAGCAGCATAATGCCTTGTGCGGTAAAGGGCTTGGACATGGAAGCAATCGGAAAAACGCTGCTGGGACGGGTGTGAATGTTGAGTTCACGATCCAGCAGGCCGTACCCTTGGGTTTTAAGCAGTTTGCCATCCTGAACCACCGCCAAAGAGAGCCCTGGAATCTGTCGAGAGTCCATGATTTGCTCAACAACAGCATCAACTGAACGATCTGTTTCACTATCCTCTGTTGAACTTTCCATCGTAGAAGTAGCGGCAGCAGAAACGGGGCTACTGGCCAAGGCGTGTGATGGATTGAGGAGAGGTGATATTAATAGCGTCACTGCCGTTAGTACTGAGAAAGAAGAATAGGCCCAGAAAGAATTGGTGAATAAAGAATTGGACAACGAATTAGACAGCAAAGGGTCGGAAAACTTCATCAGCAAACAAAGGTTGTTCAACACGACTCCTTAACGTTAGAGCGATCACACAGCGCTATCGAGTGGTAGATGTCATTGGCACCCATGACAAATGTCATGGTTTTGGCAGTCATTCTGTTGAGCAGTCGTTTGGTATTGCACAATAGAAATACATAAGAGGACTTATGGATACCGCTATATGGATACAGCCGTCCCCGTTTCTCCCACAATTCAAAAGGTACTGCGCTGGGTAGAGTGGCTGGTCATTATTAGCTGCATACCGTTCAATCTGTTGAATGTCGATTTTTACGAGTTACCATTTGCTTACTGGCGCCTGTTTCTCTTTATCGGTGCGGCCAGCTTACTGATCAAAATGCCGCTAAATCAGTCTCTCTTAAGACGACAGATGTATGTTGCCGCAGGGATGCTGTTGCTGTTCATTTCTGCACTACTCTCGATAGAGAGCTCTCTTCTCTTTGAACTCTTCATCGTTAAGGCCTGCCTCCTGCTGCCACGATGGCACGTGATTGGCACCACCGCTATCACCATCCTTGCGTTTCTAACACATGATGGTTTCCGACTTCCAGGGCTCATCGCCGAAGCCAGAGCGCTGGGTGTTGAAGAAATCTATCTCAATCAGACCAGGCTCATGATTGATCAATCGATCCAAAGAGGCATTGTGGGTGTTTTTGTAGTGTTGTTGGGATTTGTCTTTGCCGCAGAGCAACGAGGTCGTCGCAGGGCAGAAAACCTCGCCATGGAGGTAGAGGCACTGGCCATTAAGTTAGAGCGATCGCGCATCGCCCGAGATATCCATGACTCCCTAGGCCATTCCCTTACCACCCTAGATGTGCAGTTAGCCTTAGCTGAACGCTACAACCAAGAAGGTGAAAACAACAAATTGCAGCAAGCCATCACGACCTCACAACAGCTTGCCTCTCAGTGTTTAGCAGAAGCTCGCCAATCCCTGAGAACAATGCACGAGCCCAGCTTTAATTTAGAGAGTTCTCTAGGGACATTGACTGAGCAAATGCGCTCCTCTTTTCCGATACAGCTCAAGGTAAACCTACCGCCCCTCCCGCAACAGCTGAGCTATCAGCTATACCTCATTACCAAGGAAGGGCTGGCCAATGTACAAAAACATGCACAAGCGACCAAAGCAACGCTTTCCTTGGTGGAAACGCGTGAAAACATCGTACTAACGCTAGCGGACAACGGCTGTGGCTTTGACATCAATAACGTCACAGCAGGTTATGGATTAAAAGGGATTCAAGAGCGATCGCAGCTCTTAGGCGGACAATTCACCGTCGAGAGTCAACCAGGACGGGGAACTCAATTATGCTTAAAGGTGCCCTTAAGATCCTGAAGTCAGGGCTTGAGGGCGTCCTTAAAATGGACAGTGCCCGCAGGATAAATAGCATCTTTGACATGTGGCCAGAAACATGTGGCCAGAGAAAATGCAGCAGAAAAAATGCAGCAGAGAAGAAAA
>JBCDAG010000243.1:0-11343 GCA_039186165.1 Cyanobacteria bacterium P01_F01_bin.53
GACCTTGCTAATCTAAAGACCCCATATTAAAGAACGACCTTATATAAAAAATGTTGAGAGCTTAACGCCTAAAGCGCTGACTCTCAAAGGGTTTACCCCTCAGATTCTATGGTCAATTCCAACTCTCCTCAGTTTGAATCCGTGGCTGGTAATGAAGGTGCCTTGGCTCAAGCACCTTTGGTTGAGCTTCAGGGCATTTCTAAGCAATTCGGGAATACCCGTGTTCTCAACCATATTGACTTCAAGCTCAATGCGGGGGAAGCGACCGCTATTATTGGGCCGTCTGGTACAGGTAAGTCAACTATTTTGCGTATTATTGCAGGGTTGCTGGCCCCGGATAGTGGTGACGTTTGGATCGGTGGTCAAAAGCGCATTGGCCTGATTGAAGATGCGCCTGATCCGTTTGGCGTGGGCATGGTCTTTCAGCAGGCGGCGCTGTTTGACTCACTCACGGTGGCTGAAAATGTCGGATTTTTGCTGTATCAGCACTCTCGTTTATCGCACCGTGAAATCAAAGAACTCGTGCTTCAGGCGCTGGCAACCGTTGGCTTGCCCGATATCTCTGATCGTTACCCGGCTGAACTCTCCGGCGGTATGCGAAAGCGGGTGAGTTTTGCGCGGGCAGTGATGGCTAATCCGCACAGTTCTGCTGACCGGCCTGGCCTTTTGCTGTACGATGAGCCGACAGCAGGCCTTGATCCCATTGCTTCGACGGTAATTGAGGATCTCATTCGTAAGGTTCACGAAGGGCAAAGGGGCAGTGCTTACGTGATTGTGACCCACCAGGAGAGCACGATTCGGCGCACAGCTGATCGGGTGATTTTCCTCCACGACGGCCGAGTTCAGTGGGAAGGTGGGGTGAATGACATCGATTCGACGGACAATCCATTTGTACGTCAGTTCTTTAGCGCTCAAGTTCAGGGCCCTATTCATGTGACGGGATAAGAAGGAAACTTATGCGGGCACGAACGATTCGAGAAGGTTCTGTAGGACTGCTGATTCTGTTGGGAATCGGCTTGTTTGGTGGGTTGGTGCTGTGGCTGCGAGGCTTTAATCCCACCAATCGCCCTTATGAACTCGTGGCCGAATTTCCAGATGCCACGGGCGTTCAGGTGGGGACTACCGTGCTCTACCGGGGGGTTGCTGTGGGGCGGGTGACGGCCATTAATGCGGCCTCTAACTCGGTGGATGTGGCAATGGAAATCTCCCAAAAGAATCTGCGGATTCCCAGTGATGTGAACGTTGAAACGGTTGAGTCGGGGTTAATTGGGGAGATGTCCATTGACATTACGCCCGGACGGGAACTGCCGGCGAGTGCGGCGAATTTGAGCCCAACGGCCAAAGGCTGTGATAACGCGGTGATTTTGTGTTCGGGCGATCGCCTCATGGGTACCGCAGGTCCTAGCTATGAAGAATTTCTACGCTCCGCCAGCGGTTTGACCGATTTATTTGCCGATCCTGACCTGCTTGAAGATCTCAAAACGTTACTTGCTAACGCCTCTGAGACAACAACGGAGGCGGGGGCTTTGGCTAAGGAAGCCACGGAACTGGCTCGGTTGGCTCGGTTAGAAATCGTGCCCTTGTCAGATGCGGCTAAGGGGGCTACAGATTCGGCGGCCAAGGCTGCGCAGCAGGTTGAAGTGGCCGCTGCACAATTTACCCTGACGGCCACGGACCTTAATAGCTTAATTGGTGAAAACCGGGGCACTCTCGTCGATACTTTGGATAATGTGCAGGCCGCTAGCTCGCAGCTTCGGGATGCGGCAGATGTTCTGGGTCCAACGATTCAAAGTGGCGAACTGATTGGAAATTTAGAAGCTTTAGTGGAAAATGCCGCCGTCGCATCTGCTGATTTGCAGGCGATTACGTCCTCACTAAATACCCCTGCTAATTTGGTGCTGCTTCAACAAACCCTAGAGTCGGCTCGGGATGCGCTGATGAGCGCCCAAAAGGTCATGGCGGATGTGGATGAAATCACCGGGGACCCCGCGATCCGCGATCAGCTACGAAATTTAATTAATGGTTTGGGTCAGTTAGTCTCATCGACTCAGTCTTTAGAGCAGCAATCGGAAGTGGCGCGATCGCTCGTTCCCCTCAGTGATCAATTGAATACGCAACTGAATGCTCGCCGCTCTGAGCAAGCCCCTACTGAGCCCGCACAGTCGTCCCCACTATCGACACGTGCCTCGGGGCAAGTTCCCAGCGCTGCGGCAGATTCGTCCTTGAGGGCCGCACAGTCTACACAGCTAGAAACTACACAGTTAGAAACTACACAGTTAGAAACTACACAGTTAGAAAATTTGCTCTCCGAGGCATCTTTGGGACGTCAGCCGGTGCTGGTATTCGATGGAGAACGCTACATTGTGCGCCCACGGACTCAGCTAGCGGAAGGCCGCGTGGGGCTAAGTCAAAAAGACCGTAGGAACCCTGAGCTAGGGTATACCAAGGACTGAGAATTCTGAGTAAGTTTTATTCTTGATTTTCTTTTTAGGGAACCTTTAGCTCACCAGGCGCAAGTTAGTGTGCTGGCTTCTTTGTGATGAGGCCTATCTAGGGTGACTTATTTTCCGCACATATCGGCAGCAGCATCGGATGGTTATGCGCTGCCGTCCAATCAGTTGCTGCTCACCCTGCCGTCACAAACTCTTCTACACGATGTAGGGTGTTTGTTACACTGCCCGACTGATACACCACAGCTGTGGTCGCAAGTGCTTGCTGCATTGGGAAATGCATTGTCTTGCTCAAGCGCTCAGCTGTTTTTGTCAGCACCGTTTAGTACGAGTGCCGAGGTTCAGTATTTTTGGGGGGCACGCCAAACTGACTGTCTCCGAGAAGGCACTTTCGAGAGCGGTGAGCCAACGGCTGCGGTTCTAAAGTTGCTATGGCAACATTTTGGCGTGCCGGAGCAAGCCGACGTGAATGTGCTCTCACCCCAGGCCGCCGATTTGCGATCGCAATTAGCGGCCCTAGTGCTTGATGGGCGCTTCCATTTGGGTGGCATAGAAACCCATGCCGCTGGTCAGTGGCCAGCCTTGTTGCAGCAGCTATTTGGTGAGCGCCATGGCCCTGCCCGTGACCATAACATCGCCCTACTACCGCTATGCTATCAATCTGAACAGCCTAAACCCTCTGATCCGCCTGAAGTCTCTGAACAGTCTGAAGTCTCTGAACAGCCTGAATTCTTTGAGCAGTCTGCGCAGGACGTTGCCAACGATGCTGGTGTCTCGAACATATCGACTGACAATCCTCATCAAGCTGCCCAACCGGAGATGAGGTTGGTTGTTGATTGCGCGGGGGTGTTGATTCTTTCTCGATCAGTCTCAAGCGGCTCTTGGTGCTCGACTGATCTGAATTTAATGGATTCGGTGGGCAGTCAAATTTATTTGGCCATGCGGCGATCACGCCTCGACCAAGTCAACTGTATTCGCAGTTCCTGTGATCCGCTCACCCAACTGCCTGACCGAGTGTTGTTTAACCAGCAGCTGGTGCGATCACTGGCGACCTGTCTAAAACAAGATACCATGCTGGGCGTGGCCTTTCTAGATCTCGACCGGTTCAAAAATATCAACGATACCCTAGGGCACGAGGCCGGTGATTGCCTTTTACAGCAGGTCGCTGAACGGTTGCAGGGGTGTTTGCGGGGATACGACGTCGTGGCCCGCTGGGGGGGCGATGAATTTACGTTATTGCTGTCCGCTTTGCGATCGCCCGAAGACGTCTCCAATATTTCAGAGCGCATTCTGCATCGGCTAGCGGTCCCATTTAACGTGCAGGGGGAAGAGCTCTATGTCACCGCGAGTTTGGGGATTGCCCTGGCGCCCTATGATGGTGAAGACGAGCAGACCCTTTTGCGAAATGCCGATGCGGCAATGTATCAGGCCAAGGCCCGAGGGCGGAATAACTATCAGATTTATTTTGAAGAAATCAACGCCAATGCCCGCAGCCAGCTCAATTTAGAGACAGATTTGCGTAAGGCGGTGGATAATGGCGATTTGTTTTTGTGCTATCAGCCTCAGGTGGATTTGGCGACCGGTCAATGGCTTGGGATGGAGGCCCTGATTCGCTGGCGTCACCCTAGCTTGGGCATCATTGCCCCGTCGAAATTTATTCCTATTGCTGAGGAAACGGGGTTAATCGAGCCGATTGGCCATTGGGTTCTCCATGCGTCCTGTTCGCAATACTGTCAGTGGCACCAGATGGGATTGCCGCCAATGCGCCTGGCAGTGAACCTCTCTCCCCATCAGTTTCACCGTAGCCACTTAGTGCGATCGGTGATGCAAATTGTAAACTCGACGGGTTTTGATCCACGCTATCTGGAGCTGGAAGTGACCGAAAGTGCTGCGATGCACGATGTGGACTTTGCCATTGATGTGCTAAAAAGACTCTCCAATACTGGCATGCAAATTGCCATGGATGATTTTGGTACCGGCTATTCTTCACTCAGCGTCCTGAAGCACTTTCCGCTAGATACGATCAAAATTGATCGATCGTTTGTGAAGGACCTGGTGGAGAGCCCCAGTGATGCTGCGATCGCCTCTACGATTATTGCCCTGGCGAAGGGGCTCAATTTCAAAGTATTGGCAGAAGGGATTGAGAACGCTGAGCAAGTGACTGTGCTCAGCAAAATGGGCTGCGATTATGCCCAAGGCTATTGGTTTAGCCACCCGCTCAGCGTCCAGACCATCAACGAGCTTCTCACCACAGGTCAGTTTCACCAGGCTGCTAAGCAACCGATTTCATCGCAATGGGTTTAGAGCGAAATCCGTGGGTTAATCAGCAAAGCTCTTTTGCCTAGTCGGTGACTAGCAGGGCTCATCTTCTTCGGCGTCGCGCATATCCCAAGGCACCACTGAGAAGAAAAAGAGCGTCAGTGCAATGACCCAGCCACTCGTGAAGAACTGCCAGCTAGGGTTGAGGTTCAGGAGTGCGATCACTGCGGCATGAACCCCGGTGCAAGCACTAAAACAGCGTGAGCCCATTCCGACTGCCATGGCTCCGTAGCCCAGGGTGCATAGCCCCATCCATAGCGGGCATAGGTTCACCAGAATCATCGGAACGCTTGCAAAAATGCCATAGGCCGTCACGACCATGCCTGACATCATCAATACGGCCCATAGGGCAACCACCCATCGGAGCTTGGCGATAGAGGCGATTTGCCAGGTTAACCCTGACGTCCCGGCAATGGTTGCACCGGTTAAGGCCGCATCTATGAGGGCTTGGGTGGTCCAAGTGAGGGCTGAAAATTGAGCCATCGAAAAGATAACTAGCGTGACAACACCCCATGCGGTAAAGGCCTGATCAAGCTCCGTAAGGCAGATAGTTGAGAGCGCTTGGCGCGGCCTGCTGAGGTGTAGCCTCAATAGACCGGTCCAGTCCTGCATACCTATCGTTTCTGAAGCAGAGTGGGATAGGGGTTCGCTGAGATCAAAAGAAGTCATATATGACGGTTGTGTAATATCCTGACTGACTGCTGATTCGTTGACGATAGTTGTCGAATTGTAACAGAATCTTAAAGGAATATTAGTTTTATAGCGTATTTGGGAATCCGTATGCCCTCCCAAAAGAGTCGTCTTTTTTGACCACAATTCCGCTAGGGGCTACTTTGCGATAACGATTCGCAGTTGAGATTCCCCCGCGTTACGATAAGGGTCCTATTCTTTTTCTTTGCACATGTTGCCGTTGCTTTAATGCCGCCTTTTGATACGTCATTACCCCTAAAGTCAGATGGCCAGTCGGATGGGCAGTCAGACGACCCGTCAGATGGCCGGGCATCCGGCAAGCCTCCTGCGAAGAAGATGTCGGCTGTTCCGGTCGTACATCCTTCGGCGGCGTCTAGTCAGCCGTTAGAGAAGACGCAGCCATCCAAGACAAACCCTTCTGGTGCTTTATCTGGTGCCTTACCTTCTAAGGTGTTATTTCCAGCTGCCGCTGCCCAGCCCAAGCCAAAGCAGGTGGAGGCAGGCCGTGTTGTCGGTCAGCCTGTCAACGGTTCTGTCTCTGACGCCGAGATTTTTCTTGACCCATCGCCAACGGCTGAGCCGGTCAGTTGCGCGTTAGAGGCACGGGGCCTACGGAAGCATTACGGTCGCGGCAAAAAGCGATTTGAGGCTGTGCGAAATGTTTCGTTGACTTTAGAAAATGGCGAGGTGCTGTCGTTTTTGGGGCCTAATGGAGCCGGGAAAACGACCACCATCAAGATGATTTCGGGATTGGTTCGGCCCGATATGGGGTGGGTCCATATCGCAGGCCTGGATCCACATCGACAACCCCAAGCGCTGCGTGGTGTCGGTGCGGTGTTAGAGGGTAATCGAAATTTGTACTGGCGGCTGACCCCGCTGGAGAATTTGGAATATTTTGGGGTGCTGCGGCAGATGACGCCTAAGGCCGCTAGGCAGCGCGGCGAGCAGCTGCTGGCAGAGTTTGGCCTGAGTGATAAACGCAAGGTGCCTGTGAGAAAGCTGTCGCGGGGTATGCAGCAGAAAGTTGCGATCGCAGTTGCCCTCATCCACGAACCTACCCTTTTACTCTTAGATGAGCCCACCTTAGGCCTAGATGTGGAAGCTGGTGAAACGGTGAAAGGGCTGATTCGCCAAGTCGCCGCTTCGGGCTGTGCCATTTTGCTCACTACCCATCAGCTTCACGTGGCTGAAGAGCTTTCGGATCGCGTGGCGGTGATTCGGCAGGGCGAAATAGTGGCTGAGCAAACGACCCAAGCGCTGATTCAACAGTTTTCCAAGCGGACGGACTATCACATTGAATTTGAAGGGGTTCTCTCGGCGAGTGCAATGGCTGCTATTCAGGCGTTGGGCGCAACCATAGAGGGGCAGCACATTCACTATCATCCGTCTGCACAAAGTTTTCCGTCTGCCTTTTCCTTGCGACAGGCCCGCTCAGATCAGCCCAATTTAGAGTCATCGGCTGCGGTGATGCTCTACGAACTTTTGGGTTTGATATATCCTCTGCCGCTGGTTGAGGTGCGGCAGGACCGGGCCGATCTGACGGATGTGTTTTTACAATTGGTGAAGGACGTTTAGTTCCGTGATGATGAATCTTTTAATCGGTGAACTGAAGCGCACCTGGATACAAACCCGACGCTACCCGGCTGAAATTATTGGCGGCGTGGTGATTCTGACCGCCGTTTTTTACGGCATTTTTGTTAGTACCCAATATATGGCAGGGCCTACTGGGGCTGTGGGCGAGCGGCTTGATACCGTAGTGGTTGGCTATGTGATTTGGACGCTGGTGCTCTACATCGTGAATGACATTGCCAACAATCTTCAGTTAGAGGCGCAAACCGGTACGCTGGAGCAGGTTTTTCTTTCACCATTTGGTGCGCCTCGGGTATTTTTAGCGCGTGCGATCGCGAGCCTGACCCTCCGCTTTTTGCTGATTTTAGTGGTTCTTTCCATCATCATTGCGATGACGGGCAGTCAGCTAGCCTTTCCGCCTTTGTTGTTGTTGCCACTGGGGACATTGTTGTTGGGAGCCTATGGGCTTGCTTTTTTTATTGGTTCTTTTGCGTTGGTGTTTAAAAAGGTTCAACAATTGTTGGGGCTATTTCAGTTTCTGTTGCTATTTCTGTTGGCAACTCCCACAGAAAATTGGACTGGGCCTGCCCGAGTGGTGGCGAATTTAATGCCCATTTTGCCCAGTACGGGACTGTTGCGAGATTTAATGGCGCGGAGTCAGGGATTGGATTGGAATGCGTGGGCGATCGCACTAGCCAATGGCCTGTTTTACTTTGCTGTTGGCACCTTAGTGTTTCGCTGGGCCGAGGGCAAAGCCAAGCGTCAGGGGACACTAGGCGGCTACTAATAGGCGGCTACTCAATCGCGGGTTTGTTCAGTAATGCGGCTGCAATATAAGCGCCGACAACCATTTCAAGCCAGCTGAGGACTAATGGAACGGGAACAAAGGCCCAGCGAGCGAGACCCATATTGGCTTGGGCTACCCAAAATAAAAGGAACAATAGCCAGGCCGTTGACCCTGCTGTCATGGCCAACTGTATGCGAGATGCCGCTGGGTCGAGTCTGAGCCACAGCCACGTAACCAGTACAACAAATGCGGTGAGGACAGTATCCCAAACGCCCCAAATCGCAAAAATGCCCCAGTTCATATCGGCAACATTGGGAATGGCAGCTAACGTGGTTTGGGTTTCCGGTCTGACAAGTATGAAATAGCGAAAGACCTCTGAAATATTGATCCAAATGCTGGTGAGCACCGTGACGAGAGAGAATGTTTTAACATTTAAAGCGTTTAAATCTAAGGGCGTTGGGTTGGACATGATCGAATTCTTTCTCAACGTCTCATTGAGTTCAAATGTACTATCTGAATGATGGCTTAGATGAGAAAACCCTGAGATGTTTGATGGAGCATGGCAAAAGCCCCTGTTTCTCCGGAGACAGGGGGCTTTTAAGCTGGATTTGAGCCTATGGCGCGTTGTCGGAACGCTAGCGGTGAAGTAAACCGGATCTCGTCACTTCTACCGGTTGTCCCATTCACTCGCGGCATCTGAGACAGCTTGGTCAACCGTTTTGTCGCCCAGCATAGCCGCCTGCAAATTGTCGTACACAATCTTTTGCAGCTCTTTCACATCTTCCATGGCCGGAATGAGCACGGCGGCATCACCTAGCTGACTTGCACTGACCGAGCGTGCTATTTCCACAGGGGTCGCTGTCTCAGGCACTTCGGTAAAGTAGCTATCCTCCATAGCGCCGACGGTGGAAGGCAGCACATTGGCATCCTTGGCAAAGGAGAGCTGGTTCGCATCGTTGGTGACGTAGGTGGCAAACTTCAGGGCAGCTTCTTCAGCATCAGTGGATCTCGGAATGACCAAATCCATCGCGGCCACGTTCTTTTTCCCGGTGCTGCCACTGATTTGAGGTGCGCTCTTGGTGGCGGCGGCAATTTCAGGGGCGTTGGTGGCAATGCTATCGAGCTTTTCGGCACCAGAGGCCAACAGGGCCGTTTCACCGGATTGGTAAAGCTGAATGGCTTGGGCGTGGCCCTGGGTGAGCACTTCTTTGGGTAGCAGTTCTTGCTTGTACAGGTCGCTCCAGTATTGGAAAACGGCTTTGCCCTCAGGGGTGTTGAAGGCGGCATTGCCGTCGTCATCTACCAAGGGCACGCCCATTTGTACGAACGATTGCAGAACGTCGGCGGCATCGTCGGGGACAAAGCTAGTGAAGAAGGCATATTTGCCGGTTTTTTCTTTCACTTGCTTGGCAACTTCTGCCAGTTCTTCAAAGGTGGCGGGTGGCTCGCTGACGCCTGCTGCTTCGAGAATATCTGTGTTGTAAAGGGTGACGCGAGTGGTGAGGTACCAAGGGAAGCCAAAGCTCTCGCCGTTGATTTGGGTGGCTTCCCAAATTTTGGGCAAGTAAACGTCTATTTCTTCTTTTGAGAGTTTGTCGTCGAGGGTGAGCCAGGCGCCTTTGGTGGCGAGCTGTGAGGCAAAGTTGGGGTTAAGGTTCACCACGTCGGGAGCGTTGCCTGCGGAGACGGCGGCGAGAATTTTGGTTTCCATGTCGCCCCAGGGGACGTCTTGCCATTTGATGGCGATGTCTGGGTTTTCGGTTTCAAAGTCAGCGATGAGCTGGTTGAAGTAGTCGTCGAAGTCGGGGGAGAGCTGCATGGTCCAGAATTCGACTTCGGCTTTGCCATCAGCGTTGGTGGCTGTGGTGTTGGAGCCAGTGCTTGAACCAGAGCCGCAGCTGATGAGCCAGCTAGAGAGCAGGCCGACGAGGGCCAGAGCTATAAACTTTTTCCAATGGCGAATGAAAGGCATGTTGATAAAGGCGGTGTGTAAACCGGGCTTACAGCGTGATGATCTGTGACTTTACAACACAGATCGCTCTTTTGAGGGGTAAGGATAGGACGGTTTTTCTAAAGTGGGCTGGCATAAAGCGGTCTGTAACGTCCTTATCTTTTGCGTTTTGTCTGAAGATGCAAGTTGTGATTTCATCTCAAATCCGTCTGGTTCATCTTAAAGTGGGCTTATTTGGACCGGATATTTTCTGGTTAGTGCGGTGCCTTTAATTCAAAAGCCCCTTCCTCAGCCTGTTGGGGCGCCGCGAGTTGTATTGATTGTTAGATATCTGCCCGATGGAAAAAATCAGGAGTAGGCCGCAAAACAGCAAGAGCCTCCGAGGCAGTATCTGAATCAACGGGCTGGGGAACGCGATCAGCGAATGGAATTGTGAAGTGCGATCACACAGTGGGAGATGTTGGATGTGCAATCTGGCGCAGAGCCCTGAACTTTTTGTGGGGATAAAGGATTCGTTTCCCTTTACCTTGGTGGCCCTTAGGGGGACTCCATTACCTGCCTAGTAATGGGAATCCTTGAAGTAAGTTGTCGCTCCCGCAAGCCAACAGCTACTGCAGCTTATGATGCCATTATTTGAAACTTCACAGTCGCCCGAGATAAACAATAGCCAAGAGCTAGACGAGTTTCGGCAGGCGTTTCGAGATACCAAGTGCATTATTGACAAAGTACAAGAAGCCATTTTTGTTTACGATCAAGGCGGTAGACTGCTGGAGACCAACCAAACGGCCCTAACGCTGCATCAGCTCACCTATGAGCAGGCCATTAGAGAGCTGAGCATTGAAGAACTCGCGATCTCGGGTAGTCGATGGGAGTCACGATCAGAATTGTGGCAGGCAACTTCCCAAACAGAAAAGCTCACCTTTGATTGGAGGCGCACCTCTAATGACGGTCTGTTGGTACTTGAGATGGTTGCCCAAATCATTGTTCTCGGCGGAGAGCCGTGTCTAATGATATGCGCCCATGAAGTCACTAAACGCAAACAGCTAGAAGAACAGCAGCGCCGACTATTAGCGCTTATAGAAGCCACGCCTGACTTAGTCGGTATGGTTGATTCAAAAGGTAAAATTCTTTATCTCAACCAAGCCGGTCGAGAGATGCTAGAGATCTCCGGGACCAACCTGGAAGAGCGATATATCCATGAGATTATGCCTGCTCAGTATACAGAGCGATTTGCCTCAACGATTCTCCCTCATGCAATCGAGAAAGGGCATTGGTCAGGGGACGCTACATTTGAAATGGCTTCTGGCCAATCCTTTCCAGGTTCACAGGTATTAGTTTCCCATAAAGACGAGTTAGGCGATGTTCAGTACCTATCAACCATCATACGAGACGTCAGCGAAACCAAAGCTTCTGAAGCTAAGCTGCGCGATCGCGAACAATAGACAAGTTGTGAAATAGTGGATGGTTTTAGATATCAGAGACTGGCTCTGCCTTCCGTTCTTGTGAATTATTATGCAGCCATCAGGTAGAAGTTCCATAAACCCGCTGCGGTGAAGATGGACGCATCATCAAAGCCC
>JBCDAG010000244.1:0-11336 GCA_039186165.1 Cyanobacteria bacterium P01_F01_bin.53
AGATACTGATTTCCCTTCCTTCTCTAAAATTTCAATTTGCAACTTACGTGTTTCAAGACGCGCTTTCTGGCTCAACCAATATGCAGATGGCACACCAAATATAGCAGCAGGAATTGCAAGAATTCCTGTTACGATTTGCCACCAAGGAGTTGATGCGGCTGTTTCGGCCTGAGAAGAATCTTGCGCCCAAGCTACCGACGAGAGAAC
Organism: Cyanobacteria bacterium P01_F01_bin.53; assembly: GCA_039186165.1. Lineage (GTDB taxonomy): Bacteria > Cyanobacteriota > Cyanobacteriia > Phormidesmidales > Phormidesmidaceae > Phormidesmis. The sequence goes on from JBCDAG010000244.1 coordinate 208, forward strand.
ACAGCAAAGCAAGAACGAACACAAGAAAAGATAAATTAATTGAAGACACTTGGTTTTCATAAGCATTTTCTGATAAAAGCTACATTTTAAAATATGGGTTTACTTACTACTCCTTCGTCATGACATCTAACTATTTATTAGAAAGAAATTTTCCACCTAATACACCTATGTGTCAGATTAGGTAGAAATTCGTCTGCCTAATCACCCCGAAAGGTAGTTAGGTGGAAATTCGTCTGCCTAATCACCCTATATGTCAGATTAGGTAGAAAGTTTCAGTATAATCACTCCCCTTCTTTGGATTTGGTCTGGCTTAGGCTTTATTTACATGCAGAAGCCCATTTTGACTTAATGCAGCCTCCTACTCAGCCTCGCCCCAAGAAACTACTGGATCAGGTCCGTGAGGCTATTCGCGTTAAGCATTACTCCTATCGCACAGAAGAAACCTACGTACAGTGGATTCGCCGTTATATCCTCTTCCATGACAAGCGCCATCCCAAGGATATGGGTGTTCCAGAAATTGAAGAATTCCTTACTCATCTAGCAGTCAAGAAGCATGTAGCAGCAGCCACTCAAAATCAGGCGCTCAGTGCTCTCATATTTTTATATAAACAGGTTTTGTGTCAGCCTCTAGATGACAGGATAGAAGCTGTCAGAGCCAAGCGCTCTCGTAAATTACCAACTGTGTTAACGTCCGATGAAGTCGCTACCGTGATTCAAAATATGTCAGGGGTTCATCGGCTGATTGTGCAGTTGCTTTATGGTAGTGGTTTGCGATTGAGAGAAGCCATGCAGCTAAGGATCAAGGATTTAGATTTTCCTCAGCACCAGATCATTGTCAGAGAGGCAAAGGGGCAAAGTAGCCGTGTGACGATGCTACCTGAGCGGGTCATCGTTCCTCTTCAAGAGCATTTGCAAAGTGTCAAACGCCTTCATAAGCAAGATTTAGAGCAAGGCTATGGTGCAGTCACACTGCCTTTCGCATTAGAGCGAAAGTATCCCAATGCTAACCGTCAGTGGATTTGGCAATTTGTATTTCCCTCCTCAAAACGGTGTCGTGATCCTCGAAGTGAAAAAGTTGTTCGATATCACTTACACGAAAGTGGTTTGCAGAAGGCTGTTAAACGGGCTGTCCGTAGCGCAGAGATACAAAAACGGGTCAGTTGTCATACTTTCAGACATAGTTTTGCAACTCATTTGCTGCAAAATGGCTACGATATTCGCACGGTTCAAGAATTACTTGGCCATAAGGATGTTAAAACAACGATGATTTACACCCATGTACTCAATCGAGGTGGCCGAGGAGTCCGTAGCCCTCTAGATGCGGCCCTCTAGATGCATAAGCCGGGAAGCGCTGCCTCGGTAGGCGATCACACGCTCACCATCCAAACTAACAAGCAAAAGGAATGACGTTCTGATTGTGTAAGGCCGCTTGAATATTCGTACCGTAGGCCTGCTGAATATTTTCCATCGTCATCACCGCTTGAGGCGTATCGTTAGCCAGCACGCGGCGATTGAGCAGTAGCAGCCGATGATACCGATTAAGCGCCTCGCCCCACTCATGGCTGCAAACAAGTAGCGTTTTACCCTGGTCGCTGAGGTCAGCGAAAATGCCCAGCATAATCGCTTCAGTTTTTTTATCGATGCCGGTAAAAGGCTCATCTAGCAAAAATAAATTGGGCTGCTGAGCCAGGGCGCGAGCCAGAAACACCCGCTGCTGCTGCCCGCCCGAGAGCTGACCAATGGGGCGATGCCTGAGGGCTAACATGTCTACCCGGTCAAGCGCAGCGCTCACGACCTTTTTGGCCTTGGCATCGGGAGAGCGCCCCCAGCCGAGGCCCTTTGTCTGCGCCATCATCACCACATTCCAAGCTGTGATCGGATAGTCCCAATCAATTTGCGATCGCTGCGGCACATAGGCGACCTGCCGTCGCTGTCGCTTCAGTGAGGCCCCGTTTAATAAAATCTTCCCCTGATAGGGCATCAGACCCAGAATCGCTTTGACTAGGGTGCTTTTCCCAGCGCCGTTAGGGCCAATGAGCCCCACCCATTCGCCTGCTTGCAACGTTAGCGAAACCGCTGTGAGTGCTTCGATTCCTCGATAGTTAACCGATAAATTTTGAACCGCTAGCATACTGGAGAAATGATAATCATTATCGCATACTGGAAAAGTCTAGCAGATAATTTCTACGCAGCTTCATTGAGGCAGCTTCATTGAGGCAGCTTCATTGAGGGTGTATATTCTGAGAATGATAATCGTTATTGTCTTATGGCGTTAATCTCTAAGGACCGTCTCTCTCAAGATCGTCTATCTGAAGATCATATATCTGAGGACGATTCAGCGATTGCGATACCCAAAAAAGGCATGCCCGTGACGGTGATCACCGGCTTTTTGGGCAGTGGTAAAACCACACTGCTTAACCATATCTTAAATAATGCCCAGGGCCTGAAGGTCGCTGTGCTGGTAAATGAATTTGGCGATATCAATATTGATGCTCAGCTAATTGTCTCTACGCAAAATAATATGGTGGAGCTGAGCAATGGCTGCATTTGCTGCACGATTAATGACACCTTGGTCGATTCGGTTTACGAGGTGCTAGAGCGTGAAGATCGGATGGATTACCTGGTGATAGAAACCACCGGCTTGGCCGATCCGCTGCCGATTATTATGACCTTTGTCGGCACCAGCTTAAGAGACTTTACCCGGCTCGACTCTGTTTTGGGTGTCGTCGATGCCGATAATTTTGGCGCGGATCTTTTTAACAACTCAGTGTATGAAAATCAGCTTACTTATAGCGACATCATTTTGCTCAACAAAACTGATCTGGTGAGCGACGAGCGCTTGCAGGCCATAGAAGCTAAAATTCATGATCTCAAGGACGGGGCGAGGCTGTTGCGATGCAGCCTGGAAACCGCTGCCGCGCTGCCAATCTCTGCAATTTTAGATGTGGGGCTAGCCGATACTGAAACCTATCTTCTGTCAGAACGAAAGTTCTCGAATCACGTGGCAAGCGATCGCTTTGTTTCCATTCCGTTTCGCAGTGATCGCCCCTTCGATGCGACTAAGTTTGAGCATTTCCTGATGCAACAGCTACCCAGCAGCATTTTTCGTGCCAAAGGCATTCTCTGGTTTGAAGGGCACCCGGAGCGATATATCTTTCAGCTATCGGGCAAACGATGCAATCTCACCCCCGATACTCAGCAGCGCCCTACCCAAAACCAGCTTGTGCTCATCGGTCGTCAGCTTAACCCGCTACAGCTCCATCAACAGCTCAGCAATTGTTTGACCAGTTAATTCATTTAAATGGTGGGTTAAGCAATTAAATGGTGGGTTAAGCAATGATTAAACAATGTTGTCATCGTTAGTAACTAGTCGGATAACTACCCGGAGACATTCATGCCCCTTCCTTCCGCGTCAGATTTTGCCAACATAATGCCGCTAGCGATCGACGATAAACGGTTGCCCGTCACCATTATTACGGGATTTTTGGGTAGTGGAAAAACGACCTTACTCAATTACATCTTAGAGACTTTTGAAGACTCTAAAGTGGCTGTGTTGGTGAATGAATTTGGCGATATCAATATCGATAGCCAGTTCATCGTGCACATCGAACAGGACATGATTGAGCTGACAAATGGCTGTATCTGTTGCAGTATTAACGACGATTTGTATAATGCGGTGTATCGGATTCTAGAGCGTCGCGACCAGATTGATTATCTAGTTGTAGAAACCACAGGCATTGCCGATCCACTGCCGATTGCCCTCACCTTTTTAGGTCCAGAACTGTGCGAGCTGACCCGGCTCGACTCAATATTAACCCTGGTGGATGCTGAGTCTTTTGCACCGGATATTTTTGAGAGTCAGGCAGCGTATAGACAAATTGCCTTTGGCGATATCATCATTCTCAACAAAACAGACTTGGTCACGGGCGATCGCATCACGTATTTAGAAGAAAGCCTGCGCAGCATTAAAACGGGAGCCAGGATTTTAAGAGCCGAACAGGGAAAAGTGCCGCTGCCGCTGATTATAGATATCAAGTTAGGAGAGACGGGTTCCTATCAGGAGAAGGCCAAAGAACAAGCCAGAGAACAAGTAGGAGAACAAGCAAAAGAGAAGGCCGAAGCCACTGAGCTAGCTGAGTCCCATGGACATCATAGCGACCATAGCCATTCGCATGATCACCATGATCATCACACCCATGACCATCATGACCATCACGACCACGACCACCATGACCATGCTCACCACTCTGATCATCTGGAAAATGATGGATTTATGTCGTTTTCTTTTCAGTGCGATCGCCCCTTCACCCTCAGACATTTTCAGCGATTCCTAGACAATCATCTCCCTGAAAATATTTTTCGCGCCAAAGGGGTGCTTTGGTTCAAAGAAAGCCCGGCCAGACATTTCTTTCAGCTCACGGGCAAGCGGTTCCAGCTCGAAGAGGATAGGTGGCCAGGTGAACGTAGCAACCAGCTTGTCTTCATTGGCCGCGACTTAGATCAAGATGCTATCCAACAAATGTTGGAAGACTGTATAGCGACGATCTCTTCCCCGGTGTAGCACGACTGTCGGCTACGAATCGCTGATGAATCGCTTGAGCCGTCATCGCCTCGTTCGCCTGTGCTAGCAAAATTGTATCCGTACTCATCTGAGTAGGTGGAATTTGGTAGACGGAATTTGGTAAATGGAATTTGACCAATCAAGCAATAATGATTATCATTCTCATTGCTTTGGGGATATTCTGTGATGGTTCCGATGACATCTACCGTTGTGAGGAAATAGTTTCATGGTTTCGTTAGCGAATACAACGCTTTCTCAGGTGAAGGCCAAGAGTTCAGGCGGGCTTTCCGCAGGCTCTATTTTGCAGGAGGTGGACGCGGTTACGGTCGCTGGTTTGCCCCACATTTGGCAACAGATTGCCGCTAGAAACCTGAAGGTAGGGCATAGCGATCCTGACTTTTTAGTAGCGCTGGCTCGACTGTTTTACACCAAGGCCACAGACCGTAGCCCTGAAGTCTTTAGTCCTGAAGTCTTTCCGCAGGCCAGCCTTCAGCAGGCAGACAGCCAACAGACTTCCGATTTTCAATCTTTTTATGTCAGGGGGGCGAGAGAAACCTTAGAGTTTTTTGGTCACGATTTTATTAAATCAGCGTATCCGGACTTCGACTTGGTCTTAGAAAATGCTAGGGCACAAGATGGTGCTGAGCGTGTCGTTGTGTTTGTTCGCGCCGTGTTCAATGAACTCGGCTATGAGCTACCGGCTAGCTTTTATTGGATGTTGTTGTGCCCCATTGAGCGCGACTCTATTTATGAGGCCAGGCCAATGTTCTTTGATCCGCAAATGCAGGGGGTAAAGCGAGCCTATGATGCCTGTCTTCATGGGTTTAACGTCACGGCTATGCTGATGCTGGTGCAGGCCCATGCCTCTGAGCAAGGGCTGTTAATTCAACATGGGTGCGGCTGCGATCATTCTTTGGCGCAGTTGATTCCGGGCAAAGCAAAACTCTCTTTTGAGTTTGAAAGTGCTCAAGGTAGGCAAAAGGCGCTGACCGCGTATGTATGGCGCTGTTGGAATGAGTATTTGCTGTTTCCTCTGGGTGTTCATGCTCACACCTTAGCGCTGTAGCTTGCGGTGTTAAAGCGCTGAGGGCATTCGAAGAACACTCTAATAAAGAACATGCTTCCCCTGGCGCTGCCGGGGGACTGTTGTTTGGGGCAATGTCCGTAAGAAAGGTGATGGAGACGTGAGTGATGGGTTTTCGAGTTAGGGTTGCGATCGCCGGCGCAGGCGTCAGCGGATTTGCAACGCTAGGCTACTTAGTGGAGGCATTTCGCAGGCTAATAGGCACGGTGCCCTCCGCTGAGGTGACCCTGTATTGGCTGCAGCCACCGAGAACAATTCAAACAGAAAACTTAAGTCCGCCCCAGCGCGATCGCCTCACCCAGCTTGTGAAGATGGGCCTCGATCCGAGCCAACTGCTGGGCGGCGGACAGGTTTACCATCCGATTCAGCCCTCACTATTTACCTTTAATGGCAGCAGCGCCGCACGTGGGTTTAACTTTGCCGCTCAGCGCTATGACACCACTGACTACTTTGAGTGGGTACAGGCCAATCGTGCCCGACTCGCCATCCTATATCCAGACTTCGCGCCCGAAAACGGCCAGCAGTGCCACCCGGACTATACCCTTGATGATATTCAGGGCACCACGCCTCGGGGAGCCTATGGACTTTATTTACACGATCAGTTTTTGGCGTTGAAGGCGACTCTACCAGCGCATATTTCGCTGCAAGTTATCCCTGAAGCCCTGCAAACAGAAGCACTGCAAACATTGGAGCAAAGCGAAGAGTGCCTCACCATCACAACCCCCCATCGTCAACTGCGGGTTGATTATCTGGTGCAGGCGATGGGGCCGAGTGTTGCCAAGCTGCGAGATGAGTGGGCGGGGCGAGTGTTTAGGGCTTATCCGTGCGATCGCTATGGTCACAACTTACCGCCCCAGGTCACGGTCGTCGGTGCTGGCGCAGCCGGGATTGAAGTTGCGCTGCATCTTTTGCACAATCTGCGCGTAGAGCAAGTCACCTTAGTCAGCCGTCAGGCTCAGTCTCGACTGCCTCAAACAGAACCGACACAGGCTTATGAATGCCAGTGGTTTACCCGCCAGAACATGCGGCTTCAGCCGACTGCCAAAACCGCTAAAGTGTTGCTCCAAAAAGAGCTAGAAGCCTGCTACCAAGCTTGTCAGTTACCTTATCCTGGATGGGATGCGCTGTTGAATATAGCGGATTACCCCAGCTTTTTAGAAGCGTATTTGGAAACAACAACCCTATCTCCTAATCACCCCTTTTCCCATCTGGTGCGTCCGGTCATGTCGTTTTACACTCAGGTAAAAGATTTGTTACCGGAGATTGAACAGAGGGGTGTGCTGCATCTTATCGAGCAGGTTAAGCCTTTATTTGCCACGCAATCTCGGCCTTGTGCTGATCTTATGCTGGCCGCCCTCAAAACAGGGCGACTAAAACTGATTGCAGGAGAGTTCTTACAAGATCAGCCTAAGCCGACTGTTTTGCAGCCAAAGGGAACTCAGATTCACCCAAGCTGCGTTATTTTGGCCACAGGCTTTTCCCCGTCGATACCTCCTTTTTACCCGCAAGGTAACAACAATACTCGCTGTTACCAGGTGATGGGTACTTCATTGAGCGGGGTACACAAGCGAGCAGCAAACGTCGCAGGGGCGATTGTCTCTGGTGTTTCTTAGGCGTTACGGCTAGTGCGAGCAAAGGCCAGACTAGATTTAGTCAGACCGGGAACTATGCGATCGCACGCCATTTTAGCGCCAGCCAAATTTCTGGCGACTGGCCCTACCTGCAACGCTGACCAAGGCCCCATCAAAAACAATTCACAGCCTGGCCAACGCAAATGATGATCCAGCACGGGCAACCCATGAACAATGTCGGCAGGATAGTGTTCTATAACATCCTGTAAAAGTGGATGCGCTGTAATATCTAGCGTGGTGCCCGTCGCCAGCCAAATGCGATCAATAGACTGATGGGCAAAACAATCGTGAGTAGTCGGATTGTCGCACTCTACCTGCCAATGTTCCCCTTGCCATTCCGCGCGGGTTACCTGACACTGCTCATACAAAAAGACGCGACCTTCCCTAGAAAACTTTCTCAACCGGGTGAGTGTTTCGGGGGTAAAAGACCCGCCGTTACGCGCCTGCTGAATCATCTGCCAGCGTTTTTCCCATTCGGTTTCTGCATGAAACCCCTTCAGGTACTTGGGGCCAAGCCAGCCAGGGGCCGCATCAAAAATCTTTTCTTGGAATGCCCGTCGGCCCATCAGCAGCACCCGCGCCCCCCGCTTGAGTGCGCCCATTGCCAAGTGCGCGCTGGTCAGTCCGCTTCCCACAATCAACACCGTTTCACCGACCAGCGAGGGTAAAGACGGTAGAGACACAGCCTCTGCATGGCAGAGCCGCTCTGGCGGATAGTCGCTCACTCGCTGGGTCCAGTCCGGTACTTTAGCCGGAGCTGCGCCGGTGGCGAGCACAACTCTGCGTGCGATCGCCGTTTGTCCATCCGCCAAGGTCAGCCGAAACCCTCGTTGTAGTGGCGATAACCCCACCACCTTCGCCTGAGTCACTTGAGTTCGCAGATGCCAACGATCAATGACGGTTTCACAAAAGTCTCGAAATAGCTTTGTTCCAGGCCGGTTGTATGGGTTGTATAGTTCGTCTCCGCGACTGCTAGCAAAGGTCACTAGGTTGTGAGGATTGCAGTCGGGGTGATGAACTGCTGGAGAGCGCAGGTGACGAATTTCTTGGGCGGCAAATTGCCCGTGCCACTGAGTCAGCCAAGCGCCGCTGGGGTCAAACACCTGAAACCCAGGTGCGAAGCCAGCACTTAACCGCTTCCGCATTCGCTTGTTCTTTTGCAGCAGATGAGTGATCAGCGTCAGTGCCTGTGGGCCTGCACCAATGACGGCAATATCGGTTTGGGACTGGGCCATAACCTTTGAATAAATTGAAAGAATACGAACAGGCTGAATGAATTAGAAAGAGTACAAGCAGACTTTTCCTATCCACAGGGTTAATCCTGACGGTCTAGGCTACTCAATGCAATCAGTCAGTGCCATCAGTCAATACCATCAAAACGGTTAACTGTAGGGCAGGCTGCTATCCTACAATATCTTGAGAATGATAATCATTTTTATGAATTAGTGATACGCTGTTGGCGTTCATTTAAGAGATTGCTTAGCCAAAGGTCTGTCCCATGTCCACCACATCGGTCTCTTCTCCGAGCCCATCTGTTGTTCCCACTGCCCCAGCAACTGACGCGACTTCGCCTGATTCTGCGCCTGCTCCTACTAATCCGGCCTCTGTCAGCTTGATGAATCGCCCGCGACGGCTGCGACGGACTGCCAGCTTGCGTCGAATGGTGCAAGAAACCGTCCTTACCCCCGCTGATTTTATCTATCCCCTATTCCTTATGGAAGGCGAAGGGCAAAAGGTAGCGATCCCTTCTATGCCCGACTGTTTTCGCTACACTTTGGACTTGTTGCTAGAAGAGGCAAAAGTTGTCAGAGACTTAGGCATTGGGGCGATCGCACTCTTTCCCATGATTCCAGATGCTCAAAAAGATAATGCGGGCACTGAAAGCTACAACCCGGAGGGGTTGATTCCTCAGTCGGTACGCGCGCTGAAACAGGCGGTGCCCGAACTGCTTGTGATTACCGATGTGGCCCTTGATCCCTACAGTAGTGAGGGACATGACGGCATTGTAGAAAATGGCCAAGTTCTCAACGATGAAACGGTCGCAGTCCTGGTTAAACAAGCTTTGGCACATGCTGAAGCCGGAGCTGACTTTGTGGCCCCCTCAGACATGATGGATGGCCGAGTCGGTGCAATTCGCAAAGCGCTCGATGCCGAGGGATGGATCAATGTGGGCATTCTTGCTTATTCAGCCAAGTACGCATCAGCTTACTATGGCCCCTTTCGGGATGCGCTTGAGTCTGCGCCCAAATTTGGTGACAAAAAGACTTATCAAATGGATCCTGCCAATGTGAAAGAATCCATCAAGGAGATCGATCTCGATATCGCAGAAGGGGCGGATATCGTTATGGTGAAGCCTGCCCTGGCGTATTTAGATATTATCTGTCGCATTAAGCAGCACACCAACGTACCCGTCGCGGCCTACAACGTCAGTGGTGAGTATGCCATGATCAAGGCCGCTGCTCAGCAAGGCTGGATTGACGAGAAAGCCGTCATGCTAGAAACCCTGACCAGCATCAAACGGGCCGGAGCCGATATGATTTTGACCTACTTTGCCAAAGACGCCGCTGCGCTGCTTCAGGCAAAGTAAGCGACCGTTAGCAGTGCATTTGTTAAGTGCATTTGTTATCAGTGCATTTGTCGTAAGTCCATTTGTCGTAAATGCCTTTGAGTCCGGTGCTATGAACATCAGCACCGGACTCAAACGCGTTTGAACGCAGGAATATTCACTATGAGCCTTGCCCTTTACAACACACTAACTCGTCAAAAAGCGCCGCTCGTCCCCATCCAGGAAGGGCAGGTGACGATGTATTGCTGCGGGGTGACGGTGTATGACGATTGTCATTTGGGCCATGCTCGCTCCTATATGGCTTGGGATGTGCTGCGGCGGTATCTGCAATGGCAGGGCTACAAGGTACGCTATGTGCAAAATTTTACCGATATTGACGACAAGATTTTGAATCGTGCGCGGGCAGAAGGGAGCACGATGCAGGCGGTGTGCGATCGCTATATTGAGGCTTATTTTCGAGATATTCGCCGACTCAACATTCTCGATGCCGATGAGTACCCCCGCGTCACAGAACATATCCCGGCTATTCGTGAGTTTATTCAGGCACTCATAGACAAAGCCTACGCCTATGCTGTTGAGGGCGATGTTTACTATAGCGTGCGGCAGTTTGCAGAGTATGGCCGGCTTTCTAAAAGAGATCTGAGCGAAATGCAGGCAGGGGCAGGTGGACGGGTTGCTGCGCCAGCTCCAGACCAAAAGAAAGGAGAGCAAAAGAAGCGCGATCCTTTTGATTTTGCGCTGTGGAAGGCGGCAAAACCTGATGAACCGGCGTGGGAGTCGCCTTGGGGTGAGGGGCGACCGGGTTGGCATATTGAATGTTCTGCGATGATTCGCACCCGGCTGGGCGAAACGATTGATATCCACGGCGGCGGCGGTGATCTGGTGTTTCCTCACCATGAAAACGAAATTGCCCAATCAGAGGCGCTGAGCGGGCAGCCGTTGGCCCGCCATTGGCTGCACAACGGCATGGTGACCGTGGGCGGCGAGAAAATGTCTAAATCTCTGGGGAATTTCACCACGATTCAGGCCTTGCTAGAGGGGCACTGGCCCCCGTATCCGCAGCCAGTCGATCCGATGGCGATTCGATTGTTTGTTTTACAGGCCCACTACCGTAAGCCGCTAGATTTCACCCCGATGGCGATCGCCGCAGCCGAAAAAGGATGGCAAACCCTGCGCACTGCGCTTACCGCAAAACTGCCAATCGCATCCAGCCCAGTCAATGGGTCAGTCGATGGGGCAGTCGATCAGCTAGATGCTGAAGCCGTAAAACGCTTCCAAACGGCGATG
>JBCDAG010000245.1:0-11306 GCA_039186165.1 Cyanobacteria bacterium P01_F01_bin.53
CAAGATACGAGTGATAGAAGCGGCCGATTCTAGGCAGCGCAGTCACTTTATGATTCCTAGTCAGAGACTTTCGGTAGGGCATCCGCCTTTGAGGCGGTCACACTCATCAAGCCACCGGCTTTGCCGGAGGTGTCTGACTTTTCCTTGTGTCTCCTTCATCGTTCGCTTGGAGAAAGCGACTGAAATCGCCGTTATGCCCAACCCCTACAGCTGGATTGAAAAATCACTGCGTACCATTCACCAAGCCGACTGGCATCGTAGCGAGCAAATGATCGATGGAATCGCAGGGCCTGTTGTGACAATGTCCGGTCGTGCCATGGTGAACTTTGCCAGTAACGACTATCTCGGCTTAGCCGGACATCCACAGCTGGTAGAAAAGGCTATCACTGCCACCCAAACCTATGGCACTGGGGCGACGGGATCTCGTCTTTTGAGTGGTCATCGTCCCTTACATCGAGAACTGGAGAAGGCGATCGCCCAGCTTAAAAAGACCGAAGATGCCATTGTTTTTAGCAGTGGATATTTGGCCAATATCGGCACTATTTCAGCTTTGGTCAATCGTCGCGATCTGATTTTGACCGATGAATATAATCATTCCAGCCTCAAAAACGGAGCGACACTTAGTGGTGCCCATGTGATCTCCTATGGTCATTCTGACGTAGCGTCTCTGGCCACAGCACTCAGTGAACATCGCAGCACCTATCGCCGCTGCCTAATTCTGACCGATGGTGTTTTTGGCATGGATGGTGACGTGTGTCCTTTGCCCGACATCCTCGATTTGGCTGAGCGGCATGGGGCCATGGTGATGATCGATGAAGCCCATAGTGCGGGTGTGTTGGGGCCAACGGGGGCAGGTTGCGCGGAGCATTTTGGTTGTCAGCCTCGGTCCATGGTGCAAATGGGCACGCTGAGCAAGGCTTTTGCCAGTCTCGGTGGATACGTTGCGGGCAGTACTGAGCTGATTGATTTTTTGCGAAATCGTGCGCCGAGCTGGATTTACACCACGGGGCTTTCACCGGCAGATACGGCGGCGGCCTTAGGCGCGATCGCGCTACTTACCCAGGAACCCCAGCGTCTCAGACAACTGCATCAAAATGCCCGTTACCTAGCCCAACAGTTGGACCAGCTCATCGCAAATCTCCCCCAACACAGTGCCCTTAAGCGCCTACCTACGGACTCAGCTATCGTTTGCCTACAGGTCAAAGATGCCGCCACTGTTTTGATGCTTGGGAAGCAGCTGAAAGCGCAAGGCATTTTTGCTTCGGCAGTACGTCCACCTACCGTCCCGATCAGTCGCCTACGTATGAGCATTATGGCCACCCATACAATTGCCCATATCGATCAGTTGATTGCCGCGCTTAGCGTTTGCCTTGAGGCAACTTCCCCAGAAACTCTCTCGGGGGTATTGCCCTAAATTCCCTGTCTTAAATCTTTGTCGCCAGTCTTCGTTGTCAGTCTGCTAATGGTCTCTTGCCCCAGAAGGATATGTTCAGTCCGCAACATCCCCTAAAATTAAGCTATAGACATTTAATTTTTACGTTATAAGGTCATGGTTGATACTAACAAAGACGGCGGCGTACAAGGTGAGCAATCCCCCCAGAGATATTCGCAAAAGCAAGCCTCCGAATTTATTGCAAATACCTCCCTAGACACCATGCTAGATATGGCTGCTGAAGCCGTCCGCCGCAAGCAACTCGAACGTGCTAGCGAAGGACCTAAATGGGTTTTCCCAGAAGATGGCATCAAGCTTGATAGCTAACTGTTTTTGGTACCCCGTTGCTACAGTTGAAGGCACGTGGTATCAGAGATGCCATGGTTAAGAGGCTGTGATGACTGATTGTTTCGATAACTGATTATTCGGAAGCCTTTGAGACATTAGGGTGAGTAATAGAGGCCTCCTGATTGCCTTCGGAATTACTTTCAGACGCCGCCTTTCCCCGGATCTCATTGTCAAAAAAAGACTGGGCCGCTGGCTCCAATCGCACTGCAATCTGTTCGCGAGGCAGGCCCATGGCAATGCCTGCCGCATCGAAGGCATCTTTAACTTGCTGTCGTAATTTGCGAGCAACTGTCCACTGCTTGAGGGGTTGCGTCTTCAGTAGCAGACGCAGGGTTGTGCCTGTGTGGTCTAAGGCTTCTATACCCAGGATGTCAGGCGGCTCTAATATAAAGCGTTGCCATTGGTTGTCTTGAGCCAGTTCGGTAGCCGTTGTTTTTAAGAGGTTTAGCGCTTTGGTGACATCGGTGTTGGCCGCTACCGTTACCGAAAAATCAACCTGTGCCCAATCCATGGAAAGGTTTTGCACAATATCGATTTGGCCATTGGGGATAGTGATTAGGCGACCTTCACTGTTGCGCAGCTGTGTAATCCGCAAGTTAATGTATTCGACCGTTCCCGTGAATTCGTCTACTGAAATGACGTCACCTATGCCAAAGTGATCTTCTGAAAGAATCAAAAAGCCGTGAATCAGGTCTTTAATCAGGCTTTGGGCTGCTAGGGAAATCCCAACACCGATGATGCCAGCGCCAGCTAATAATGGTGCAACTTCTACTCCAGCGAGTGTCAATGCGACCAGTACGGTCACCGCAAAAATAATGGAACCGACTATACCCTTGGCGACTTGGGACAACGTTGAAAATCTGAGACTCAATCGCTGCGATTGTTGCGGAGCCCAGTGAGCGCCTTCCTGCAACGCTAGGCCCACTTTATCGATGACTAAACTGCACAGTCGCATCGCCAAGTAGGCCAACCCACAGACCAAGAGGATTTTGGCTGGAATTCTAATCCACTGGAGTAGCAGTGTTGTCAGCCAACGGCTATGGGGAAATAGGGCTAATATCCACAGTATGCTGCCTAGCCACAGGCCTATCTGAAAAATGACTAAATTCCCCTGCAGGGCTTCTGTAATTTTTCGCTTCTGACGAGTATCTAAGCGCGCTTTAAGTACATCAAACACAGAATCAAAGCCTGTCGATAAAGACGCTTCAATGAAAGGCCTTTCTTCCAGTGGCCTTTCTACCAGCGGGTGGCGGCCACGCTCCTGGCCCAGCTGTGTCTCAGCATTCGCAAGTCTTTTCTGCCGCCGTTGAAGCCGTTTTCCCCACCAAGTTGCCCACACCGTCAACAGTGCCGCTGCCCCTAGGATCCCGGCGGCAACCTTGGCCTGCTTTCGTAAAAATGAGCTTTGGCGCTCTTGTCGATGCCTTTCGAAAGCCCTTTGGAGAACGTCAGCCAAATCAAAGGCGCGATCGCTCAGTGTTGCTTGTCCTCCCAGCTGTGCATCTGCACGCGTCACGGTCATCATCAGCTGCCCGTCTGTAAAAATAACCGGCAAATTACTCGGTTCATCCAAATTCACCACCACTTCGGGTAGCGTTGCTTCGTTTCCGTTAGCCAGTATATTTTCGGCTACGCGATTGAGACGATGCTGAATTTCTTGTGCCCGAATTTCAGCTGGTTGCTGGTTTTCCACGGTGGGTGCCCCTACGTCAAATAAGGCGCGTCCGTCTAAATAAATAGATGCGGTATCAATTTCTTCCGTGGCTACCACCCATTGATCTGGCCATTGATCTGGCCATTGATCTGGCCATTGATCTGGGAGTAAGCGATTGACCGTGGTCGGTTTTTGGAGTTGGGGGGAGCCGTTGGACTGTGCAAGGCTCGATGGTGCTATGAAGAGGGGGGCTATGAGGGTGGGTGCTACCAGAAGGAGGGCGATCGCCACGCTCAACCACGCGCTTACAAGGACTTTTCGTCGGAGTTTTCGTAATGGCGCTTGTAAACATCTCAAGACTTGCTTTTTCATCAGGCCCATTAAGCAACACAGCCAGCTGTTTTTGACAGAACGCTTTTTGATAGAACGCTGCACAACCGCCGACTGCGAAACCATGGACTGGCCGCTGCCGACTGCACAACCATAGACGGCAAAAAGATCATTGGCAATAACCGCATCGTATTAGCCTTATAACGGGCCTTATAACGGGCAATCAGCCCTATCGAATTTCATGACTCAGCACCCCCCTCAAGACACTTCTGAAGACGCGGCACGGCAAGATGTGGCAATGCAAGATGCGGCCATGATGGTGCGCTGCTGTGAACTCGCCGAGCAAGCTACGGGCTACACAGCGCCCAATCCCCTGGTCGGCTCTGTGATTACCCAGGGCGATGAGATTCTCGGTGAAGGTTACCATCCTCAGGCCGGAGAGCCCCATGCCGAAGTATTTGCCCTCAGAGCTGCGGGTAATCGCGCCCAGGGGGCGACCCTTTATGTCAACTTAGAACCTTGCAATCACACAGGTCTCACACCGCCTTGCAGTGACGCGATAATCCAAGCGGGCATTCGTCGGGTGGTGATTGGCATGAGAGATCCCAATCCTAAAGCCAGTGGGGGGCTGGAAAAACTAAGGGCTGCTGGCATAGAGGTCGTGGTCGGCGTGGAAGAAGCGCGCTGCCGTCAGCTCAATGAGGCCTTTATCCATCGTGTGAGCCACCATCGCCCCTTTGGCATTTTGAAATATGCCATGACCCTCGATGGAAAAATTGCGACGACCACAGGCCATAGCGCTTGGATTAGTGGACCGGTATCGCGCCAGCGGGTTCATCGACTACGCAGTCAGTGTGGTGCGGTGATTGTCGGTGGCAATACCGTCCGTAAGGACAATCCAAACCTTACCAGTCATGGGCAAACTAACCGGCGACCTACGGGCCAAGTCCTTGGCGGGGGTATCGCTGAGGTAGAAAGTCGTAATCCGTTGCGGGTTGTCATGAGCCGCCAGCTCAATCTACCGATTCAAGCCAATCTTTGGGATACCAGTATTGCATCCACGGTGGTGATGACCCAGTCAGGGGCAGACCCTAGCGTTCGAGAGGCCCTAGAGGAGCAGGGGGTTGAGGTGGTTTGCTTTGAGTTGCTGACACCGGATGTGGTGATGGAAAACCTCTATGAGAGGGGACTTCTGAGCGTTTTGTGGGAGTGTGGGGGAACGTTGGCGGCTGAGGCGATCGCAGCGAACGCAGTCCAAAAGCTTTGGGCCTTTATCGCACCCAAAATTATTGGTGGTGCGATCGCGCCTTCTCCTATCGGTGAACTGGGCTTAACCAGCATGACTGACGCCAAACCCTTACGTCAGACGCAAATTATCCCCATTGGAGAAGACTTCCTGCTACAGGGCTACCTATAGCGCCAGCCTGATGCTGGACCAACTATTCGGCTAAAAAGGTAAAGACACCAGACTAAAAGGCACCAGACTAAAAGGCATTGAGCTAAAAGGTTCTGATGAAAAGGCATTGGCCCAAAAACGAAAAGGCCCTCTGAGCAGAGGGCCTTTTCAAAAAAGGTTTTATTAAATAATTTTGTTAGGTATAAAGGCTCAGGCGGTTAAGCCGTTCTGGATGAGGACAATGAACTTTCCAAATGATGCCGATAGGCTAGGTCTTGTAGCTGGGAGCGGAAGGCGTCTCGGCTAGTAAAGCCTTCTATACGCCGGATAATTCGGCCTTTTTCCATATAGAGAAGCGTTGGCAGCGTTTTGAGCTGATATTGATTAGCTAGCTTAAAATTTTCATCGGCGTTGACATCAAATAGACGCAACTGGCCGGGCCATTCAGCTTGAACACTGGTCACGATGGGCGTGATAAGGCGGCAAATGCTGCACCAGGGAGCTCGGAAGTGGACAAGAACTGGGACTGAAGAGGCCAGGACTTCTTGGGCGAAGTTTTCCTCAGTAACCGTAGTCATCATAGGTGGGGGGCTCTTTTATCTAGTTTTTTATAGTCTTTGCTAGGGATGATCGCATAGGCAATCACTTGCAACAGGCAGATAATGCCTGAGTAGTACTTGATACAAGGGCTGCAAACCCATACCCAAAGGCAAAGCCCAACGATATAGCATTCACAAACCTTGAGGCTAATCCAACAGCTTCAAAAAGAAATTTGTTAGATCAAACAGAATAGAAATGGGCAAAAAGATGAGCCTATCTAAGGCCAGCATCATTGAAATGACCCATTCCCTAACGGCCAAGTCTTCAATGTCCCTACCAGGAGGGGTGAAGCAAGCCCACTGAAAATTGAGTCACAACCAGGCTAATCGGGTAGGTCTCAAAAGGACTGATACCCTTGTCAGACCATGATTATATCGACTTTGACCATCTGCACATAGTTACATTTTATATGCTTTTTTAATAAAAATACATTTATACCTTTGCCAAAGTTTATTTTTGGCATGACGGCAACCGCTAGCAGGGAAAGGACTAGAGGGTTTTAGCGGTTATTGAACACTCCGTAGAGTGCTCTCAGGGAAGGTCATAAATGCAACACACTTTCTATCTAATAGTTATCAAAGCATCATTTTTGAATGCTGATTAGTGCTAGTTGATGCGGAAAATTTAGGCCTGATGGCTGAAGTTTAATGGTGGGGCTTGACAGCGGAGGTTTTGTGGTACGAGTGGTGGTGGTCTACTTCTGATTGTGCGTGTATTGCTAACTGTGCTGGGTTTGCCAACTGTGCTAGTTCTGCCGACTGTGCTAGCTCAAGACAAGCCCTAGGCAGATTGCCACAATAGCGCCCACAGTGGTGTTGATGATATTGACCAAGTCGTGGGTTAGCCAAGCGAGCTTTTCTTCAATGGTGGCCCCAATTAAGCTCTCAATGGTGGTGGCGACAAAGGCAGCGATCGCACATACGGCAATCCCGCTTAAAGGTATCAGCCCAACCACCCAGGCCACGAGCGACAGGGCGATGGACCCCACCACACCTGCGAGGGTCCCTTCTAAGCTCACCGCACCTTCTGTACCACGAGGTACCGGCTTTAAGGTGGTAATCAAAAATGTGCGCTGACCATAGGCCTTGCCGATTTCGGTGGCAGTGGTGTCTGAGAGCTTCGTACTTAAGGAGGCCACAAACCCTAAGGCTAATAGGGCAAGCAACGTTGGTGCGCTACCAGATGTGTCATCGGCTAATGCACTACTAGGCCCTAGTAGCCGCAGCACGATGACGCTGAGGGAGCACACTGCGCCTGTTAGGGCAGAGCCCCATACATTGCCAGGGCCTCGGATGCCGCCCCTGGCTTCTGCAATCCCTAAGGCTTCTTTTTCTGCTAAGCCCACTTTGGTGACGGCTGAGCCCGCAAAAAGATAGAACAACGTGATGACATAGGCTTGCCATCCAAGACCACCCCACAATATAACCCCCAGTATCCAGGCGTTACCGTAGCCCGCTGGTGTCAGAAGCTTTTTGGGGAGAAATAGGGCGATCGCGATCAAACCCGTATGGAATGCGATACCCAATAGCCAAGGATTCTCTATAGACATAAACCCAGATATAAACCCATTGATGAGAGACACCCCATTATCTAAGCACCTATCTAAGCATCTACAAATATCTAAACTAACCAATTGCAGACTCTAACCAGTTGCAGACTTTAACCAAAGTTTTGTCATCTGTCGCTTCAGGTTCCTCATCAAGACCTCTAATCAAGACCTCTAATCAAGACCCTAGAAAATCCACCTACTAAATTTGCCGTCGGGAGGCAAAAAACGATTCTCCCGACGGCATAGATTAAAACAAAACTCAAAAGTTACTCCTTCAGCAGTCATTACTTGAGCTTGGTGACACTCTCAGATTGAGAGTATCGGCCATTTCGCCCTCGATACCAAGTACCGTCGCGGGCACCTGCCGACAAAATATTAGAGATGCGATTACGGGCCTTTAAAAAAGATGTCCGAGGAATCGCTTCAGTAAAGATAGAAGACATCACATCAGCAATGGTGAAGACCTCAGAGGGTTGGCCCCTTAAAACACTACTCACAGCTTCTGGCAGTGCCGTGTCACGGTAGGGCGATTGAACATACTTTTGCCAGGTCGCCGCTCTCCCATCTTTTTTCTTCTTGCGAGTAGAAATCTTACTCGTTTTTGCTTTTCGACCCGACTTCGCTGCTGTTTTGCGTGTTGTCTTTTTTGCTGACTTTTTGGCTGGGGAGCTTGTCTTGGCCGCTTTCGTTTTGGAGGTCGTTTTTGCCGCTGACTTCTTAGCCGGTGCTTTTTTCTTAGTGGAAGCAGGCCTTGCTGCTACCGCCTGTGATACCTTGGTGCCGCCCCCTTCGGTATCTTGAAACATATCCATAACAGTCCGCAATCCCTGACGCTGCGCACTTAGCTGGGTGAGCTTTGCTTCTAAGGTGATGACCTGCTGGCTCAGATCATTCTCAACAGAAACAAGTTGTGAAAGGACAGGATCACTCATTTTTTAAAAGTCCTCATAGGGCTACAGATTTCTTTCTATTTAGTTGTGTCTACTTAAATCGTGTCTATTGTGTCGTGAAAAGCTTGACCGTGAAAATTGATAGGGAAATTTCCTACGCTACCTGTATAAGGTGAGTGTAGCGCCTCTCGTGACGAATGAACCCCAGTGCAACAATATTGTTTAACAAAGGAGGGCACGATAGATTGACTCAGCAACTGACAACGCTAGCCTATCGAAAAGTGCCTATCTAGAAAGTATCTATCTGACTATCTAGAAAGTGCCTATCTGAAAACGATTGTTTTCTGGTTGTGCAGCAGTACTCTGTCTTCGAGATGGTAGCGCAGCCCTCGGGCTAAGACTGTTTTCTCAATATCCTTACCGTAGCGAATCAAGTCTTCCGGAGAATCAGAATGATCGATCCTCAGAACATCTTGATCGATAATCGGACCACAATCGAGATCTTCGGTGACATAGTGACAGGTTGCGCCAATGAGCTTTACCCCACGTGCGTAGGCCTGATGGTAGGGCTTAGCGCCAATAAACGATGGGAGAAAAGAATGGTGGATATTGATGATGCGTCCGGTATAGCGATCACAAAACTCCGGTGACAAAATTTGCATGTATCGAGCCAGCACCATCACATCGCCATTGAGAGATTCAAAGTGGCCCATCATTTCTTCGTAAGCTGCCGCCTTATTCTCTGCACTTACCGGTATATGAAAGTAGGGAATACCATGCCATTCCACCAGCCCTCGAAACAGATTGTGATTGGACATCACACACACAATTTCGATATTCAACTCCTCGGCGCGCCACCGAGCAAGTAAGTCATAGAGGCAATGACTACCCTTTGAGACCAAAATGGCTACCCGCTTTTTTTGTGCGGAGTCTCGTATAGCCCATTCCATCTCAAACTGCTTGGCAATTGGGGTGAGGCGGCGACGCAGCTCTTCTATCCCAAAGGAGAGCGAGTCCGCCAAGATCTCCTGGCGCATAAAGAAACGCTGGTCGGCTTGTTCAGAATGGTGACGAGCCTCACTAATCCAACCGTTATTATCTGCGATTAGAGAACTAACTGCTGCGACGACCCCAACCCGATCAGGACAAGAAAGTGTAAGAACGTACCGCCTAGGAAGACCCATTGACAAACCCCCAAAGAAATTAACCAGAGAAACTAACCAAAGAAATTAAACCGACAGAACATATGAGCAATCATGGAAACTACTGCTTCATGCGTGGCCTTTAAAAACGCAATCTGAAAATTTCAATCCAAAAAATCAGACCGGAAATTAAATTGCTCGAATATTGAACCCCCAGAAAGACTCAATTCGTAGGGCAATTCCTGCATAAATTCGTAGGGCAATTCCTGCATACTTGAATCGCCCAGATACTTGAATCGCCCAGACACTATAGATCTCTAGATCATAAAAACACCAGATCATTTACACATCAGATCATCTCGATTGATATGATCCCGGTAAATGTATTGTTATTTACCTCAACTTAGGTTACTTGTCTAAATTTGGAGTCTATAACCCTCGGGCTTCATGACTCACGACCATCGGACTCCACATATTTTCCAAATAAACATGCTTCCCAAATAAATTAAGTTGTCTAGGTTATCCAGCTTTTATGAGATCGCCACGCTTCATGCCCAACAGTCTAGTCAGTCTCCTGTTTCTCCCCGCAGGTGTGGGATTCTTGGTGCAAGTGTTTACAGCCGGTACCTTGCCTGAGAGCTTGATTGCCCTAGCCTTAGGATTATTTTGCCCAGAACTGGCCCGTATGGCATTTGTGGATTTAGACAACATTGATGCTATTGCCGAACAACACCTATCCCAGGAGGGTTCCCAGTCGACGGCAGAGCCGTCGGCAGCGGGCTCAGCAGTAGAGAGCCCAACAGAAGATACTCGACTTCGTCACTTTCGCAGAATTGTGATAAGTACAATTGTTCTAGAACTGATAGGTTTTTACGTTGCACTCGTTTCTCTTCCCTTGGGTGCGGGCATTGTCATCTTTAGTCAGCTGTGGTTTAACTTGCTTGCAGGTATACAGCTCTGGCCAGGTCAAACCCCAGCGATCACTTCTTTTGGTATTGCTGAGAGAGGTGCTGTTTTGAGTGCCAACATGCTAGGCCTCGTGTTCCTCTCTTGTTGGCCAATATCCTCACTGCAGGTTTGGCTTAGTTCTGGTTTGCTGATTTTAATCGTTCTCTTTTTAGTGATTAAGTATGTGATCCCTGTCCTGCAACCGAGTCAACCTGAGTGATTTGGCTGCTCAGATAAAGCGAGTCTAATAGACTTCATCGGCAATAGGCAACCTAAAATAGCGGGCAGGGTTATCAAACAGACGGTCGACGATGAAAAATCACTATGCGGAGCTAAAAAATAGATCGAGCCTGCTGCAAAGCCTGACTGGTTTTAGTACGACAGAGTTTGAGGCCCTGTTACCCAGTTTTGAGGCGGTATGGGAGAGCTTTGAAGAAGATACGTTTGAGCAGGAGAACCGCCAGCGAGCCCAAGGTGGCGGTCGCAAAGCGACGCTCAAGATGTTGGCAGATAAGCTCTTTTTCATCCTATTTTACTTTCGTCAGTATCCGACCCAAGAAGTGCAGGGTTACCTATTCGGGATAGGCTAGCCGCAAGCAAACGAATGGATACATCGCCTCACCGGTGTGCTTAATCAAGCGCTAGGTGATTAGCTTCAACTGCCAGAGCGACGACTGGCCTCGCGGAAGTGCTATCGGCTTGCCCTGAGGTGACGTTTCTCATTGACGGCACAGAACGCCCCATTAACCGTCCCACCGACAAAGATGACCAGAAGACTTACTACAGCGGCAAGAAGAAGGCGCATACGATAAAAGATAATATCATCACTGTCTGGGGAGGCAAGGTGTTGTATTTGAGTGATACTCACGAAGGGAAGAAAAGTGACAAGAAGATCGCCGATGAAGAAGGCTACTGCTTTCCGCCGGGTAGCAAGCTATTGAAAGACAGTGGCTTTCAGGGCTATGAGCCAGAGGGGGTGACCACTTTTCAGCCGAAAAAGAAGCCCCGAAACGGCGA
>JBCDAG010000246.1:0-11272 GCA_039186165.1 Cyanobacteria bacterium P01_F01_bin.53
AACCACCGATACACAGCAAAAACGTACCGTCGTTGTAGCGTTATTGCTACTCACCTTGCTGTCTATTTTGGTCGGAACTGCCCTAGTTTTTGAGAGTATTCAGCGCGGAGAATTTATTTCGGCATTAGCCGCTCGCGACTCACCACGCTTTCAGGCGGCCTTAGCTAAGTTTGTCGGTATTTTGCTGGTGAGTGCGGCCTTGCTGTCCTTAAGTGCTTACGTTCGTGATCGCCTGGGATTACTGTGGCGCAAGGGCTTGTCCCAGCAGGTCATGAAAACTTATTTGTCTGACAGGCACTATTACCACCTACCGCCAGAGGTGGATAATCCCGATCAGCGACTCTCAGAAGACATTAGGAATATTTCCCAACTGTCATTTGTCATCTTAGCGATTTTTTTAGAATCGGGCGTGCAGCTGATTGGCTTTGTCGGGGTATTGCTCTCTATTTCCTTTGGCCTGACCGGTTTTTTGCTCGTGTATGCCCTGCTGGGAAGTGCGATCGCAGCACTGATATTTGGTCGTCGGCTCACTCGCATTCAGGCCGAACAGCTCAAGCGAGAAGCCAACTTTCGTTTTAATCTCATTGATGTGCGAGAAAATGCCGAATCTATTGCCTTTTATCATGCTCAGGCTTCTAAAGGGCTCCACAGGCAGGCGGATGAAATAGCCGCCTATACTCTCAACCCAGAAAGTCTAAACCCAGAAAGAAAATCAGCGAGCCAGCGCTTTGATCAGGTCGTACAAAATTTTAATCGATTCATCCGATGGCAGCTTGGATTAGACTGCTTTCAAAATGGCTACCAATATCTAACGTTTATTATTCCTAGCCTGATCTTAGCGCCCAAAATTTTAACAGGCCAATTAGAGGTCGGTGCGATCGTTCAGTCTCAAGCCGCCTTTGATCGTATTTGGCTATCGCTAAGCTTAGTGATTGTCCAGTTTGAGCAGTTAACCGCTCTCGCCGCTAGTACAAGTCGCTTGCAGACACTCCTCGGTGCTATTCAGGTAAGAAGGCGGCAAGGTAGCGAACTGGCTGCCAACATCCAACTGGTAGAGAGCCCTCAGATAGCGGTGACTAACCTCACACTCCAACTGCCTTTAACTCAACAAGAGCCAACCCAAGCACTTTTCGAAAATATCTCTTTCACTGTCTCTGAGCCTTTGTTGATTACGGGGCCTAGTGGTATTGGTAAAAGTTCATTAGTTAAGGCCATTGCCGGACTTTGGGAAACGGGAAAAGGCACGATTGGCTGCCCCAACGACAATATCCTTTTTCTGCCGCAGCAACCTTACATGGCACTCGGCACCCTGCGTCAACAATTGTTATACCCCAACGCTGATGAGGCTTCTCGGGACATCTCCGATGATGTTCTGTTGACTACTTTAAAGCAAGTTCAGCTCACTGAGCTGAATAATCTAGAGAAAATAGAAGATTGGGCCGGTCAGCTTTCGACAGGAGAACAGCAGCGCCTGGCTTTTGCCCGTTTGCTTGTGCAAAGGCCCGCCTACGCCATTTTAGATGAAGCAACCAGCGCCCTTTCCATCGAACAAGAAAAAGATCTCTACCAACAGCTGGCAGCGACAAACATCACGTTTGTAAGCATTGGCCATAGGCCAAGCTTATTTTCCTATCATCCACAAGTGCTCACCTTAATCGATCCGCAGACTTGGACATTGGAAAAAAACGAATTCTAAAAAACGCACCTCTCTACGCTCCTTCTCTGTATGGTTCCTGTTTCAGCCTCTAAAACGTCTCTATTATCCGTACTTGCTCCCTATTGGACCTCGCGAGAAAAGTGGGGTGCTTGGGGATTGCTTGGATTACTCATTGTCTTGCTGTTCATCCGCACGGGCCTTCAGGTGGTTTTTCTCATCTACGGTGGTGAACTCACCTCTGCCCTCGCGGCCCAAGATAGTAATCGCTTTTCCCAAGCCGTTGTTATCTTTGCAGGCA
Organism: Cyanobacteria bacterium P01_F01_bin.53; assembly: GCA_039186165.1. Classification (GTDB taxonomy): domain Bacteria; phylum Cyanobacteriota; class Cyanobacteriia; order Phormidesmidales; family Phormidesmidaceae; genus Phormidesmis. The sequence goes on from JBCDAG010000246.1 coordinate 1,956, forward strand.
TCTTAATCGTTAGCGTTCCCTTCGCCTCTGCCAGTGGCTATGTCCGTGCTAAGCTCGGTCTTTTTTGGCGTACCTGGTTAGCCTGTCACTACCTTGATAAATACCTCAGTGGGCAAACTTTCTACAAACTTCGTTTGAAAAGTGACATCGACAACCCTGCTCAGCGAATCGAAGAAGACATTAGAACGCTTACGCAGGAATCCCTAAAGGTATTTGAAATTGTTGTGGAGTCTGGTTTGCAGCTCATTGGCTTCGCCGGATTACTATGGTCTATTTCCCAACCTCTTATGGTGTTTTTATGGGTGTATTCGCTGGTTGGGAGTGCGATCGCCTTGTTTTGTTTTGGCAGACCTCTCATTCGCGTAAACGCAGAACAACTCAAACGTGAAGCCGATTTTCGCTACGAATTAGCCCGCATTCGCGAAAACACAGAAGCTATTGCACTTTACAGAGGTGAGTCGCAAGAGTTCTCTCAAAGCTGGCATCAATTCAACCGAGTGGTTCACAACTTTACCCACCTCATCCGTTGGCAATTGGGCTTAAACCTGTTTCAAAATCACTATCGCTATGCCACCTTTATCATTCCTGGTATTATCCTTGCCCCCAGGCTCTTTTCTGGCGAACTGGAAATTGGCGATGTCACCCAGGCCGGTACGGCCTTTACCCTAACGCTTACGGCCCTTGCCCTCATCGTCCTTCAGCTTCAGAAACTAACTAGCCTAGGCGCTGCCGCCCAACGGCTAGAGCAACTGCAAACGGCCCTCCTTTCACTGCCTTCTCTTGTCCCTGCTCTTTCCTCCCAAGAACGAAACAACAGTAACCCCTCAATCATTTTTCGCCAAGCCGGTTCCTCGTTAGAAATAGAAAATCTCTCTTTAACAACACCCGATGGTGAAAAGCAACTTATCCAAGAGCTATCTCTCTCACTTCCTATCGGTAAAAGTTTGCTCATTATGGGGCCTAGCGGTGTTGGCAAAAGTTCTTTGCTGCGTGCGATCTCGGGACTATGGGCTACTGGCCAAGGTAGCATTACCTGCCCAGATCAAATCGCATTTATTCCGCAGCAACCCTATCTCCCACCTGGAAGCTTTAAAAGTAGTCTCCTCTATCCCTACTCGGAACTATGGTCAGAGCCCCTAGAATCTTCTCCATTTAATCTTGAAACAGAGAAGGTTCACCAACTTCTTGAACAAGTCAACCTTCCACGCTTATTAGCCTACCCGTTGGAGAATCCACTACCCGTGAGTTTATCCTTGGGTGAGCAACAGCGACTAGCCTTTGCACGAATCCTCATCCACGCACCCAAGTATGCCATTTTGGATGAAGCCACCAGCGCTCTCGACCTTGCTAACGAAGCTCGACTTTACCAACAGCTTCAACAGAACAATATTGCTACGATCAGCATTGGACACCGCCCATCGTTGAAACGTTATCACAACCAATTACTCACCCTCTCAAGTGACGGCAGTTGGAAATATGACATGATCACTGGACCGAAGTGACAAAGGACCGTCAAGTTTGACTGTCAGGGCTGAGAAGCCAAGATAGAGGGAACACCATTCTGATAGTAGTCTGGGGATCGCCCTTTCACTGTGCCTCGCATCTTGCCCATGCACTGTCCTCACTGTCAGTCGTTCCGTGTTTCATATTTAGCACGGAAAACAGAAAAAACCTTGAATATAAAGGGGTTCAAGAAAATCTCAGACTTTGAGCAGTTCGCTGAGATGGCTGTTGCACGCTGATAATTTTTGGGGATGAACCAATCAGCCAAACCATCGAGGCTGTTTTGAAAAATCGAATAAGGTAGTTTCTGTTAAAAAAAGGTACCGGGTATCTAAACTGAACTACGAAGCATCCAAGCCAAGGAGTCAGGCTATTTCGAATGGTTCAAACGTTGAGTGAGTCTCAGATAGAGGATTTACGTCTAGCCGCCCGCTATCTAACCGGCGAGAAGCGCCGAGCCTTTCAAGCTGAGATGACGCTGAAGTACTGCAACGGCAGCGCTCGTCGAGCAGAAAGCGAGTTTGGCTGGAATCGTCGCACTGTGACGGTGGGCTTAGCCGAGAAACGCACGGGTGTGGTCTGTCAAGGCGCCCAGTCAGCCCTCAGTGGCAACAAGCGTTGGGAAGAGTGAGAACCCTCAGCGGCAGCAGCGCTCAAGCAACTGGCTGAAGCCCACGCTCAGCAAGAGCCCAGCTTCACCAGCTCAATCGAGTGAAGGCGATTGAGCTGGTGAAGCGCTTCGCCAACTCAAAGCTCAAGGTTACGATGATGAGCAACTGCCTGCAGCCAGCACGATGGCCGTTGTGTTGAACCGATTGGCCTACGGCGCTAAGCGCATCAGCTTGGACTGCAAGGCAACAGTCAAACTTGGCAACTTATCACGAGGCGGCTTAACGAGAGGGCACCGGCAAGCTGACGACCACGACATGGGTGTCAAAGAAACCTATATTCCCTGTGGCATCGTTGATGAGGATACCGGTGAGTTGTTCATTAGCTTTGGCAGTTCTTACAAAGCGGTGAGACCCTGCGTCGCTTTGCGTCGCTAAGGAATGCTCACCAAGACAACCAGTGATTTTATTGTTGATACCTTGAAAGCTTGGTGGGAGAAGCTCACGCCACAGGTTCGTCACCAGATGCTGCTGCTTCAGATTAAAGTGGATAATGCTCCTGAGAACAACGGCATCAGAACACAGTTTCTTAAACGGATAGTCGATTTGGTAGACCAGATTAAAAAGCCGATTCAACTTCTTTACTATCCGCCCTACCATAGCAAGTACAATCCGATAAAGCGCTGTTGGGGAGTTCTCGAACAACCTTGTAATGGGACGAACCTCATTGACCTGCCAACCATGTTGGTTTGGGCCAACAGTATGAAATGGAAAAGGGCTCATCCGACCATTCAGTTGAACCCATCGATTTATCAAAGAGGGATTGCCCTGACAAAAGAACAGATGAAACCGATTGAGGCCCGATTAGAACGGCATCCCTCCTTGCAAAAGTGGGATATTTTCATTCGTCCAGCTTAAGGTATGTTCTTTTACAGACACTACCTAGGCCGTAGAGAGAACTAACCACCAAGACCCCGATCTGATTCTGTTGGATATGATGATGCTGGAACTAGATGGTAGGGAAACTTTGAATAAACTGAAAGGAACACCTACCACAGAGTCTATTTTTTGCCTCGTTGTGGGCTATCATCCACCCCTGGGTTTCCTATAGGCTGTCTAAAACCTTAGCAAAGCTGGCCCTGATTTTAGACATTACGACTAACGACCGCAGCAGATGAACAGCTTAATGCACCCAACCTCACTCGGCAACTATTTATCGGTGAGCTGCCAGCCTCTAACGTCGGCCAGCACGATATACGAAGGCTGTTGCCAAAGTTCAAAGAGACGTCTTCCCTAACGCTAAGGATGCCAACCAAATAGGAGGCGCCTATGACTCTTTTCATTCCCGCCGATGTTTTGGACGAGTGGGTTTTAGTCGGCTCCTGTGGCTTTTTGATTTGCACGCCTTTTGATTTGCACGCCTGAGTCATCGTCTCAATAGAGGGCTCGATAGGGAAGACGCGATCACTACTATGTTTGCTCACTTGGCACCAACAACCAACCTTCACGGAGCAACTTTTGAAAAGTTGCGAATCCCTTTGAGATCCCTTCTATGTCGTAGTCTGTGACGGCGTATTCTGAAAAAGCACTGTAAGGCTGCCAGGGTTGAGTAGATTCGGTGCGCAGATGCAAAATCTTAGCGCTGTCTACATCACCAGAGGGTAGCCATGCCATTTGTTTAAGCATCATATCCTCCTTCAAACAGCGGGGTCAGGCACTGGGAAGTACTTTCACCAGTGCCTGACGTTGACCGTAACATTAACCTTTCAAGATACATTCCTTTAAGGCATGCTTTACCCAGTTGTCTTTCAACATGAGTTGTTGCATGGCTTCGAGTAAATACTCACGCATTTTTTGGGAATCTAGGGATTCAATTTCTTCTGCTAAAAGTCTCAGACGAAATTCTTGTTCCAACGTGAGTTCACTAGGATTTTGTGTGGAGTCTTTCATGGATTTTCCCTCCTTGGGCTCTGCTTAAGCCCACGATCGTCAGCTATTTGCGACTGAGTCACATGGTCGGTGTAGAGTCCTTCACGGGTGTGAGGGATATGGCCTGTCGAACTCTAAACGCTGTCGCTTGATAAGTTCTAGGTCTCTACTGTTTTAGAAAATTTTGATCTCTTAATAGCTCATTAACTCCCGAGCGATTGGGTCATTTCAGCTAGATATCTGGCTTTGTATCAAAGCGATGAGAAGGTATTAACCAACCTCTAACCTGACAACTTACTTTCGCTATTGATGATTAGATGACCGCAGCCATCTTTGTCACAGCATCAATCAAGATAAGTTATTCTTGACTTCATTATAGCAAGAGAACTTTTTACCAAAAGGCACTCTCAAGGGTGAGTTTATACGGGAAACCGAAATAAACTTCATAGCTTTCAAAAAGCTAGCTCCAAAGCCTTATTTCTAGAGTCTAATAAGGCTTTTTAAAAGGTGGTATTGAGAGTCTTAATAAGGGATTCAGCTTTTTGTTTTTATTCTCTTTCGCTTCTAGACTTAGCCTGAAAACGTTTGGGACCAGTTGTTTCAGGCTCTTTCGTCGGTGTGTGGCATTTTTTATAACCTCCCATAAAAAAAATCTTATCGGTTTTCTAAATAAGTTAGGTGATCGTAATACGGGTGAAAAAATTCATGAAGCCTCTCTTAAAAAAGGCGCTAATTTTCTCTCAAAGGGTGGTTTTCTCGTAGCTTTCGGCGCATTACTTTCTGCGAAGCTGTGCGAGGCAAGGCATTAATAATTACGAGGTCATGCAGCTTAAAAAGAGGGTTGAGCCGTTGTCGAATCTGCTGCTGTATCTGTGAGAATAGGTGCTCTCGATTGAGCGGAGATTTTGATTTGGGCACCACATATAGCACGAGTTGACTCGGCCCTCCCGTCGATGGATTCAGGGCGATCGCAGCTACATCTTTAACACTGTCTAATGGCTGAATTATTCGTTCAATCTCGGCAGCGCTGACCTTAATGCCGCTGAGGTTCATCGTATCGTCAGTGCGGCCTTGGGCACGGTAATAGTGAGTTCCTTCTGTAGAAAACTGTTCGATGCGATCACCATGACGCCTCAACACTATTCTCGGGATGCCATAGCGCGGCGTATTTTCAAAGTAGACGTTATGATGGTCACGGTTTAGCAGCTCTGTAGAAAGCCCGATTGAGGGCCCTACAATGAACGCCTCGCCCACCGTGCTGGGCTGCCGCGTCTCATCGAGAATAACAATATCTAGCCCCAACGCAGGTGTCGTAAAGCTGGAGGGCAATGCAGGCTGTACCAGCGTTCCCGTTAGGTAAGCTCCCCCAATTTCCGTACCGCCGCAGTATTCAATCACGGGTTTGTGTCCGGCTAAAGCCATTAGAAAAGCCATGTCCTCAGGATTAGAGCATTCACCCGTTGAACTCAAAGCCCGAATTGCTGACCAGTCTAGGCCATTCATACATTGACTGTGTTTCCAGGTTTTTACTAGGCTAGGCACCACACCCAGCAAGCTTACGCGTGCATTTTGAACAAACTCACCAAAGCTGCGATCGCTCGGTGAATCGCCATACAAAGCGATAGTTGCTTGATTGATCAAACTAGCATAGATTAGCCAAGGCCCCATCATCCAACCCAAGTTTGTTGGCCAAGCCACCACATCGGTAGGGTGAATATCATGGTGAAGGTGACCGTCAGTGGCGCATTTTATCGGTGTTGTGTGGTCCCAAGGAATGGCTTTTGGATCGCCTGTGGTGCCCGAGGAAAAGAGAATATGAGTGAATTCGTTCGGAGCGCAAGCGATCGCCTCAAACTGGTCATTATCGCTCAAAAAATCCTCCCAGGTGACATCGCCAGATCTCAGCGGTTGCGGCTCCCAACCATGCGCTTTTGAGCGCTGACGATTGAGCACGATAGCGCAGGGCGATTGCGCCGCAATCACCTTAGCGTAAAGCGGTAGAACCTTAGACTTTCGCCAAATCACATCTTGGGTAAATATTGCTTTTAGCGGGCTTTGAGTACCGGCAATTTTCAGCCGCACACTAATCTCTTCTGGGGCAAAGCTATCGGCAATGGCAACCACAATGCCACCAAGCTTGATAATCCCTAGGTAAATCGCGACAGATGCAGGACTCATCGGTAAGTCGATGGCGATCGCATCCCCTTTTTGGATCCCCATGGCCGCTAATCCATTGGCAACACGGTTGGTCAGTTTTTCTAAGGTGCCATACTGCCAACTTTCTAAGGTTTCTCCTGGTCTTTGGAAAACAATGGCCGTTGCCTCTGCGGGGGCAAGGAAACAGCTTTGAGCAATATTCATTCGAGCCCCTACTAGCCATTGGGGCTTTTCAATCCCTTTAGAGAGATCTAAAAGCTGCAAATAGCGCTGCTGAAAATGAATGCCAAGCTGCCCAATGACCCTTTCCCAAAAGCGCATAGGGTACTCAATTGACCATTTATGCAGAGCCGGGTAGCTATCCAAGTTGAGTTGTTTTTGCCAGTCCGCAATGTGTGTGTGCTGGATGTCTTCTTCTGTAGGGACCCAGCGCACAGTAGCTTGGTAGGCCGCGTCCTGATGGGCCGCGTCTTGATGGGCCGCGCTTTGTGGGATAGAGCGTATCTCTGTAGGCACATTGGCAGACATGTTGGCAGACATGTTGATAGACCTCTTGCTAAGACTTGAATTAAGCCCACGAAGGAGAAGATTCTTTACGCATACACTTGAGCGAGGCGATCGGCATTGAGCCCTTTCCAGAAAGCTGCGATCGCTTCTAAAATCTCTTGTCCTCCCAGAATAAATTTTTGACGATCAAACTCAGGTTGGAAATAAACAGTTTCCAACTCTTCTAACGTATGGATGGCATGCTGTGCTTCTACTCGATTATGCCAGGAGAAAAAGGCCAATGGTAAATTAGGATGCCATTGTTTTTTTATCTGGGTGAACCCATCTTCTAACTCTTGCCAGAACCCTGCCGCTGCCCAATTTTCTACGGCAAAGCTGGCCCCTTCGGCAATGTTCGGATCGTCACTGCCATAGAGTCGGATGAGTTCATTACAGAAGTAAAGCGTACTGGGTCTGCCATGTTTGCGCTGGCCAATGTCTGCAAAGCCCAGTCCAAATTCTTTGGCAACACCCAGCAGCCATTCAAAATGAGCCGCCCGGAAACGGCGTATACCACCATCTACAGTACCTTCTGTACTGACCAAGTCTGGATCGCCTTCGCGATCTTGATCGGCCTTACTCCCCGCCTTACTCCCCGCCTTACTCCCCGAGGTAGCTGGCTGAGAAGATCTGGGATTGCGGTAGATGCCCCCCAGCTCGTTTAACAAAATCTCCCGACTGGCACGAGACTGGGTCAGCGAAGGAGAATTAATAACCTTTTGCAGGGCAGCGATTAAAAACTGATTGGAAAAAACAGAGAACTGTCGAATAAAGTGGCGTAATTCGAGATCACTCGCTATCCCTAAACTAAACCAGTGAGTGTAGGCATTATGCAAAATAATAGAGTGGTGGAGGAATTTATGATTTACCTCTTCTAAAAAATATTCGTAATCTTTGACTTGGTCTGGGCTCAAATCGCCTTGCTCTAACTGTCGATTAATGTGGGCTGATCGAGCTAAAGGGGTGGGTTGTTGTAGGACAGTGTAGGTCATGATTCGAAACTCCAAAGAAATAATGCTAATGAGAAAGTTCAAATGGGATTGATTGCTAATGAACAGACGTCGCTGTTGGGGCTTCAGGTATGTTTGAAGAGATTGCCTGGCTCTGGCTCTGGGCCTAACTCTGGTTCTGGGCCTTGCTCTGGGGAGACTGCCAGCTGTAGATGTAACCTTCAGCTTCTAAGGCGGTGGCATGGGTCGTCAGTCGCAGGGGCGAAAACGTGTCAACCATCACGGCTAATTCCTCGGTGTGAGATTTACCAATGGAGGCCTCATAGAGACCCGGTTGAGGCCCGTGAGCAAGACCACTGGGATGAACCGTCAGTGACCCTGGCTCAATTCCCTTACGGGACATAAACTGGCCATCCACGTAGTAAATCACTTCGGTGGAATCAACATTGGAATGGTTGTACGGGGCTGGAATCGATTCAGGGTGATAGTCAAACAAACGGGGCACAAAGGAACACACCACACAGTTAGGCCCTGTGAAGGTTTGATGGACCGAAGGCGGCTGGTGAATGCGCCCGGTAATGGGCTCAAAATCATGGATATTTAGCGCATAGGGCCATAGATGCCCAGCCCAACCCACGACGTCTAAGGGTGTGTGTGTGGCAAAATAGCGCGTGACGCCCTCGCGAGTTTTGACATGAATTTCGCACCTGCCCGTGTCCGGGTAGGTGACCAATCTCTCGGGCGAACGGATATCTCTTTCGCAGTAAGGCGCAGCTTCTAAAAACTGACCATGTTCACTGAGATAACGTCTGGGTGGGGTAATGTGCCCATAGGCCTCAATCACCAACAGCTTTTGCTCAACGTGACGATCGGGAATGAGCCGCCAAAGCACCCCAGCGGGAATCACTAAATAATCACCCACTTGGTAGTGCAGGATGCCAAATTGACTTTCTAAAAGGCCCCCTCCAGCATGGACAAACATCACCTCATCGCCCTGGGCAAACCGATACCAGTACAGCATGGGGGCTGTTGGACGTGCCACCGAAATACACACATCGTCATTGCCCAATAGCGGAATGCGGGCAGAAATAGCATCGCCGCCTAGGGGCACATTCGCCGATTTTAAATGTCGGTGACTCAGGGGGGCTGGCGGCTCGTAAGCGGGCTGAACGGGCTCCCACTCCTCAACTGATGCGATCTCGGTGGGGAGAGAGCGGTGATATAACAAGGAATGTTCTCCCGAAAAGCCCTCCATGCCGATGAGTTCTTCATGGTAAAGCCCGCCATCGGGTTGGCGAAATTGGGTATGGCGCTTATGGGGGATGTGCCCGAGTTGTTGGTAGTAGGTCATGGGGGTCACCGCTTTATCGGCAGAATTCATCGGCAGAAAAACAACTTGAAGGGAGCCTTTAAAGATTGTCACGGCGGGCTTGCTCGCGTTCAATAGCTTCGAACAGTTCTTTGAAATTTCCCTCCCCAAATCCCTCCCGTGTACACACAACTATGAGAACCACATAGAACCAAGCCCTGAAACCCTTGATCCTTCGTCATAAATTCTCAATAGATGGCAGTTGCTGAGAATTTAACGTGTTCCTAAAACCCTTATATGACAAGGGTTTTAGAG
>JBCDAG010000247.1:0-11226 GCA_039186165.1 Cyanobacteria bacterium P01_F01_bin.53
AAGAAGGGCAGGGTCTAGTTTTGCAAGAAGCTCAAGCTACAGGGTTACCTGTCTTATCTACCATTCACAATGGTATTCCAGATGGAGTATTAGATGGAGAATCAGGCTTTCTAGTTGCTGAAAAAGATATAAATGCTTTAGCGGAAAAGTTAAATTACCTAATTGAAAATCCAAAAGCGCGAATAGAAATGGGTAAAATAGGTCGAAAATTCATGGAGGAGCATTACGATAATGAAAAAATCACCAAAAAACTCATTAACCTATATAAACAGATTTTGAAAACTTAACAAAAGTGATTTCCAGCTATTACTCCGACAGTGCTGCAAAAACGGAGTGTACCCCTCTGAGCGTGCAATCTAAGGAGATCTGCCATCGTCGGCTCTCCGTCGTCAAATCGGGCTGAATTCTCTTAATGAGATTGTGTCCTCATGCCATTTGGCTCAAGCGAACTGGCATAGCGCCTCTAGTTCTTCAAGGTCTTTCGTAAAACCGTTTTTCATAAACCGTTCTCTGCGCTCAGCTAGAGATACGAATTCTGACATACGTGATCGCGGCCTCAAAAAGTTGCCTATTTCATCAATTGCTCAGCAGGATCTCTGGGCAGCATCGGACTCGCCGAAGCCCAGAGTTAGGTAGTAACGGTGCTTAATTCGTCTATGACTTTGCTCAACGGGATTGGCCGTGCAAGGGCGAACCTCGTGCTCAACTTCCTCACCCATTTCTTCACCAATGGCAAGAGGATAGGACGTGAGGCAGAAAGCGCGCTTCCCAATCCTTCACCGTTTCATACGTGAACTGGAAGCCTCGAATCAGAAAGAACTCGGCCACATCCCAGTAGCTGAGTTCATAACGAACTTGGCAGAGCAACACCCGAAAAATGATGTCAGTGGGGACTTCCATGAAGTTGAACAGCATCTCAGTCCGCTGATTGCAGGTGCAGCGATAACGCTTACAACAATGCATACTGTAGCCCAGACTGGTTTTACATTTCAAGCTCGAAACGCGGGTTGACTGGCAGTGAGGCAATCATAGGGGTGAGTAGCAGGGCTTGAGGGCAATCCTAAGCCTACCAGCAGGATAGGTCTCACTCGCTTTTGGCTACTTTATCCTGACAGTTAAGGATAACTGAGATCTTGCACCAGTCTTAGGACGAGTTGCGTAGAGAGTCAAAATCTGGAAAAAAGGGCGTAAGAAAAAATAGAAGACGGTCACTAAAACCACGCTTCAACATGCATAAGGGCTGGTTTATAGCCTTCTTTGTCTGATGCCTAGCCGCTATCAAAAAGTGAGCCTCAACGCCTTGCTAGCGGGTTTTCTCTCGCAACAAGGCCATGCTTTCCCAGAACATACGCCGCTCAAGTCGCCTAGCTCACTCAGTCGCTTTCTCAATCACTATCACTGGTCAACTCGCAAAGTAATCCGCACTGCTCGCGCCGTTATGCTAGACCAATTAACCGTTCATCCCGTGCATCCGGGTGTTCCGGTGCGGTTGTTGATAGACTTGACGACACTGAGAAAATCCGGAAAATTCTGGCATCTGAGTACACCGACTGAAGAGGTGGAAGCCCCAGAGCCTTGGGTGAGAATGCTCAATGGCAAACGCGGTCTTCACCTATTTGTGCTCTATCTGGTGATTGGTAAACGACGTCTTCCCTGGAGCTTTCGCATCTGGCGAGGCAAGGGGACAGCGAGTCCATCGCAGTTAGCCTGCAAACTACTGCCACGGTACCAAAGTCGCTGGTCGAAGGGCGTACTGTTATCTTTCAAGGCGACACGGAGTTTGGCACTGTAGACTTCTTCAATGCAGTGCGACACAAGCAATGGCGAGCAGTCGTTGGGGTTAGGAACAATCGGCTACTTGCTAATGGAAAGCAACCTCGCGGCTGACCTTAGAGAAGCTGCTGCCTTCTGTTCGCTGGGAACAGCGTCTCCGGGAAATCAGGCAAGAGGCTGTTGTGGCTGCTCATCTCGGGTTTGGCATTGTTCTAAAATCGCGACTCAGCTCTGCTTGATATGATTGGTGAAAGATCTCAGATAAAGTTCTCCCATCCATTCTTTCTTATACACTTCAAGAAGTCGTTGTAGTTAGTTATGATTTTCTCTAGATTAAAAGTATTGATCCTCATATATGGCGTGTAGACATCTGTTGGCTCTAAAGCTAGGTATTCAAATACTTTATTAGACGTCGCTTGATGCATGGAAGATTCCTTCAGCTCATCATCGTAAACAATCTCGAGGAAATCGACATTTCTTAAGGATTCCCTCTCGGCCCTCTCAAATCTTATCCTCTCATGAATCTTAGCTGCTAGGATATTGCAATCAACTGTAATTTCTATTTTCTCTTCTTCAGAGGTTGTTTTATGCCATTTTCCTCTTTCTTGTGAGATTAGATTAGAGATTACTTGATCAACTTTGTTTTCTCTGGTTAAGTAAATAATCTTCCATCCTTCCTCAAACAATCTCTCTAGAAAGAGAGCAGGACTCAAAGGCCTTTCTCTGTCACGGGTTAGATGATATATCTTAACATGAAAAATCATACTCTCATTCCGCTTAAGTTTTGATAAACCTGTAATAAACTTTTCTGGAAATAAGACACACCTTTTAGGTGAAAGAAGTTCACCATATCCAGTAATATAACCCGACGAACAAATCAGACTCTCGAGTAGAGTACTCCCTGTACGACCTTGTGCAAAGAGAACTATACGAATACAATCTGGCTGGCATAAAAATGGATTGCATGCATACGAAAGAAACTCATTCATACGTCGCGTAAATCTCTTCCCCGAAGCTGTAAATATTTTCATGAGACTATGTGTACTTTAAATTCAATACCTTGTCGGAGACCAAAAAAGTGTATGAAAGCCCGAAAACTCGTTAGTCATCTGTTCAAGCCGCTTGAGTAGCGAGTTCTGGATACCACCGTTTAAAGATTTCACGCCAGTTACCATCGGTTACCTTCATTCTGACTTGCAATAGGAGATGCGCACCCTTCCTACCCACCGCATCTGCTGTTTCTTTATCATGCGCTTACTGATTACCTGATTGACTGTATACTCGACAAAGCCAGTCGAAATCTTTTCACCATTGCTATAGCGCTCACCGTAATTGGTGATGGAGTGGTAATTGTTGGAGATATAAGTTTTTAGCTCCTCGATCTTCTGCAACAGCTTGCGTTACTTCTCGGTTATCTCATCCATGAAGAGCAATTCTGGCACCCCCGCAATCTCTTGCAGTGCCTAATAAACATTAACATGCAGAGATACCACTTGAGTCCTTCGAGCGTCTTATTCATATCTTCGAACAGCCAGCCGTCAGGAAAAGTGACGCCCTTGGATATCTGAGTCGTCACCGTAATGCGCATCGTGATGTGGAACCAATCGAGCAGATGCTCAGCCTGCGGATTGAGATAGAGCTGAAAGTCTCGTACCGTATCGCGCCCATCTGAGAAAAAGGTGACCTGCTGATTCATCTGCATTCCCTGCGACTGAAATGCCTCAAACACTCGACGTTTGGCTTTTTATCATAAGTGCGTACGAGGCCGAAGCATTTAGACGTATCGTCATCCGCGATACTTTTGCCTATGATCACCTCAAAGTAATTCGACTGCTTCGGATCGGACTGAGTTTTAACTGCCCGGACATAGCCACCGTCGATGCCCATGTTCAGGGGCATAGGTACGGTTCAAAAACAGCCAGTTTTAGGTAACACTCGCAGCACAAAATAGACCGTCTGGATGACGGTCTAGGACACTGAGTCTTGTTAGTTCCTACGCCCTCTGAAACCGCTCGAAGCCGAGTAGCTCCAGCCAATGCGGATGGGCCTCTCCCGTCAGCAGTTGTTTCGGACTTTTGCCCACCCGTTCCGGTACTTCAGACCTAAAAAAACAGCGATGATTGAAGAAAAACTGGAGGGTGCTCAAATAGCCATCCCCGAGGCTTCGGCGCAGAAAGAAATAGTTACGTAAACGTGAGTTTAGATTCTCCACCATAGAGCTGGCTCTGGGCGTTTCTTCAAGCGCTTCGCCTACCGATTTCATCACACCGTGGAATTTGCCAGAAAGCTGACTGTGAAGTTGATTCCAGCGTTCCCAGTAGGCATTGGAGGTGTTGTGCTTACGGTGTAGCAAACAGACCTCTCGTACGGCCTGAAGTGGCAGCTCAAACGCGCCTGCAATGTCTGCTAGCTTCTGGTCAACGACACCGGAAAACGCCAGTAGCTGGTCGCGCTGATTAAGCAAAGCCTTTCTCAGCTTGCGGATAGCGGGATAGCGGTCATCTTCTCTTTGTTTCAGTTCACTGACGATGAAGTCAAAGAGTTCGTGTCGCACCCCCAGAGATGGCCCAGCCAAGGCCAGCACATCATGAGAGAACCAGCCCAAGAGTGTTTTAACATCCTTGGCTAGATAGATGAGTGCCCGCTCTCGTTGTTCTGCTAGCAGCTGTTGACTGAGGAGTTTCTGTTTAACAATGTTTTTGAGGCTGGTGTTGGCCATCTGCTGAGCTTGTTTCTCCAGCCGTGCTGGCCCACCTTGAACACGACGAATCAGACCATTGGCAACTTGCTCAAACTGCTGCTGGATATGGAACACATCGCCGTGACAGGGTATCTCTGGCATCACCGCTTTTTGCCCAGCCCGCAGACCACTACCACCATCAGCAATCGTATAGTCTGGGTCGAAGCCTTGTTCCATGACATCCATCAAATGACAGCCCCAAGTGTCCTCATCCCGATGGTCAACCGACTTCAATAAGTAGCAGTACGTCGAGGCTGCATCAACGCCCACCAGCACAAGTTTATTGGCTTGGTAAATTTCAGCCTGAAAACCCACCTTAATGCCAGCAAGGTTTTGTGATTGGTTAATCTCAGCCGCTTGCTCTGCTGTTTCCTGAAGACGATTGTGGACAGTGCCGACACTGATCTGCCACAGTTCATATCGCGAAATAGCTCAACAACTCCGCGATATGAACTGTGGCAGATCAGCACCAGTCCTAAAATCAACTGGAACAGCCAGTTCTTTGTAACTGGCAAATGGAACAAGACATCATCATCGTCTTTAGACGGCGCAAATGATTCATCTAGCGCCTGCTGTGCTTTGTCACCCTGCTGGTAGACGAACTTCCGGCTCACTTGATATGTCGCAGCGATGTGGCTGATCGGTTGTGAGCGCGACAGGACTTGAATGCCAATATCTTGGCGAATGTCGGGGGATAGGCTAGCGGCGATGCAGAGGGCTGAATTCATAAGGGGCGAGGGCGAGCCCGCTGGCGGCGATCGCACGCTGAAAAGAACAGCCACTCAGCCTACCTGATCGCAGCGAAAGTGTAACCCGCACTTAAACCAGGCCATTTTCATCCCCATCAACACAAACAAACAGCATCAGAATACAGAGAAATAATGCGCCAACGGATGGAAAGTTGGCAAGCGCTCACAGGGACAGAGGTGCTCGCATAGTCCGATCAGCCAGAATTTCTCCCAACAAAATTGTCTCATTTAGACCATGTCATATTAAGTTGACAGTGCGACATATCGAAGAACTGGAACAAACCGATTAAAAATTGGCGAGCAGCTCTCTCGCATTTTGCGATCCTGTTCCCAGAACGCTTTTCCGCTTAAGTAAAAAGCGCGTACACAAAAATAGAAACACTCTCGACTTTGCACCATAGCTATTCAGAACTTAGTGTACGCAGGTAATAAAGCAACAGCAACAGCTCATCGTGGCTCAGCTGATATCGCCGCTTACCATCGAAACGGCTAGCAATAAACTGGCTAATTTCCTCCATTGTCCAATTTAGACTCCTTACCTGGTTCTGGATTTGTCGTATAACCTCATCCTGTTCGGCACTTATACCAGAGCTAGAGACAGATGAAGGCATTGAGCTAGACTGAGGACTACTTTTTGCTTTGGGAATTAGAGGAACCAGTCGCAAAACAGACTTAGTCTGTGGAAAACTCAATTTTTTCTCCCCCCGTACCCCCCTCTTGGAAGATTTTTTAAGTTCTTTTTGGAAAGAACCCTCACGAGGAACGGGCCTACACGTCATTATTTCTCGATTAGTCTGTAATTTCTTGCTATCAGAAGGTTCTAACTGATTTTCTGACGGTGGTAATAAAGGCTGAATATGTTCTGGATCGACCGTAGCATCGGGAATTACACACCTTTTTTCTAGTTCTTGATGTCTCGGGTGCCACAGGCCCTTATGTCGGTACAGCGTCCCGAGACTCGTGCCTGCTAGTTCTGATATCGCTTGCGCTCTAGCAGTGATCGCTTCAGGCAGGCGATCTTCCTCTTCTAGGATTGAGAGTGCGGTCTGAATTTCTTCTTGTGCTGTTTTTGACCGACGCTGGTTAAACGGCACCACATTGTCTGCTGGTCGCTCTTTTGCATGAGTGCCAAGTGGCCAATAGTATTTCTCTACGGCTTTTGCCCAGCTACGCGATCGCAACTCAATTTGATGTTGGTGGCTGCACCATTTGGCATAGCCGGGGGCAGCGATCGCTGTTTCGCGGATGTACTTGACCAGGGCATCACCGCTTAGCTCTTTGAAGACGACGCCATAGCAAGCAATTTGCTTGAGCAGATGGTTAGTTTGATGTGGCCCGCTCCACCCTTCGGCGATGAAGATTTCTAAGTCCTGTCGCCACGCTTCTACGTTGTTCAGACGACGGCGCGGCTTTTTCAAGCGGTTCTGACGGGCGATCAGCAATGCACTGTTGAGTTCGGCCATGTCCTGACCAATGGAGGCGCTATCCCATATTTGGAATAGGTCACTCAGCTGATTACTGACGCCTTGAAAGTCATCGTCTAGCAACCACGAGCCAGTCTCTGGCTGAAGCGGCAGGCGGTGACCCTTGTAGAGAATCTTGGTGACGACGCCATAGCTTTTGTCGTTCGGAAATATCTCTAGCTCGCCTTCTTTGACTTCAAAACCTTGTGTCTGAAGGCAGAACTTAACCCCGACAGCTAGATTGAATGTATTGACAGCTCCATTTAGAGGGAAGTAGAGGTGCAGACCATCGCTCCAGCTAGAGCGCACTAGCACTGTGCGGGTGATACCGATGGTCTCCAGGGCTATTTGAAGCTCTGAGATCGCATTCGGATTTTGCTTGGGATGGTATTGGCTGCCTGCGTCAATGTCTAACAGACCATATTCGGTCGTGTGGTCAAAGCGCACACCAATGATTTCGGTTGGATCTGCCCAGCGGTGATACAGCACCCGGCTTTTCATCGGGTATCGGCGTTCCGTCTTCCATTCAGGCTTTGATTTTAGATGTTTTGTCTGCCAGTTCAGCTCCTTTTGCTTCGGTTGGGCTGGGTCTGGCACCTGGGCATAGATGAAGTCCCAGCGGTTTCTTAGAAAGATATGGCTCAAACGCTGGGCTAATGGGTCTGACGGCAGTAAGTCGTCATTGAGAAGCGCACTCATGCTTGACCTCTCGCAAAATCGTCAAGAGGTAAACCACTATCGGCCACATAAAAAAGGAACTGTATGTAGCGACAGCGAGCATACGTCACCGCCCTACTGACGGGTTGCAAAAAAAGCATTGACTCTATCTCTGTAGTGATGGGATTTGAGTCGAACGCCAACGTGACTTTTGGACGATGCAAGATGTCCAAAAGTCAGCACGTTTGATAAGATAGGCGAACAACTCTAGCCGGAACCTAGTTACTGCCTGCAAAGCTTGTTAGGTTTCCGCTATTTTTGAATAAACCAAAGCTCTAGCTGTTAGTCGCAGCTGGAGCTTTGTTGGTTTAAATGTGTTCGTTTAACCGGGGACGCTACATAAAGAACCCTCTACTGACTGCAAAAGCTAATTTTTCATTCAAAACCTTTAGCTGCCAGCAATATGGACTGAACGCTTCTAACAATGCGTACTATCTAATGCCACTAGCTATTAGTACATATGATTTGACCCTGAAACAGTAGCACCGCAATGCAAGCCACTCAAGGGGCTGAAAATCTTAATACGCGAAATAGATAGGGCATCAATACGCGAAATAGACAGGCAAATCTATACGCGAAATAGATAGGCACTTGCTCAGCAATACGCGAAATAGATAGGCAAATCTATACGCGAAATAGATAGGCACTTACTCAGCAATACGCGAAATAGACAGGCAAATCTATACGCGAAATAGATAGGCACTTGCTCAGCAATACGCGAAATAGACAGGCAAATCTATACGCGAAATAGATAGGCTACCTCTCAAAAATCATACGCGAAATAGACAGGTGTTTTATTTTCCTTAGAACTCACTTAATATCTATTGTGTTTGTGTCGATTCGGCACCTTGCTAATTTTTGATGAAAGACGCACCTTCTCAGTTAGAGATGTTTGAGGTTGACGGAGAGTTGGTTAAGATTCTCCCTCGTGCTGGCGCTTCTCTTCGTAACCCAGACGTTAATTTGCCCGTGTTGCGTTCTGATGCGGGTGGTTATTACTTTGAGATGCGCGTTGAGGCTGACGCTTCGGATGCCAGTGAAGTTGCGCTAACACGTCGTATTCCCCTGGATAATCTTTCTGGAGAAGAGTGGCAGGAGCTGAAACAAGAATACGATGTTTTAGATTTAGAAGCTTGCTTAAGCCGAGGCATCAAAGGCTTAGAACAAATAGAAGACCTTCGGCTGCGTCGTTTGACAGTTGCTTTACTGACGTTTTTGAACCCACGCCAAGTTCAGCTTGTACTTTACCTTTACAAAGCCGCCTCGACTGAGAGAAATGGCTCTGTCGTTGAATTTCGGTCTAACGATTTACTAGAGGTAATGGGCTACCAGCGGACGAAGGACGGTGGGTTTCGTGCAGAAGTAAGATCTCAGTTACACTGCGACTTAATGGCTCTCCACAGGACTGAACTAGTCTACGCGGTAGAAACTCGGAAAGGAGAGAAAGTAGAAGCAGAAGTTACCATCAAGAATGTCCTGAGAATTCAGAAGTTCTGGGCTGATGATGTGCAACGTGACTTCGATACGGAGAAAGCCGCAGACTACAGCTATGGCGCTGCTGATAGATACAGAGTCAATCTGGAATTCTTTCAAAATCCGGATCGCGCAGGCAGCGACTACGTGCTCTTCGGCAACATCGAGATGCAGCAGCAGGCGGGCAAACGCAACAAGCATGATTATGGGATGAGACTCTTGGTTTATCTGGCGAGTCGGTTGAAGTGGGACTCGCCAAAAGATGGACAATACTTAAACATTTCCAAAAGACATCTATTCAAAAACCTTGATCTGCTTGGAAGTAATTCATCCCGTAATAGTCAAATTTTCTGGCGAACTGTTGATGAACTCAAAGAGAGTCATTTTTTAGTTGACGCTAGGGAGTTACCTGGAAAAAGAAAAAGTAATGTGATGATTGAATTTCAGATCAATGCTGACAAAATTCGTTCTTCCAGTATTGCCTAAGAACTTCGGTTGCTTTCTTTAAAGAGCAAAAGCTCCATCAACCGAGAGTCATTAACTATTCCAGGGAAACAACATCATATTGAGACAGCTTTCAATGTTATCCATTGCTTAGGGCAACTTGGACTGCTTAAGGCAACTTGGACTTCATCGAGTCGTCATCGAAAATATACGCAGAAATATTCAATGCCTGTGTATCTTATAGCCATAGGGTTAACTCAGATGTCAAAGTTAATAGCTCATGAAACTGCTCTGCCAAGCATTCGATGCCACGCTCAATAAATTCGATATAAAGGGGCTGCACCTCGCTGAGAAAGCAGGCGTATCGACCGGCATGATTTCTAACTTTAGAAATGACACTAACGCGATCACCACAGACAGCCTAGAGAAGCTGCTAGCAGCGTTATCCGACGAAGCCTTCGCGTTTTGGATTTCGCAGGTCACCCACAATCGTAATCTAGAGGAATTTGTCGAAAGCCCGGTTGCCCTGAGTAGCTTTGTGCAAAAGCTAGACAACCATGCTGCTGCAGAACTGCTCTCGGCGCTGGCTAACAAGCTACGAGAGAGTGCACCGAAGGCGACGCCATCCAAAAGTTTGCCCAACAAATGATTTTTCTTGTTTTATCAAGAAGTGTTAAGTCGCCGATGTATAGAGAATCACATACACGCATCTGCTATCGAAGCACACCTACATGAAATTTCAAGACAAGTTCAGATGGAAAACGGCACTGAAGGGCTGTCACATCCAGGCTCAGAGGCCAAGATCGGAGCGAGCCTAGAAGTCAACGATATTTATGAAAGAATCGAAAGACTCTCCAAAGAAAGGAAAGCGCAGCTCATTGACACACTGATTAGAGCACTAACCACGGATGAAATAGCCGATGTTCTAGATGAAATCGCTGTTAGGCTCCGCAATGCTGGCAATTAATAGGGTTCCGTTTCAAAAAAATCACTCAGGTGCGAACTGCCAACTCAGAGATCGCGCGATCGCAGGGTACCCTACAGTTTTGTCAAGAGCCGTTGCCAGACCTAATGCCTTCCGCAAAGCCTTTCAAATGGCGTCACTTCCAACCAGACTTGATTTTGCTGAACGTTCGGTGGTAACTACGCTATAGCCTGCTTCGGGTTCTAGCGGAAATGCTGATGGAACGGGGCATGATAGCGCTACTCTGCCTTTGGCAATTCTTGCAGCAGAACCCCCAGCATAGCCACCGCTTTTAAGATGGGATAGAATAAGCTCAACCACAGTGAAAAACCGACCATGACCACTGAAGAGCTACGAGCAGCGATAGAAGCGAACACCCAGGCGATCAACTTCCTGGTGACTCAGTTTATTCGCCCATCCGCTCAGCAGCACCAGGACAGCACCGAACGGCTAGAGCGTATAGAACTCCTGTTAGAGCGTCATGCGGAAGTTATAACCACAATTGATCTACAGCTGGAAAAAATCGCACAAAACCAGCAAGCCAACACCGCCGCAATCACACGGTTTGATGAGCGGTTAGAGAATACGCGGCAACTGGTAGCCGAAAACGGGTCAAACATTGCAAAGCATACTGTTAAGCAAGATCTAAACACTGAGCTGATACAGAGCAACGCGAAACAGATCGAGGCATTGGCAGAAACTAGCCGCACGCAGTTGGCGGGAATAATCAGCAATGGCCGCAGACTGGACCGCCTAGAACAAAAGGCTAGTTAATAGCGAATATGACACCCAGCACCTAAGCGCTGGCACGAAGCCTGGGCTACTTACTCATCCGCTCAGGGCACTTTAGAGCATGGATAACTCTTACTCGTTCCTTTGAAACTGCTCGACAACAGAACTGAG
>JBCDAG010000248.1:0-11177 GCA_039186165.1 Cyanobacteria bacterium P01_F01_bin.53
ACGAAATTTAGGTGGCTGAAATTTCATGGATAGCCTCACGAAAGTTGTCTTGCAAAGGGCCTGTCAATTCATTTTTTGGGGCTTTTCTTAGAAGCTTGTCTGTAGCTTTTAGGGCGGTTTTTTCATTCGCTTATTTTTTGAGATGCCCTATTCCCGGCTTTCGTAGCAGTTTGTCAGTGATTTTAAGCACTGAAAGAACGAGGGCCTTGATAGGGGGAACCGTGAGTATTTTCATGTTGTCTTCCTAAGGCCAATACAATGTGCGATTGCATTCATTGAATGTTGGAAGTGCTTGTTTTAAGGGGCACCGATAGACTTAATATGCATACAGGAACTTGTAATGGTCTCATCACATTTAGTCTGTTGACTTCACTAAGGTTGACTGAATAAAAACGGGCCCAAAAATCAGACTTAGAATCAATCAGCTGCCTGGTCGGGCCGTTGAACTTTTGTAGTGGCTGACACTACCCCATTGCAAAAAACTAGAAAAAGATTTGGAAATCCGTCTTAGCGAGCTGAGCTTTTAACGAGTGCTCAGCTCGCTAAAAGCTCAGCGCTTGGACCTCAACAGCAGCCGTGGCGGCAGATTAGTCTGTCGCAATGCTTTACACGGGGGCATGCGTCGCTTTGCGGTGGTTTGACCACCGCTTTTAACAGGTCAATTTTAAAAAACTAATTTCTTAAAAGATTCCTCAGTGAGTAAGTCAAGTTTCACAATTTTGGTTGCCGAAGACGATGATCGTTCTCGGCAAGCCCTGGTTAACAGCCTTCGTGCCGTTGGTTATGAGGTGATCGTTGCCGCTGATGGTCAACAAGCGATAGATCTTTTTCATGCAACAGAGAGTGTCGATCTGGTTATTTTGGATGTATTGATGCCTCGGTTAGATGGCTTTCAGGTGTGTAAGGCGCTGAGAGTGCAGTCAGATGTGCCGATTATTATGGCTACGGTGCTCGGTAGTGCTGCTGATCGGGTGACCGGGCTAGAAATGGGTGCCAATGATTATATTGTTAAGCCGTTTTCTACCAAAGAATTGATCGCGCGGATTCGGTCTATTTTGAGGCGATCACCACGCCGCACTGAGATACCTGACAAACCCTCTTCAGGCCATTCCTTTGGCCATGCGTTAGAAGTTGGGCAGCTAAGGATTGATCCAATTACCCGTAAGGCTTATCGGGGGTCTCAGCAGCTTCGTCTCACCGAAATAGAGTTTCGTCTATTGGAGCTGTTGGCCAGTCGGCCTGGTCATATTTTTTCTCGCGGGGATATTCTTCAGTTGTTGTGGGGGTATGACGCCAGTAGTGCCACCGATACGAAAACCGTCGATGTCCATATTTCTCGACTGCGCATCAAACTCAAAGACAATACTCAAAACCCTCAGTTCATTGTGACGATTCGAGGTCGAGGCTATATGTTTTTAGTTCAGCGCTAGTGCCAGCGTGAACTCCAACATGAACTCTAGCGTGAACTTGTGGTTTCGACGCTAGAGTTCATGCAGCTTAATCTTCTCGTGAAATGGCGCCTACCATAGCATTTGTCGCTTTTATGTAGTCATCGCTCCTGAGTAAAAGCATTCGCCCTCTAGCACCTGCGGATACGGCAATACGCTCATAAACCCCGGCCCACTCATCCAAAAATACGGGATAGGGCTTTTTGCAGGCTAGGGCTGTGACGCCGCCACGAATGTAGCCGGTTAATGGTTGCACTTGCTTTAGGGGGACGATGTTTACCTTGCGTTGGCCACTCACCCTGGCGAGGGCTTTGAGATCTAAGGAATAGCTGCCTGGAATAACGGCGAGTGCAACACCGTTAAAAGAGCCTTGCGCTACACCTTGCGCCGTACTTTGAACGATCAATGTTTTGAAGACTTGATCAGCGGGGATGCCCAGCTTCTGAGCAGTTGAGGTGGCGCTTAAGTCATCGAAATCTACTGAGTAGTTCAGCAATTCGTAGTCAATGTCCATGTTTTCTAATACGCGGGTGGCATTAGTCTTCATGGCGTTTCCTATGATTGTGTTTCCTACGTTTATCTTCAGGGTTGAAGGGCGGCGTAATCAATCCCTCTTAAAATATTGGCTCTGCAAACATTGGTTTTGCTGTATTGATTGTGAAGGGTTCTTTTTTTTAAGGATGTTCTATCTCACCGATGCAAAAGCGATCGCGCCCTTCGTACTTAGCCTGATAGAGTCCCTGATCGGCGGCGGCGACGAGTATGTCAGGATGCAGATTTTCAGTGGTGTTGATTACCGCGATGCCCAGGCTCAAGGTAATGAGGTCACTGACCTCTGAGCAGCTGTGGGGAATTTCTAGCTGTTTGATTTCTCGCTGAATTTCCACGGCAACCTGTTCGACGCCCGCCGCACTCGTGTTTGGCAATACAATGGCAAATTCCTCACCCCCATAGCGAGCGACCAAATCAGTGCTGCGCTTTACCGCACGCTCGATTGACTGGGCCACTTTCCGCAGGCAAACATCTCCAGCCTGGTGGCCGTAGGTATCGTTGAAGTTCTTAAAGTAATCGATATCGCACAGAATGAGTGATAGGGATGAACGCCCTGAGCCCACGTTTTTCCACTCTTGCTCAAGGTATTGGTCGAAGGAGCGCCGGTTGGCAACCTGAGTAAGGCCATCCATACTGGCTAGACGCTCTAGTTCGCGGTTGAATTCTTTCAGCGCGACTTCTGCGTGCTTGCGTTTGGTAATGTCGGTGGCGGTCCCAAACACTTGAGTGGGTTGGCCGTCACTGTCGCGCTGGAAGACCGTTTCACGACACAATAGCCAGCGCCAGTTGCCTTGACGGTGCCGAAACCGGTATTCGTTTTCAACGACTTCACCGTCGTTAATGGCCGCCAGCTTTTTGCGTTCCTCTGCCATGAGTGCTTTTTCATCGACATGAACCAGTTTTTCTAAGTACTTCGGTCCTAGTTTTTGGACCTCGTAGGCTTCGTATCCTAAAACATTCTTAATCCAGCGGCTGATGTAGAAATTACTGCCATCGGCAAAGCTATCGACGTACAAAATATTAGTGCTTGCGTCAATGATGCCTTGGATAAACCGCTGACTTTCTTGCCAGGCTTGCTCTGCCTGTTCTCTTTCAATGGTTTCCCGTTTGAGTTGACGGCGGTGTTGGGTTAATGAGGCGGTTAGCGACTGTTGCTGTTGCGTATCAATGGCTGTGCTCGCCAATAGTGATATTGACAGGGCTGCTGATGTTTCAAGGGCTGTCCAGCGATGGCTTTTAATGCATTCGCACCACAGCATCCCGACGACTTTTCCCTGGCGGCGGATGGGGATCTCGAGGAGCGCCCCTGGACTATGAAAAATTAAATTGTGCTGTGATAGACAGCCCACTAAGGGAACGGCTTCTGAGACGTTTTCAATGACGAGGCCAGTGCGATCGCCCAAGGCATCAAAGTAATTTTCATGGCCGCTGGTCACCAGCAATGTGCCGTTGATGTGGGCATTACGGGTGCGGTCATAGCTGTCTATTTGCTTGAACTGTTCGCTGGAGCCTTGTATCCACAGACTGACTCGATCGACCCCGAGGACTTCTGCCGCTGCTTGAGTAATGGTTGTGGCGGCCGCAGCTATATTGCCACTGTAAATAACAGGATTTTGAGCGAGCTGCTGGAGACGCTGTTGTTGGCTTGTAATAGGAGCGAGTCCTGCGGTTTCAAGGTCTGTCAGTTCAAGGTCTGTCAGTTCAAGGTCTGTCGGTGCATGGTCTGTCAGTGCATGATCTGGAGATTCAGTGCTTGTAGAGGCGCAGTGGTCTACAGAATCATCAGATGTTGAAGAAGATTTAGGGTTTGTCGCGCTGGGGACTGTTGTAGGAGAGGGCGTTGATTCGGTTGAGGCGATTTCTTCAGGTCGTGACGGAAGTGAAGGCGAAGGAACTCCCAGCTGTTCTGAAAGGGGACTCGACTGTGACTGGCTCGACTGTGACTGGGGTGATGTGGTAACAGGCGATAATTCTGCCACCTCTTCCGATGGCGATTCAGTTCGCTGAGATAGTCCTTTCGCTTGATCCAAAGATTGGGCCTGAGGGAGCTCCTGAGAGTTTTCCTGGGGATGATTCGTGGTGGGCCACGTAATAGATTGCTCTGAGAGAATTGACATTCTTTTTACTTAAAAGCAACCATGCCCAGTGCTAGTTTCATAGGGTTATGATTCCCTGAGACACCGATAAACGTTCATGTGGTGCCCCAAGCCTAATGAATCGTTCATGGCATCGTATTGCCACAGCCGCATGCAGCTTTTCCGTACTGCTAAAACACTCAAGTGTGAGTTCGGCTGAGTCCTTTCTACGGTGCTTTTGGGCAATTTCTATCGGTCTTTTATCGTTTTTTATGGCGCAGGCGTGACTGGAATAGTGAGGGTGAAGACCGTTTTGTGGTCTTCGGTTTGTGTGTATTCCAAGCTGCCCTTGTGCAAATCGACAATGGTTTGGTAGCTGATGGCTAAGCCCATGCCGGTACCTTGGCCTACGGGTTTGGTGGTAAAAAATGGATCGAATATGCGTGGGCCCTCCTGGTGTGGAATGGGCGGACCGTTGTTTGTAACCCGAATGGTAACTTGTTCGTTTTTCAGAAACGTTTGCAGTACGATTTGATAAATTTTGTCGGGCACAGGATCGCCATCAATGGCATCAATGGCATTGGTCAAGATATTTAAAAAGACTTGATTGAGCTGGCTGGCGTAGCATTCCACCATTGGAATATTTTCATAGGCCTTGACCACTTCAATCGCATGGCGTGAGGCAGTTGCGCCCAGGCGACTGCTCAAAATCATCAGCGTGCTCTCAAGGCCTTCTTGAATGTTGGCTTGCTTGAGTTCAGATTCATCTAGCCGAGAGAAATTTCGTAGCGATAGAACAATTTGACGAATACGTTGGGTGCCTAGCTGCACAGAATTTAAGAGCTTGGGCAAGTCGTGCAGGACATAGTCGAGCTCTAGATCGTCACTAATGGCTTGGATTTCTTTAATCGGGGTGGGATAGTGGGCTTGATAAAGCCTGAGGACCTGCAACATATCCCGAATATAGTCTTGGGCGTGGGTGATGTTGCCGTGGATGAAATTAACAGGATTGTTAATTTCGTGGGCAATTCCGGCAACGAGCTGCCCTAGTGAGGACATTTTTTCGCTTTGAATCAACTTGGTTTGGGTTCGTTTGAGCTGTGTGAGTGCTTCTTGGAGCTGTTGAGTTTGCTTGAGCAGTCGCTTTTCGTTTTCAGTGAGTGCTTTTTGGGCGATCGTCTTTTCCGTCAGATCGCGAATGATTCCGAGTAGATAGGGTTTGCCATTGAGGGCTCGAAACCGTGTTTTGGTGGTTGAAATATATTTCAGCTGGCCGCTGGCATTGCTGAAAGACTCCTCGGTGGTGCTCGATTGTCCGCTGCCTAAGACATGGTCATCGATATGGTCATCGGTTTGCCAGATTTGGTTGGTTTCTTGTTCAGAGACGAGGGCAAGTTCTTTATGGCCAACGATTTCGTTTCGCGATCGCCCAACAAACTCGCAGAAAGCGTCGTTGAGCAAAATCAAGGAATGATTTTCGTCTTTAACAAAAATCGGATCTGAAATGCCATTGATCAGATTGTGCAAAAACGTATGGGCTGCCTGTTTTTGGTGTTCAGCCTCTTTGCGAGCAGTGATGTCTATGATTACCCCAGACCACAGCGTGCCGCCGTTGTCCTCTAACTGGGGCTGGGAGGCCATTTGTACCCATTTCAATTGGCCGCTGGGCGTTGTGATTTTATGTTCTGAATTCCATGGGGTGAGCATTTTGATGGACTGCTGCATGGTGGCTTCTAGGGCCAAACGATCCTCAGAATCAATCATGGCCAGCAGTAGCGTGGGGTTTGTTTGAATGGCCTCAGCGCTCAGTTCGTAGACGCTTTGACAAGCGTTGCTGATATAGGGAATAGCAATACTGCCATCTGCTTGTACACAGAGCTGATAGAGTACGCCGGGGACATTGGCGGCTAGATTTTGAAACCGGGTTTCGCTTTCTTGCAGGGCTGCATGGGTTTGAGCGCGATCGCTCATTGCCGACTGGAGTCTGGCCGTGGTGTGCTTGAGGACACGGGTCCGAGATTGCAGCTGCGATCGCAGCTCTTCATTAGAGAGTGCCGTTTGTCGGGTGGTTTCAACGATGGTTGAGAGGGTCCCTACTTGCTGGCCTTGCACCATAAAGGGCGTGTTGAACCAGCGGCATAGCTTTTTGCCTGAAACGGTGATGTGCTCGCTGACAATACCTGCGGGCGCGCAGCTCATCCAACTGTTAGTGCCTAGGTCTGTTAGCTGTCGTTGGGCTAATAGGTGCTCTAATTTTTGACCAATGGCCTCGTCTTCAAAAAAATTAAAAAGCTTGGCCGCTGCGGGATTCCAAGCTGTAACCACCTGCTCACTATCCCATTCGATCATGGCCAAGGGCGAGTGCTGCAACAGTAGGTTTAGTTTCCTTGCAGGCTTTAGAGAATCACCGGAAAGAGACTGACTACTAGGCAATGACATAACAGCGATAGGACATTTAAGCGATGGCTTAGGCAATATCGCTCGCGCTCATGCGAAAAGCTGCCTTTTATCCAGCCACCAATAGGCCTAGAGTGCCTTCAGTTCTGTTAAAACTATCGCCTAAAACTATCGTGATTGATGTAACTCGCCGTTATTCAAGTGGTTAGTCAAAGATATTGCCAAAGAAATCGATGGTTTCTTTGAGCACCTTGATAAAGGTATCGATTTCGGCAGGCGTATTGTAAAAGTACAGGCTAGCGCGGGCTGTTGAGTCGATGCCGAGCAGCCGGTGCAAGGGTTGGGTGCAGTGATGGCCTGAACGAATGGCTATGCCTGACTGATCCAAAAATGTAGAGAGATCCTGTGGGTGGAGGCCCTCAACGGTAAAAGTTGCGATCGCCGCTCGACCGGTCCCATCCGCCTGGGGCTTAGGGCCGTACAGTTTCACCTGGGGCACCTTACTGATTTGCTCATAGAGGTAGGCTGTGAGCTGATGTTCGTAGTCGGCGATGCGGTCCATACCAATGCTATTTAGGTAGTCTATTGCTGCGCCGAGGACGACGACTTCCGCGATCGCCGGTGTGCCTGCTTCAAACTTATGGGGCAGCCCCGCATAGGTGGAATGGTCCAAAAAGACATCTTGAATCATCTCGCCCCCGCCCAAAAATGGAGGCATGGCGTTGAGCACATCGAGCTTGCCGTACAAGAAGCCTGCACCCGTCGGTCCACACATTTTATGACCGGAGGCCACGAGCCAGTCACAGCCCAGGGCCTGCACATCTACGGGCATGTGGGGCATGCTTTGGCAGGCATCAATGAGCACCTTCGCGCCGACTCGCTGGGCGGCGGTCACAATGTCGCTGACTGGATTGATGCAGCCGAGAGTATTGGAAACGTGGTTGACCGAAATCAGCTTGGTTTTATCAGTGACCAGTTGTTGGAAAGCCGCCAAGTCAAATTCTTGCGTGTCAGTGAGCGGTACGTGCTTAAGCACAGCCCCTGTGCGCTGGGCAATCATTTGCCAAGGCACTAAGTTGCTATGGTGCTCCATCACCGAGAGCAATACCTCATCCCCTTGCTGAAGATTGCTGAGCCCCCAGGAATAGGCCACAAGGTTAATGGCTTCGCTAGCATTTCGGGTAAAAACAACTTCATCACGAGAGGCGGCGTTAATGAATGTTGCGACTTTATCGCGAGTCCCTTCGTAGGCTTCCGTTGCTCGGCCACTGAGCGTATGTATCCCACGATGCACGTTGGCATTGTCTGCCTGGTAATAGTGCAGCATGGCATCTAGCACTGCCTGAGGCTTTTGAGATGTCGCCGCATTGTCCAAATACACCAGCGGGTGGCCATTGACTTGCTGATGCAAAATCGGAAAATCAGCACGAACCTCGTCTGCTAGCAGAAATTTTTTTTCAGGTGCAGTGGTTAAAGGCATAGCCAGGTGGGGGGAGGGGAAACGTTCTATTAAGCTGCTCTAGATGTGAGTTGTTCTAGTGTGAGCTGCTCTACTGGGACCACTGGTGGGTTGCGTTACTGGGCCCACTGGGTCATGCGATCGCTCAAGTTCTTTCGCAGAGACTTAATGTCAATCTTCTCAATAATTTCCATGGCAAAGCCGTATAGCAACAGGCGTTGGGCCTGCTCGGCTGCAATGCCCCTACTCTGTAGGTAAAACACCTCGTCTGCCTGGAGTTGGCTGACCGTTGCACCGTGGGCACATTTCACATTGTCGGCAACGATATCTAGCTCTGGCTTGGTATCTACCTTGGCTTTGCTAGAGAGCATGAGGTTGCGGTTTAGCTGGGATGCATCCGTAAGCTGGGCTTCCTGAGAAACATACACTTTGCCGTTAAATACGCTGTGGGCGCGGTCATCGATAACGTTCTTTTGAACTTGTGTTGCAGTGCTGTGGGGGTAGTTAAGTGCAACCAAGCTATGGGTATCTGCCAGCTGCTGATTGCCTAGCGCACTTAATCCGTAAAGGTGAGTATCGGTTTGCGGGCCGGCTTGATATATCTCGTGATGGTGGCGTGATACCTGCCCGCCTAAATCGACGGCAGTGCAACGATACTGACTACTGGCCGCCTGGGAAACGGCCGTTTTGGCAATGTGAAATGTTTTTGCCCCTTCATCTTGCAAACGAACGTGAGCAACTTGGGCACCGTCTTCTAGCAAGAACTCAGTGACGCTGTTATTGCATCGGGTTTGCTCGCTATCACCCCAGAAAGACTCGACCAGGGTACATTTTGCATGGCGCTCAACGATGACAAGGGTGCGTAGGTGGGAGATGCGATCACCTTTGGAACCTCTGGCGATATGAATGGGCTCCTCAATCACCTGATCAGCGCGAACCCACACCACCATGACATCTGAAAAACCAGCCGTGTTGAGCGCGGTGAAGACTTCCTCACCGCCTTGGACTTGGGCAATTTTTTTGGCAATAGCTTGGCTTACCAGCGTGCCATAGGCAGGATGAGCTACCAAGGTAGAAAGGGGGGCAATCACAGCCCCTTCCGGTAATTTGGGGGCAGTATCTGCTCGCCCAGGAATAGAAAGCGCTTCTACGTAGTGGCCATTTAGGCTCACAAGTCGGTAGCCGCCCTCAACCAGTGCAAAATTATTGAGTGCAAGCCGAGCTTGAATTTCACTTTCTGCGGCAACCGATGGATCAGCTGCGCCTGCCCTTTGAAACGGCAAGTTGAGCATCTCGGATATGTCCGTAAAGCGCCATTCTTCCGTTTTTCTGTGGGGAAAAGTTCGCTCGTTTACGAGGGCGATCGCCCCATCCCGTAACTCTTTTAGCCCCAGTCCAGACTCATCAGCGGCGGCTGAAGCCTGAGTTAATAGATGCTTGAGGTAAGTAGCTCTCTGGTTCTCTTTTTGAGTAGCGGCTGATGCACCATTGGTTGTATCTGCTGTTGCATTCATTGCTTAAGCCACCGCCTCCTCAGCCGTAATCCAGTCGTAGCCGCGAGACTCTAGTTCTAGGGCAAGCTCTTTGCCGCCTGTTTTAATGATGTGTCCATCACACATGACGTGGACATAATCTGGCACAACGTAGTTGAGTAATCGCTGGTAGTGGGTGATCAAAACCGTTGCATTGTCAGGGGTGCTAAGCTGATTCACACCCCCGGAGACGGTTTTAAGCGCATCAATATCCAGTCCTGAATCAGTCTCATCTAGGATGGACAGCGTAGGTTGCAACAACGCCATCTGGAGAATTTCGTTGCGCTTTTTCTCACCCCCAGAAAAGCCTTCATTCACGCTGCGATCTAAAAAGCTCACGTCCATTTTGACGACTTCAGCGCGTTCTTCAACCAAATCATCGAAGTCAAAAACGTCGATTTCTTCTGTGCCGTTGGCTTTGCGATGGGAATTGTAAGCTACCCTCAAAAAGTCACGGTTGCTTACCCCAGGAATCTCTAGGGGATACTGAAAGGCTAAAAACACCCCTGAATTTGCTCGCTCGTGGGGTTCTAGCTCCAACAAATTCTGACCTTTGAAAATAACTTCGCCAGCAGTGACTTCGTAGTCAGGATGACCTGCGAGCACTTTGGAAAAGGTGCTTTTGCCTGATCCGTTCAGCCCCATGATGGCGTGAATCTCGCCCGCCTTAACTTCGAAGTCGAGACCCTTGAGAATTTCCGTCCCCTCGACGCTGGCGTGAAGATTTCGAACGGAAAGAATAGTTTTAGCGTTTTCGTTGATCATTTCGGTAGTTAGGGGCGGAAGCGGAGAAGAGAAGAGAAGAGGTGGTGAGGCGTGATGGCATTAAGCGCTGAGCAAATCCGTCACTAATCTGTAGCGAATTCGTTGGCGTTAACCTAATCGGATTAACCCACTGAATTTTCTAGCTTGAGGCTCAAGAGCTTGTCAGCCTCAGCGGCAAATTCCATGGGCAAC
The DNA here is from genome assembly GCA_039186165.1 of Cyanobacteria bacterium P01_F01_bin.53. Taxonomy (GTDB): domain Bacteria; phylum Cyanobacteriota; class Cyanobacteriia; order Phormidesmidales; family Phormidesmidaceae; genus Phormidesmis. Next base: position 10,421 of record JBCDAG010000248.1, read on the forward strand.
TCATTAAAGACATCACGACAGAATCCGCTGATGATCATCGAGACGGCATCCTCTGGCGAAATACCCCGTTGGGCAAAGTAAAACAGCTGGTCTTCACCAATTTTGGAGGTGGAGGCTTCGTGCTCTACCTGAGCTGTGCTGTTCTGCACTTGAATGTAGGGGTAGGTGTTGGCGTTTGAGGTATCACCCAGCAGCATAGAGTCGCACTGGGAATAGTTGCGAGCCCCTTCGGCCTTTGGCTTGATCTGTACGAGTCCGCGATAGCTATTTTTTGATTTACCGGCAGAAATTCCTTTCGAAATAATAGTGCTGCGGGTGTTTTTGCCCACGTGGACCATTTTCGTGCCGGTGTCAGCCTGTTGGTGATGATTGGTGAGGGCCACTGAGTAGAACTCACCAACGGAGTTATCACCGACTAATACGCAGCTGGGATATTTCCAGGTGATTGCGGATCCAGTTTCCACCTGGGTCCAGGAAATTTTTGAATTAACGCCCTTGCACAAGCCGCGCTTGGTGACAAAGTTATAAATGCCACCCACACCGTTTTCATCACCTGCGAACCAGTTTTGTACAGTGGAGTACTTGATTTCAGCATTGTCTAGGGCAACCAATTCAACAATGGCTGCGTGCAGTTGATTGGTGTCGTACATGGGGGCCGTACAGCCTTCCAGATACGTAACTGAACTGCCTTCCTCAGCCACAATTAAGGTGCGCTCGAACTGACCGGTGTCGCCGTTATTCATCCGGAAATAGGTCG
>JBCDAG010000249.1:0-11162 GCA_039186165.1 Cyanobacteria bacterium P01_F01_bin.53
AAAGTTGAGCAGAATCTCACTCGGATGGATAATGAGTTTTATCATGAGTCACACTATCAGGCTGGTTTGGTTATTAGCCTGAATCTACTATGGTGTGGCTCTTTCCTTCAATTACAGTCTATTTTTGCCAGACTCCAGTAAATAGAATTAGCAGAATCATTCCCTGCCAACCTGATAGCTCCTTAAGAACTTATGGTGCAATTGACTTTGTCGCTCACGGGTTCTTAAAATTTTCCACAAGCCACAAGCCCAGTAATGCCAAGCTCTAAGCTTGATATAAGCAGGAAATCAGGTTATGTCCCCTACCAACCGTCTACCCCGTCGCCAAACACGTCACCAAACACGTCGTTTGTCACTGGCCGCCGTTGCCCTCACGGCGAGTACCCTTGCCACAGCCTTCCTTCCGCTTAAACCAGCAACCGCTCAAGACCTGCCGGTTATGCCCATTCAGTTCAACCCTGACGCGATAGAAAATCCGGGGCGTCCAGGTGGGCGGCGGCGGGGCGGTGGCTCTCGTGGCGGGTGTCGAGCTGATCGTCCGTTGAGTGCGATCGCCTATGCAGAAAGCACCACTATTGAAGAACTCGGTGTTACCAGTACCAGTGAAATTGTCGGTTCCCTGACCACCCAGTCAAACCCCATGCTGTGGTTTTACCTGCCTGCCCCCCTTGAGGAAAATGCCGCCCAGCTCATCATTCAAAACAGCAACGATGAGTCTGTATTTGAAGGGCAACTCATTGGAGAAACCTCAGACAGCGGCCTGGTTGGTGTACCCATGCCCATCACCTTAGAACCTGGCGAAGCCTACCATTGGTCCCTCACGCTAGAGTGCGATGAAAGCGAAAGTACCACCGTCGATGGTTGGCTAGAGCGCCGCATTATCAATGCGGATCTGAATCGCACATTTCGTCAGGCCGATGCCCGCAATCGTGTCGCTCTCTATGTGAATTATGGCTTTGTACAAGATGCGCTCGGTGAGCTTGCCGCTATGCGCTTAGCAAGTCCTGACGATGAGGCAATCGGCCATGACTGGGGTAACTTCCTCAGTACATTAGGGTTTGAAGATCTCACTGAAGCAACGCTATTGGACTGTTGTCAGGTCGCCAATGCGGAGACAACGACTGTGGAGATAACAAACAGCGAAGAGGCTGAGGAGAGCGACGCTGCATCTGAAGAAGAACCGAAGAGAAGGACTGTGCTGCAAAGGGCCAGAGATCGAGGCTAATTTACGAGGCTAAGCTTGAAGCGTGTCTTCAAAAGCCCGTAGTGCCCGGCTGCTTCCTATCTGCTGGGCTTCCGTCACCACTTGCTCAACTATTTCTTGGATCGCAAATTCAGGGAATGTTGGGCTTTTTTTAGTGTTCAAATAGCGATTATCTTTCAACACGTATAACGTAAGCCCATGGTCATAAATCCAAATCTCAGGGACTTGCAGTGCTAAGTAAGCGTCCAACTTTGTTTTGGAAGTGTAATCTGACTCAATGGCTAAATCTGGTGGCGGATCGACAGCTAAGTTAAGATGACTTTTTCCAATGACTGCCTCAAAGTTGTCGATATAGAAGCAGTCATCGGGCTCTAATCCTGCCGTTTTTATCTGTCTTCTAAGGGTTGTAGACCCTAACGATTCCCAGTCTCGACCTTGATGACGTAACAAGATTTTAACGATATCCGATATCAAAACCTTTGAACGCTCGTGGTCTGGTAGAGGAACCATAATCTCCAGTGTGTTCTGGCTATACGCAATGCGACTACCGCGAGCTTCGCCTAACTCCTGCAAAATTAGTTCAAATTCAGTCCAGTCTACATCTGGAATACGGATGGTACTTCCTGGTTCAAGACAAATGCGACTAATTGCAGTTTTAACGGCCATAATTCAGTTTTTAGAGCAGTTTGCAGCGAACTGTAGTTTAGGGGGCAGTTCAGGTGGCAACTTGGGTGACAACTGCTTCAACAATAACACCCCGCTTTTTCGCGTGTTATTGCCCACGATTCAGTACTAAACGTTAAGAAACGAAAACCCCTATATATATCCGCAGAATTACCAGGGGTGGCCCTGATAGGTCAACATACAGCGTTTCAAATGCCTTATGAAAACTGACCGCCCCCATAATTCTCAAAGCAATCCAGAGTTCGGTATTTTACGTGCGGCTTTAGCAGGCCTCCAAGATGGCTTTATCATTGCCAGCCAAACGGGCCATATCGAAAAGATTAACGACCCGGCTAAGCGAATCTTCGACCTACTTCAGGCAGAATCTACTGACCAAACTGAGACCTTGCCCATCGAAATCTGGAGAATGTGCCAGTCCGCCCTCAAAAACCAGGACGTGCTCTCTTTCCAAAATATTGGTATCGATTCTGAGATTATCTTGCCCGACATCGGCACCGTTCGTGTTCGTGTGCAGAATATCCACCTCGATCAAACGCCTTACTTGCTGATTGTGCTTGAAGACCGTCAGCAAACCATTCGCAACAAAGCACTCTCTGATGCTGCTTTATTTGGCCTGACTAAACGTGAAACTGAAGTTTGGCAGCTCCGTTTACGAGGTGCAGACTACAACGAGATCTCCACTTCCCTGTGGATCAGTCTCAACACTGTGAAAAAGCACGTCAAGAATATCCTTGCCAAGCGGAATAGCCACGAAGCCGACTTAGAGTTTGGCCTCATGGCATGAAAAGCCGGAGAGTGATAGCTACGCCTCCGTGGCTCAAACTGCAACGAGTCCAACGAGATCTCCACACAAGCTTTGGATACGTTGCAATCCGGTGAACACGCACGGCAACACTATTTTGACCAATACTATTTTGACCAATAAAATAGCCACGAAGCCGACTTAGAATTCGACCTCATGTCATTAAAGAGCAAATGACTTGCTCAGATGACTTATCTATTCTATTAAATGAAATTGACTGCTGATTGTCTTGAAACTACTTTTGGAAACTACTTGGTAACCGCAGCAGTTTCAGAGAGTGCAACCTCAGCAACCGGTGCCTGCAAATGCTCCATTTCAGCTGCGATCTCGGCATTCCGAATTAGGACCGAACGCTGCAAAAGTGGCGTCCGTGCAACCGAGCTGTTAGCCAGCTGAAGCAAAGGATTCGCAGCAACGCCCGCAAGGGCTGTCACCATAACAGCCAGCACCAAGCTCACCTGCAGCGGCCGCATACCCGGAAGGGTCCAATCGTTAGTCGTGTAATCCTTAACCGCATCGGACATTTCCTGAGGCTCTTTGACGACCATCATTTTCACCACACGAATGTAGTAATAGATGGAAATCACACTGGTAATGAGACCTACCAATACCAGGGTGTAGGCCCCAGCCTGCCAGCCAGCCCAGAAAACGTAGATTTTTCCGAAGAAGCCAGCCAGTGGAGGAATTCCCCCCAATGACAGCAAACAAAGGCTCAAGCAGAGCGTCAGTAGCGGATCCTTTTGATATAGGCCGCTGTATTCGCTGATTTGGTCGGTGCCTGTGCGCAAAGAGAACAAAATGACGCAGGTGAACGCACCCAAGTTCATAAATAAGTAGATGAACAGGTAAAACACAAGGCTGGAGTAGCCTGCATCTGTGCCGATGATGAAGCCAATCATCACGATCCCAGCTTGACCAATCGATGAGTAAGCCAGCAGGCGCTTCATGCTCGTTTGGGCCAAGGCCACTACGTTACCGAGCACCATACTTAAAATGGCTAGGGCTGCAAATACAAATCGCCACTGCTCCGCCACCATGGGAAATGCCGTGAGCAGCAAGCGAATGGCCAAGGCAAAGCCCGCTGTTTTAGAGCCGACGGACAGGAAGGCAACAACGGGTGTGGGTGAGCCTTCGTATACGTCCGGTGTCCACTGGTGGAAGGGCACAGCTGCCACCTTAAAGGCGATCCCTGCGATTACAAATACTAGGGCGATGATGAGGCCTAATGGCGGCTCTCCAGGGCTAGCCGCTTCAATTTGGCTAGCGATCACGGCTAAATTCGTTTCGCCACCGGATAGGCCGTAGAGCAAGGACATGCCATATAAAAAGATTGCCGCACTCGCCGCGCCAATGAGCAAATACTTGAGTGCCGCCTCGTTTGAGCGGGGGTCACGCTTCATGTAGCCCGTCAGCAGGTAAGACGAAATACTCAGCGTTTCTAAAGATACGAAGACGGTGATGAGCTCGTCAGCACCGGAGAGGAACATGCCCCCTAACGTAGCTGTGAGCAAAATGGCGATAAACTCCGCTAGCGCAGTGCCCGAGCGTTCTACATAGCGAACAGACATTGGAATCGTGACGGCTGCTGAAAGGGCAATGATTCCCCTGAAGACAATGCCAAGGTCATCGCCGTTGAATGCGCCAAGGAAGGCAATTGGGTCAGGTGCTCCCCACTGTAGGAAGAGGTCTGCTACGGCGAGCAGGAGGCCTGCGATCGCCATATAGGGCAACCAGCGTGACACGCCACGCCCCCCAACAATGTCAGTGATAATGATTGCCATGATTGTGATGATCACAATCCCTTCTGGCAAAATGATGCCGGCATTTAGCTGAGCGGCAATATTGGCAAAGTCCATCAACTAGGGCCTAGAGTGGCCAAATAAGGTTTTCCACTTGAAAGCTTACCGTGTATTTTCCGTTAATCCCACTGCCGGGGCGAAGATTTTTGAAGAAGCCAAGGTAAATGTTGGGAAGATGACGGGAAAAATTGCCCAGCCGTGAGCTCAGGGATGTCGAAAATCTGCCCATAGCCAATGGCTCAGTGATCCTTACGAAAAAATTAATCAACCAATTTCTTTCCAATTTCCCTAAGTAGCGCTACAACGTAGATAGACCCCTCACCCCAGTGCCAGTCAAAGGATTTACGATATTGAGCCAGGGGAGTGAGCTTGACTAAAAATCAACTAAGTGGAAGAAACAGGGTAGACGGAACGGCCCTTTTTGATCTATCGCTATATATATAGAGGTGACTTGATACGAGCCATCGCTCGAGTAGTGGACGCCAGCGGCAAGTATCTGGGAATGCTTCTAGAAAATCAAGATAGCCGTCGCGCTGTCATCTGTGATTCAAGAGATTCGTCCGAAGATCTGCCATTCACAGAGTTCTCTGTCAGAGGGCATGATGAAATTCCCTCTAAAATCCCAGCTAAGCCCTCGTCAAAGCATCCGTTAAACCGTCATATCAACTGCAATAGGTCGCAATGTCTACGCTTGTAATTGTTGAGTCACCCACCAAAGCTAAAACCATTCGCAACTACTTGCCAAAGGGCTACAAGGTAGAGGCGTCGATGGGGCATGTACGCGATTTGCCTAAGTCGGCCAAAGAAATTCCGGCCAAGGTGAAAAAGGAAAAGTGGGCTCAAATTGGTGTTAATACGGAAGCGGACTTTGACCCCCTTTACATCGTTCCATCTGACAAAAAGAAGGTCGTCAAGACCCTGAAAGACGCCCTCAAAGGTGCTGACGAGCTCATCCTAGCGACTGATGAAGACCGGGAAGGGGAAAGTATTAGCTGGCACCTATTGCAGGTGCTCAAGCCCAAGGTGCCGACCAAGCGCATGGTCTTTCACGAGATCACGAAAGAAGCCATTCAAGATGCCCTGACCAACTGCCGTGATATTGACTCCAAGTTGGTGCATGCCCAGGAAACCCGCCGCATTTTAGATCGACTAGTGGGCTACACCGTTTCCCCCTTACTGTGGAAAAAAATTGCCTTCGGCCTTTCCGCCGGTCGCGTTCAGTCCGTATCAGTTCGATTGCTGGTGGAGCGAGAGCGGGCTAGGCGCGCTTTTAGACGCGGTTCCTACTGGGATCTCAAAGCAGCCCTGCTGAAGACTAAGAAGCCTTTTGACGCCAAGCTTGTTTCTGTGGGAGGCACCCGCGTTGCCAACGGTAGCGACTTCGATGAATCCACTGGACAAGTGAAAGCAGGCAAAAAAGTGCTTTTGCTAGACGAAGAAGAGGCTCGGAATCTTCAGGCTCGGCTTGAGCAAAGTGCTTGGACCGTGGCCAAATTAGAAGAGCGACCCAACACGCGCAAGCCAGCGCCTCCCTTTACCACGTCCACGCTCCAGCAGGAGGCTAACCGTAAGCTGGGACTCTCTGCCCGTGACACCATGCGTACTGCCCAGGGCCTGTACGAGAAAGGTTTTATTACCTACATGCGTACTGACTCCACGAGTTTGTCCAAGCAGGCGATCGCAGCCGCCCGCAGCTGTGTAGAAAACAAATACGGCAAAGACTACCTCAGCGACAAGCCACGCCAGTTTTCCACCAAGAGCAAGGGGGCCCAAGAGGCCCACGAAGCCATTCGCCCCTCGGGCGAGGTGTTCCGCACGCCCCAAGACACCCCCCTCAAAGAGCGTGAGCTTAAGCTTTACGATCTGATTTGGAAGCGTACCGTCGCCACCCAAATGGCCGAAGCCCGCCAAACGAACATCACCATCCAGCTCGAAGTCGGCGATGCGGTGTTCAAATCCACCGGTAAGCGTATCGACTTCCCCGGCTTTTTCCGTGCCTATGTAGAAGGCTCAGATAACCCTGATGCAGCACTGGAGAACCAGGAAATTGTGCTGCCTGCGATGAAAGAAGGCGACAGCGTAGACTGCGCTGGGCTAGAGGCCATTGGCCATGAAACTCAGCCCCCGGCTCGTTACACCGAAGCCTCGCTGGTGAAAACCCTAGAGAAAGAGGGCATTGGTCGCCCCAGTACCTACGCCACCGTGATTAGTACCGTGGTTGCTCGTCGGTACGCGGAACTGATTAAAAACAGCCTAGTGCCAACCTTTACAGCCTTTGCTGTAACCGAGCTGCTGGAGAAAAATTTCCCCGACTTGGTCGATGTGCAGTTCACCGCCAAAATGGAGCACACCCTAGATGAAATCTCCGAGGGCAATGCCGAATGGCTCCCTTACCTCAAGAAGTTTTACAACGGCGATAAGGGCCTGGCCGAACAGGTAGAGCAGCGCCAAGGCAATATTGATCCGAATGAAGCCCGCACGGTGGACTTGGATGATTTATCTGCCAAGGTTCGCATTGGTAAATACGGGGCGTATGTAGAGCTCGAAAAAGACGAGGAAACCCTGCGGGCCTCGATTCCAGAAGGGGTAAGCCCCGCTGATTTGGATGATGAGCAGGTGGAAGTGCTGATCAAGCAAAAGGCAGAAGGCCCTGAAAAAATTGATTTGCATCCCGAAACCGGGGAGCCCATGTACCTGCTCATTGGTCGCTTTGGCCCGTATGTGCAGCTGGGAGACGTTACCGAGGACAATAAAAAGCCCAAACGCACTTCCCTGCCCAAAGGCGTGAAACCGGAAGATGTCACCTCAGAAATGGCTGTGGCCTTGCTCTCGCTGCCTCGCTTGTTAGGTGTGCATCCTGAAACCGGCAACAACATCAAAGCAAACCTGGGTCGTTTTGGCCCCTACATTGTGCATACCAAGGGTAAGGAAGACGGCAAGGACGACTATCGCTCGATTAAGGGTGATGACGATATGCTCACCATTACCCTGGAGCGGGCCCTAGAAATGCTGGCTCAGCCGAAGGCTAGCCGGGGTCGCAAAGCGGCTAAGCCGATCCACGAAATTGGTAAGCACCCCGTCGATGAGGAGCCCATTAATGTATACGACGGTCCCTACGGCCCCTACATTAAGCATGGCAAGGTGAACGTATCGGTGCCTGAAGGCAAAAAGCCTGAAGAGGTTACAGTAGAAGAAGCGGTTGCACTGCTCACCGAAAAAGGTGGCACGGTCACTAAGAAGAAAACGAAAAAGAAGGCCACGACTAAGAAGAAGGCCACTGCTAAAAAGAGCACCGCAAAGAAGACCACGACTAAAAAGGCGACGACTAAGAAAGCAACGACCAAAAAGGCGACGACTAAAAAAGCAACAACGGCTAAGAAGTCTACAACAGCTAAAAAAGCGACGAAAGCTGCCGGGACAAAAGCTAAAACCACGGGAACCACAACCCGTACAGCCGCCGCTGAAAAGAAAACTGAAAAATCGGCAACCACAAAGCTTTCTGCCGCAGATATTATTGGCATCAAAAAGAAGGCAACAACAACAACGTAGTTTGCCATTGCAGTTTGGTCTGCCTGGTTGGCGTTGGGGCTGTTTTATTGAACCAACACCTCTTGGAGCGGCTCCATGGTTATAGAACTCGATCAGGTCGTGCCCTTTGGCAGATCTTTGGATGAATACGTGAAAATGTTTTCGCTCAGCGATGCTGACTTGAAAAAGTCAATTTTGAGCGTTGCCGATGGCCCTGCGAGCTTTAATGCTGAGGGCACTGAAAAAGGCTATCGCATTCACTCCATCGATCCGCTGTATGAATTTAAGGGTGAGGAGATTCGCGAGCGCTTCTACGCTGTGCGAGATAATATCATTGACCAAATCAAAGCCACCCCTAACGACTGGGTGTGGGGCTATCACAAATCAGCTGACCAGCTCAAAGAGCGGCGATCGCAGGTCACGGAACGTTTTGCTGTTGACTTTGACCAAGGTAAACAGCAGGGGCGCTATACCGTTGGCGAACTGCCTCATCTGAAAATTGCAGATGACATCTATGAGCTGGGGCTTTGCTCACACTTTTTATTCCTTTACACGGCGCAGTTCGACGCTGATTTTCATATTTCAGCAATTGATGAATTGCTCAGAGTGTGTGATGAAGTAAGGATTTTCCCACTTCTGACACTGGCCCAAGAAAAATCACCTCACATCGCCCCTGTGATTGAGCACCTCAAGGGGGAAAAATACCCTGAACGTTATCAGTGTTCGATTGAGACGGTTGACTACGAATTGCAACCGGGCGGCAATGAAATGCTAAAGATACTGAAACACTGAAGACGTGAGTGTGTTGGCTAGTGACCTAGCAATAGGATCAGCAATAGGATTTCTGTCTCACGCGCGAACTAAAATCGGGACTCGCTTATAGGCAGGGGTATGAGATTTTGGATCGCTCACCGCTTTCATCAGTACGTTTGCTTCTGGGTAGAACATAAGCGCAGCCCCTGGTCGGATTGCGCCGCTGATAATTTCTATATTATCCAATCGACCCGCACTTCCCTCTACACTCACTCGCTGATGGTTGGTGAAGCCCCCTTGCTCAATATCTACCTGCCACATTCATCCCTTAACTCAGCAACGCCCTTTCGATTACGATGCCTCATTTGTTGGCAGTTTCCTCTCAACGCTGCATAATTAACCCCGTAGAGCCAAATTCCTCGAGACAAATCAATACAAAATATGTCAATGAATTGACAAAAAACATCTGATTTAAAAATAAAATTAGATGTAAATATAATTAAAAAAACAGCTGGTTTTTTAGGCACCGCAAACACCCCTCCGGCAGCGATGCTATTTTGGTGACTATAGACTGCTGAATTCTTTCCCCTGTTAGGAGTTACTCAAAATAGCTCTGCGCCATGCCCAACCAACCCTCTATCTTTGTTTGCTACCGTCGAACGGATAGCCTCAGTGAAACGGGTCGCATTTATGATCATCTCGTCATGCGTTTTGGCGAAGAACATCTTTTTAAGGATGTTGACTCTATTCCCTTTGGGGTGGATTTTAGGCGACATTTAGAATCTGAAATCACTAAGTGTGACATCGTCATTGTTGTTATTGGCCCCACATGGTTAACAGCCGTTGATGAGCGTGGTAATCGGCGACTGGGTGACCCTGCTGACTGGGTAAGGATTGAGATTGAGACGGCTCTCAAAAGGGATATTCCTGTTGTTCCCTTGCTTGTGAGAGGTGCAATGATGCCGAATGAGGATGAATTACCTGAATCGTTGCGAGATTTAGCTTATCGCAACAGTGCCTTAGCGCGGCCTGATCCAGACTTTCGGAATGATATGACGCGCTTAATGAACAGCTTGCAAGGGATGGGATATTCGCCAAAATCTGTGAATCATACTAGACGCAAGCGTAGGGGAGCTGTTGAAAAAAACTCACGCAAGAACTTGAGTGAAAGAATTCTTCTACGGCTTCTGAGTGTAGGGTGTGCTTGTGTTCTAGCATATTTTCTGACCGCTTGGGTTAACCTCCTTGCTAATAATGCGTTCAGCGCTGGGCTGTACGTTGTGATTTGGATGGGATTGACAGTGTTCTTGTCGTTCTCCATATATAGGGTTTTGCCGGCAATCGTTTCTCGTATCTGTTCTCTTATAAGGCGCTAAGTTCCATACCTGTTTTTTGAACCACCCCAAATTTATCTAGATCGAGCGTTTCTGTTTCTACGCTATCAACTTGTCCTAGCAGGCGCGCCATAACCACTAACGAAGCAACATAATCTCGACCGGTCAATTGGCTTCACCGACGCTCATTCTGGGCCATTTTCTGAAATATACCTTTTGAGGGGTTTGGCCAAAATCCCGACTTTAGGTTCTTGTTTCACAACAGATTGGTGCAGATGTCCCCGTCAGCCTGTTGTGAAAAACTCCCAGACTTTAAGCAAAGCTCTCTGTTAAATCATCTAATTTAATGAGTAGCCAAGCTGCACCGATACATCCAGCATCTACAGTGGTGCCGATGATTTTGGAAATAAGCGCTAATTCATCTTTAGTTTTTTGAATGGTTTTAACGGTTGGTTTGCCAGCAAAATTCCAGGCCACTTTTGATGCTTTTTCTATCTTTTTCTGAATACTTTCCATAATAGAAGCGAAAGTCGCCCAAGCTTTTTCTAAGACCTGAGCCAAGGCTGTACGGTCAAATAACCATGGGCCCAGAATACCGCAGGCAAGCACCGCATAGAAAAGATCAAATTGTTTGTCATCCATGGCATCGATATAGCGATCAATGTAGTTCGCTTCATTAGTAAAAACTGCTATAGAACTTTCATTGGCAACGTTTGTGACTAGCAGGACAGCATATACAGTGCTTGACACGTCGATCGACGATAAAACTGGCGATAAAGCACACGCAGTTACTATGAGTCGTTTAATGGCAAATTTTACTCGTTCCCTTCTCCCTGTTCCTTGTCGCTCTTCAATTAGCGGGCCAACAATCGGGAGGTTTCTGAAAAGGGTAGTGAAGGCATTAGGCAGCTCCTGCTCTGTTGTAAAGGTGGGAATCTCTGGAATCAAAGGCTGATCAACGAAAGTAGCTTGCATCTGATGTTTTGCTCATAATCTTATCTTTCACATAATAGAAGCAATATCGAGTAGCGGCACAGAAAATCAAGATTTAATGAGAA
>JBCDAG010000250.1:0-11066 GCA_039186165.1 Cyanobacteria bacterium P01_F01_bin.53
AAGATGAGGTTGGAGGGAATGAGCGAGGGACGAGGACGAAGAGGGAGGGAGTGGAACGAGTGAGCGATGAGGACGAGGAAGGAGAGAAGGAGCGACAATCGAAGATTGGAGAGAGATTTTAATTTCGATTTGACAGCTAGGCTTTTGTTATTATGGTGATAATCAAAATACCGACACCACCTACAAAAACACATTGAAACCAACTGTCAAACACACCTCTGGGGAGCTGACAGATTGAAACAAGAGGTTCTAGCAGAGCTCCAATCAGCCCTAAAAGATGCCGGGCTAGCGCATTTGAATTCCAACCCCCAGAACCCCGCCACACTCATACCCTACGGGGCTTTCTCTTTAGCCGATAACCCCGACCTCTGCACCCGTTTGTGCAACACCGTGGCAGAGCAAACCGGCTGCTACTGGACATTCACCGAGTTCAAGAGGCTGCAAAACAACAGCCCCGAAAAGCCCGTTGAACCAACCTCAGAAGACCCCAGCCTGTGGCCCGCGCCAGGCGATCCATTACCCCCCGCCCTGGTCGCCAAGCATGGCCCCCATAAAGCCCGTGAACGGGTCGCGGCCTATAATCTAACCCAAGCCCGCAATGCCTACGAAACTGCCCTTAAAGAGTATCAGGAACTTCAACTACAAATACGCGCTATCCGTGCGGCTGCTGACTTTAGCCCTAGAGGGTATGCTCTGGCTTTTATACGCGCCCTTCAGTTCGATTTTCCGGCGTTTGTGGAGAGCTTTTTTTTTGCCCCAACCACGCTCTGGATTAACGAGAAGGCCCGCGAAAAACACACCTTCATTTGCGCCGGAACCGGGTCGGGAAAATCCGAGAGCATCAAGCATATCGCCCGCCACTACGTCACAGCCAATACCGAACCCACGATTGTGGTGCTCGATCCCCATGACGATCTGGCCCAGGACATCGCGCGCTTTCGGCAGAACGCGGACAATGGGCGGCTAATCTACGTCAACCCGACCCTTTTCAAAGGGCGGCGCATCGCCTTCAACCCCTTCGACACCACCGACAAAGACGAACACAATCTGAATTTTGGCCAGAGGCAGTTTCTAGGCGCGCTGGAACAGCTTTTCGGCCAGAGCTTCACCGCCCCCCAGAAAGCCCTTCTCACGCCCTGTCTGGGCGTCCTGTTGCACATGGACGGCACGACCTTCGCCGACCTTGTGACCTTCATGGATGACGACCGCAACACGGCGCTGGTGAACTACGGCAAAGCCAACTTGCCCAACCAGGCTGACCGCGAATTTATGCGCGATCAATTCTACAGCTCGAATTTTGAAGCCACCAAGCAGGCCCTGCGCTATCGCTTCTATGAGCTGGTGCGCGACCCTGTGGTGCGGGACTTCCTGTGCTCTGAAAGCACGTTCGATTTCGCCAACGCGCTCGATACAGGCAAGATCATTTGCTTTGGCTTTGATCGTGACCGCGTGACTGAAGACGCCGTGAAAACCATCGGCCAGCTTATCAACGCCTATCTGGTCAGCTTCGCCATGCGCCGCCCTCAAGGCCAGCGTCGCCCTATCCATCTGTTCGCCGATGAATGCCAGTATTTCATCAGCCCGACGATTTCCCAGATCATGGGGGAAACCCGGAAATTCGGGCTGCACGCCACCCTCGCCACGCAGCGTATCGAGCAAGTGGGCAAGGACGTGCAGAAAGCCATTCTGGGCAATGTCGGCACCTACCTGATCGGACGCAGCAAGGACGACACCGCCGAAAAGATGGGTAAGGAAATCCCCCAGCTTAGCGCCAATGACATACGCGAGCTGCCACCCCTGCACTTCTATCAGATCGAGCTTGACCGCGACCCGGTGAAAGCGAGAATTGAAGTGATCGGCAGGAAGAAAGAATACCTGCTGTCAGGCGAGGAATGGTTGAAAGTGCTGCTGGCCCAAGGCCGGGCGTATTATCAGCCTAACCGCCCTGCCCCGCCATCAGAGCACAACGGACGACCTCAAATCCAAGAGGCCAACCAAGCGCGGCAACCCAAAGCCCTCAATCAAGGCCCGAAATTCAAAGGGCCAGACTTCACCAAGAAACCCAAAAAATAGCCCACCATGTCCAAAGTTATCACGACCCTAGGCGAAAAGAGCACCCGCGCTTTGGTGGCTTTGGGCATGTTCCGTTTTGTCACCACACAACAGCTCTTGCGGCTTGGCGTCTCTGAAAACGCAAACAGTCTGCGCGAGAAAATTCTGCATGGGCTGGAACGCCGTCGTTACCCCTTGGCCGAAAACCGTAAGCTGGGGATGCAACTCCCCCAGGTGCACTATCTGACCAAATACGGCGCGGCAGAACTGGCCGGGCTGTTTAAGGTGCCGGTTGAGCTGATCCGCTACCCCAAAGGCAAAGTGCAGTTTGGTGAACACCTGGCACGTCACCGCTTCGCCCAGGTGGATTTTCACATTGGACTGAGGAAATGGGCTAACAGTCGGGAGGACACTCGCGTGACCTCCGCCGTAATGGACTTTGACGTTGAAGGCTCGCGCAAGACTGGTGACTTCACCGTACCCACGCAGATCGACCTGCCCAACAATCCCCGACCCGTTCAGCCTGACGGCGTGTTCACCATCGACATAAACGGGCACCCCATCATTTACGCCCTTGAGGTGCACCGCTCGACCCAAACCCGACAAGCCGGAATGCAGATACAGCGTTATATGGAAGTGCTCGAAACCGGGGCTTTGACCTTCAAGCTAGGATTACGGGATACACCCGCTTATGTTTGCAGCGTCCACATGCTCCCCAACGTGCTACGCGGGGTCAAAAAGTACCTTCTAGGCAATCCGAATTTTGCCCCCTATCGCGACTACTTTCTGTTCAACACGGCCCCGCAGATCGAGACGGACTTTCTGCACGGCTGGCATTACGCTGACGATCAGCCAGCACACAATTTCCCAAGGGCGGAGAACCCACAGCTTAGCCAGTTGCTTGATGATTTCGATATATAGGAATGGCTATGAATGACGAACCAAAGCCCCCTGCCCCGCATGTTCTCGTAGTCAACACCGGCCTGGAAGGTTTGGATTTGTCCGACCCGACCGTAGGCGCGAGGCCAGATTATGAGCTGGTAGAAGCGATGGTGCGGGAGATCACATCAAAGATTTATAGATGTTAATAACTTTTAAAAACATTTATAAACGTTAAAAACATTTGATAACATTTATAAAGGTGATAAACTGTCACTGACACCAACCATAGCGAACATGCCAGTGACCAAGATTGCCGTTTACAACGAGAAAGGCCGGGTGGGGAAAACCCCGCTGGCCCTCGAAATAGTGCTGCGACTTGGCTACAACTACGCCACCAATCAAAACCGCCCGCGCACCGATATTCAGACGGTCGTACCAGAGGGCGAATTTTTACAGGTTGGCCCACAAGATCGCTTTCCCCAGCTCGATGACGATTTTCCCGTGGTATTCGACTTGGCCGGGGAGCTGGTGGGGTATGAAGCCAGTATCGTTTCAGCTCTCGACCAAACCCACAAAATCGTGGTGCCCGTGGTCAATGAGCCAGACGCGCTTGTCGGTACAGCCTACGCCATAGCCGAGCTGAAAAGCCGAAAAAGCATCACGGCAGACTTTATCGTGGTGGCTAACATGTTGCGCGATCACAAGCGCGACCTGGCTGAGATCACCGCCGCGCTACGCCTCCAGATTGGCAACAAAATACCGATTGTTCCGGTACGGTACTCCAAGGCTTTCGAATACCAGTTGCCGGAACAATCTTCGGTCGCTGAGCTAGTCAAACGGGGCGGCTTGTACCGTTGGAACTTTCGCAACGTCTGTAATGAACTCGACCACCTTATGACCTTCCTAGATTGACCATGAAAAAGAAAACCTTCGGCACCGCTCTACCCACTGAACCCGTGAAGCCCAGAGGCATCCTGGCTGAACATGAGGCCGTGGAAACGGCCCCCGCGAAACCATCCAAGGGCAAGAAACGCCAAGGGGGCCGCCCACCGATTGATCCGGCTGAGCGCACTTCCGAAAAGATCACGCTCAATCTGACCCCAGCCGAGAAGGCAATCATCAATGAAAAAACCGGGGGCAGGGGGGTAGCGGCCTATTTGCGGCAAGCGCTGAGAGATGCAGGTGTTTTTAACAGTTAATAACTGTTTTTAACATTTTAAAAAGTTATTAACATTTATAAATGTGAAAAACCAAAAAGGCACCGGCTGGCGAGCTGAGCTAGAAAATCTCTATATCGGTTGGGTTCATAACCCGCTGGTCAATTGGTGGAATGGGTTTGTGGATTTTCACAGTGCCCGCGTGGATGCCCGGCAGCGTCGAACGATCCACCTCGCCGAAGATGATGAAGGCATGACGGCGGAGCTGGACGGTACGACCTACAAAATTCGTGAGCTGTGGTTTGAAGAAGACTTCGGCCAGGTGCTGAAACAGGCCAAGCAGAGCCAGAAAAAAGCCGCCGAAAAGCAAAATCGCAAAAATCGCCCCTCTAAGCGCCGCTAGGATGGCTGCGGTGGCAACCTACCTAAAAATCGCAAACGGCCCCTCACGGGCCAATCCTGGGCGTCTCAGGGCATGTTTCGAGGGGAGGGGAAGAGCAAAACCGGGCGGCGCGGAACCTATATGGATTTTGGATCGTTGTTTATGCGCGTGGAGTTGCCCTTTGCGGCCTGATCTAACCCAATCCGTTTCCCTATTTCTGGAACGTATGGCCTGTTCCCTTCGTTGCCTCTTTCGCCTCTCAAACCAAAATTCAAAATCTGCTGCTCCTAGTTAGTAGTTAAATATCTTTGATATTTCTTTCTTTTAGCTAGAGAGGCATTTTCCGAGAATCTAACCCCTTATTCTCAAAGGATTTTGAGAGTTTAAGGGGTACCTGAAATCGGGTTTTTTCGGGCTTAGGGGGTACCTGAAATCGGGGATTGTTCCAGTGCGTGGTTTTTCCGTGATTATCAAAAGACTTAGCATTTAGGGGGTACCTGAAATCGGGGATTGTTCCAGTGCGGGGTTTTTCCCTTTTATATCAAAGCGTTTCGCGGTTTCTGATTTGATGGAGGGGGTACCTGAAATCGGGGTTTAGGGGGTACCTGAAATCGGGGATTTGGACTTTCCAGGGGTACCTGAAATCGGGCTTAGGGGGTACCTGAAATCGGGGTGTCTATACCCCGCGGGGGTACCAAAGAACATTTGACGGTACCCCATCTGGTGGTATTCTGTTTGAAAATAACTACAAGACTATGATTCGAGCGGACATGGCCATGCTTCAGCTTAAGACCTATCTTGAGCGGAACACGATCAAACATCCTACCGCCTTGCTGCACTTCCGGCGGCAGCTCACCGATTTTGAGCAGGGGATTTTGTTTTTGTGCGTCCATATCATTGCCAAAACCGAGCGTGATGCGGGCGGGTTCTATTACCTCAACAAGAGCCTGGTGCGGGCTGTCATGCGCCAAGAAGGGAACCACGATTACACCCGGATCAACGAAGCCGTTGATCGGGTTTCGGAAACCAAACTCAAGCTCAACTTCTGGGGTGAAGATCGTACCTTTGACGATTACGAAGCGCCACTGATTATTGGTAAGGCTACCAGTAAGCGGCGCGGCACTATCGCCTTTGAAGTGCACCCTAGGCTGGAAAAAGTCATCAAAGACCCCCGGGTTTTTGCGCGGCTAAACATCCACTTTATTGCTGCCTTGGCGGATGTGAACCGAGGATACGCTTTCTATGCTTTGTTTCGGGATGCGGTGAACCGAAGCGGCGACCCAGAGGTTCTAGAGGAAACTTACGACTATTGGGAGCTGAGGGCATATTTGGGGGTCAATGAAGATCATTATAAGGATTTCAAGCTGTTTAAAAGGAAGGTGCTTAAGCCGCTGATTGACGGTGTGAATGACCGCACCGATCTACACCTGAGCTATGAGCCGGTGAAGACGGGCCGGAAGCTGACCCACTTGAAATTCACTGTGCGGCGGCAGTCCTGGCAGTTGCAGCTTTTCGAGGCCGAACACGCGGCCCGTCTGGTGGCGGAACTGGCTAAGACCTTTGACGGCCCGGTGATAGAAAGGCGATCTACCGTCGCTGAAATCGACGTTGGCGAAGATCGGGCACGAATGGCGCTGATCGATAAATGCGTCAAGTTGGGCGTGACCTCTAAGACGGTTGAACGAGCTCTGAAAAAGTATGGCGTTGATGGGGTAGGGGAGATCATTGCCCATACCGAAAAACGCTTCGCTGCGATGGATAAAAAAGGCCAGGAGTACAGCAGCAAAGACTATCTCGCGAAGATGCTGAATGACGGAGTTGGGGTCAAAACTCCCGACGAACGAAACAAGGCTAGCATTGCCAAAGAGCGAGCAGCGGAACGTAAAGCTGCCCGTGAAGCCGCTGCCGAAGCGGAGGCCGATTTGAAGGCCCTAGAGGAACGTCACCGGCTGCATCGCCATGCGCGGACGCAGGAGCTTTTGAAACGCCTAAAACCCGCTGAGTTAAAGGAAGTGGTTGCGGCAGTTTCAGAGAATATTCCTCTGCGGCCAGCGGCCCAGGCTTGGGACAAAATCGACCGTGACCCAAGTAGGGTAGGGGAGTTGGGCAGGTCGCATTTTGCGGTGATTGGTGTGCGTCTGGCCGAGGTGGTTTTAGGCCGCTGGGGCGATCCGGCTGATATGGACATTGAAGCTTTCAAGCAGGCTGAAACGGAAGCTGCATAGCCTCGGAACTCGACTAACTTGCCCGCAACCAACTGTTTGTTAGAATGAGACCATGAACGCCAAGCTTGAAGCCAAGATACACGAAGCCCAGGGCTTGCCGGAAGCCGATCAAGCGCTGTTGGCTGAGTTTATGGGTGATTTCATCGACAGCGCCCGTAGCTCAGCACAATTCGCTGAAAGCATGAAAGACCCAGCCTACCGTGACTATATCGAGGAAGGTGTTGCTGCTGGCGAGGCTGATCTAGCCGCAGGGCGGTTTGCTCCGGCGCGTGACGTACTGCCGAATGTCGTTGCCAAGTTCAAAGCTGAGCATGGCCTATAAGGTCATCATCACCGACCGAGCGCAGCAAGATTTCTTAGACATTCTTGAGTATCCGCACCCAAAATTCACTTTGGCGGAACGAGTAGCCTATGCCGAGGCGATACAAGCGCGCTGCTTTAGCTTAGAGCACATGCCGAAGCGCTTTCGGCGGGAGTGGTTCGGCGGGGTGGAGTATCGAATACTGCCATACAAGGCCCACCTAATAATCTACCGGGTAGACGATACCAGCCAAGTTGTTTCGATCATCACCATCCGTAGTGGTGCAATGGAACATAAGTTTCATCAAGAGGGCAGATGACATGACGGAAGAAGCAGATGGCCAGGGCCAGCCGCTTCCCTCCCGCGTGCACCCATTCACCGGCCCCCAAATCAGAGCAGTCATTGAAAATGTGACGGCCCCTAGGCCGACCGATACCAGGGAGCTTTCTTCGGAGCGCTGAGTAGTACATTTTCCGCTCACACCCCTACAAATCACGGCTCAAAGGCCGAATCAGACTGGGTTAGGTGTGAGCATTTAGCGTCCATTTTTGTGGCTCAATAGGCACCCTTTTCTCACTCTATCACAAAAATTTCTCGGTAAATTTGGCCCGCTCGATGGCCGCATAACTATCTGAGAAGTCTGATTTTATTAGCCATATATATATCAATTTACCGGTCAAAAACCCTGTAAATTAAACAAGTTTTTTCAAAAATATTGACTTCTAATCGCTGAGAATGCAGCTATATATCCGCTTCAGAGAACTAAAAGGAGGCTGAAATGTCAGAACCTGCTCTCAAAATGGCCCACGATGAGTCGGGAAAAACACAGTCTAGCAAGCGAGATAAGTTTGTTAAATTGGCCGAAAGCAGAACAGTTAACGCGATAAAGGCAATTCGAATAATCGGGAAGCTCGGCAACCGAAATGCCTATGAGTACGACGAAGCTGATGTTCGCAAGATTGTTAAAGCGCTGAATGAAGAAATTGAGGCTTTAAAAAGCCGCATGAAGGCTACAAAGTCTTCAGACGGCGTTGATTTTAAACTCTGATAGGCCTGATTGGATCATTCATATGAACAAAAACGAGCAGCTTTGTATAGATTTGCTGCGTGCTGACAGCGAAGGCGAGGTCATTACCCTTCTGAAGAAGCACGGTTTCTGGGAGAAGCGCAGTTTGTGGCGTCACTACGGTGATGTGGAGAACAACTGGGGCCAGAGTGGCAATCAACAAAGCTTAGCAGAGGCGGCGCTAGCCGAAAAAATAGTCAATTCGGTCGATGCTCGTCTTATCAACGAATGTCGAGTGCGCGGTATTGATCCGGCGAGTGCAGATGCGCCGCAGACGATCCGCCAAGCCGTAGCACGTTTCTTTGAAAGTGGGACGGGGACGAAAATAGCCTCTGGTGGCCTAATTGAGGATTGGGGAGCGCAGAAAACTCGGGATATTGCCGATGGTATCACGCTTTGCGCCACCGGACGGCGACCTGAGCAGCTCAATATTACGATTGCCGATTGTGGTGAAGGTCAAAGTCCGGATCGACTGCCAGACACAATTCTTTCGCTCAGTAAAAGCAACAAGCAATATATTCCATTTGTGCAGGGTCAGTTTAATCAAGGCGGAACGGGCGCTCTGCGGTTTTGCGGAAAATTCAATCTTCAGCTCGTGATTTCGAAGCGCAACCCTGCCTTTCTCGACGAGAATTCCAGTGCGCGCGATAACGAGTGGTGTTTCACCATCGTGCGGCGTGAGTTTCCGACTGACGCGCCAGGTATGCCAAAGAATTCTGTCTATACATATCTTGCTCCTGTGGGCGTTGGTTCAGATTGTAAGGATCGGCAAGGTGGGGTGCTTTCGTTTCCCGCTGACACCTTCTCGATTTATCCGAACGATGACGATCCTTATGGCCGTGATGCGGCCTTTGGCACTGCCATCAAGATGTATGAGTACAACTTCCTTGGTGAGCGTTCGAATATTCTACGCGGCAAGAGTCTCCTGAGCCGCTTAGATTTGTTGTTACCGGAAATTGCGCTCCCCGTTCGGTTCTATGAATACCGGACAAGCAAGGCAGGGAAGTATCTTGATGTGGGGAGCCGTAGAACAACTGTTTCCGGCTTGCTCCGAAGGATCAAAGACAGCGACAATGTGGAAGATGGGTTTCCCGTGCGCATCCCTTTCCAACCTGCTGGGGAAAAGCTCATTGCAAGTGTCTTTGCCTTTGTCCCCGAGGGCTCGACCAAGGACGCTGACGATGAAGACGGTGGCGCGTCGACAAGGAAGCTCGGTGGTGTCCGTGGGTACCGCAAACGCGAAGGGATCGTTTTTCTGAGGAATGGGCAAACGCAGGGCAGTTTGCCGAAAGACTTCTTTCGCCGGGATGCGGTGAAGATGAAGCCTTTAGCAGATGATCTACTGGTCTTCATCGAATGCGACGATCTGGGTAGCGTCACACGCGAAGATTTGTTCATGCCCAGTCGTGATCGGTTGGCGGACAATGAGTTCAAACAGGAACTCGTTGCCGCGCTCGAAAAAACGATCCGCGACTGTCAGGAACTCAAGGACCTTCGCAACAAGCGCCAGCAGGAGCGCATGAATGAGCGTCTCCAAGATGATCAGCCGCTCACAGATGTCTTGCAGTCGCTAATCAAAAGCTCGCCGAACCTGACTACTCTGCTGAAGCTTGGCCAACGAATTTCAGCGCCATTCAATACAGTATCAACAGGCAGCGAACCTGATCCAGATTTCAAAGGTGAGGTCTATCCGACATTCTTCAAAAATAAGGGCGTTGAATACGGTGAAGTGCTGAAACGTGGTTGTGCGATCAATCATCGTATGCGTTTGACTTTCGAAACCGACGCCCGGAACGACTACTTCACGCGGGCAGCCGAGCGGGGTGAGTTCGATCTGACTTGGAAAGGCAGCGATGGCCTTGAGTACGTTGCCAGCCCCAACGGGCCGACCCTAAAGAACGGCATTGCGACGGTCATGGTCGATCTGCCTGGCGGCGCAAGTGTTGACGATGAAATTGAGTTCATCGCCCGAACTCGTGATAGCCAGCGTGTCTTCGAGAACCGCATAAAGGTGACGGTTAAACCCAAGGCTGAAAGAAGCAGCGGTGGCGGTGGAGAACGTAAGCCACCGAAGAACAAGCAAGGGGATGATCGCGAACGCCCAAGTGAACTAGAATCTCCGAACATCAAGCGGGTCTACCGCGATCAGTGGGAGGCAGAAGGGTTTGACGAATTCACGGCTATGAAAATCGAGTCAATTGGCTACTCGGACGATGAAGCCGCTGAGTTCTATGAGTTCAAGGTGAATATGGACAACATGCCTCTGGAGAGTGAGGCCAAGAATAAGCGTCTTTCCAAGGAGAGTGCCACCTTGCTGCGTGAGCAATTCTTATACGCGAATGTACTCGTAGGCCTTTCTCTCCTGCTCGATGAAAAACGTGCGAAGACCGCCGACCAAGTAGGCGACACAGAACCTTCTGACGGTATTGAGGATCGGGTGGAGCGCACATGCCGCGCACTGGCCCCTTTCATTCCGGCTTTGATCTCGCTCGGTACGAGTGACCTTGAGGTAGACGACGCAGTCGAAGGTTTGGAGGAAACTGCTTAGTTCGGAACTTTACGATGCATCAGAACCACTTCTCGCGCTCCTGGCGCGTGTGATTTTTGGTCTGCGTGCCAACGGCGGCTCGGCACATCACGCCAAAGACGCCCATCGTCATCATCGATGTCGTTTCCCCAAGGTTGCAATTCGTAGAGGCCACATTCTTGCATGGTCTCCAGATATTTCGGGAGCTGCCATTCCCGTTCGGAAAACGCCACCATCTGAACGATGGTCGTGCGTTCATCTGCCATCGACGCGATGGAACTGTAGGTGGCTCTTAGGTTGTCGAAGTAGGATTGGAGACCGGGATTTTTTCGATCACCCATTGTGTAGTAGCTAGAGCCAGCTCCATCTAGCTTGCCCGCAATCCAGAATGGCGCAGGTGCTTCGCGGCGACCATCAACTTGCCAACGATGATAAAGTACATGGATCCCCGGATATGGTGGTGATGTGACGATC
>JBCDAG010000251.1:0-11032 GCA_039186165.1 Cyanobacteria bacterium P01_F01_bin.53
GAAAAAAACCGTGGGAATGTGTCACCGGCATATAAGCGCCAGAACGATGATTTTAGGTCTCACCGGGGGAATTGCCCGAATTGTGATCAATCTTTTGCGGAGACATGGCAAATTTCCCACGTTTCCAGCGCCTGTGGTCAGAGATTCGGCACTTTTCCTACGTCGTTGGGCGGGATAGCGTCACCGCAACCATAGCGTTGAAAGGAACAATGATGTCAGGCGAAATCGAAGCAAAACTTGCGGAACTTGGTCTGACAGCCGAGGAAGTTTCGTCTCGCATTGGAAATGCCGATTCCAAGGTCGCTTCGGGAGCGGTAAGGACAAGGCAGTCGGACACATCCCTCGAAATCGCCGGCGCGTTTGAGTCGATAGATCGTATTCGAAACATCCCCGTTCTTCGTGGTTCGGATGGCGCAGTCCTCCGGATCGGCGATATTGCCAAGGTTCAGCGCCGGTGGTTAGAACCTGCTGCCGAAATAGCGATTCAAAATGGCAGTCGCTCCATTTTTGTCGCGGCCAGGATGCTGGAAGACAGGCAGGTTGGAAAATGGATGAAATCTGCAAATCGGTTGATCGAGGAATTTGAATTAACGCTATCACCTCAAATTAGAGTTGAGCGAGTTTTTGAGCAGGAAAAGTACACGGTTTCAAGATTGAGCGAACTGGCCTTGAATTTACTCCTTGGCTCAATCGTTGTCGTACTGGTTGTTTTCGTGACGATGGGGTGGCGAAGCGCATTGCTTGTTGGACTGGCATTGCCTTTAGTATCGGGCATGGTTCTGTTCAGTTTGCAGTTGCTGGGCGTTCCACTGCATCAAATGTCGATATTTGGATTGATCGTTGCTATTGGTTTGTTAATCGACAACGCGATTGTTGTTGTCGATGATGTGTCGGAACGAATTCGTTCAGGCGAGTCAGGTCGGCAGGCAAGGATGGGCTCAAAACGGGTTCTCCGGCTTTTTAAGTAGGCGCAAGGGCAAATTTTAAACTACCGCAATCCACTACCGGGTTCCGGGGCGATCGCACATAACGTAAAACGATCACACCAGATGACCTCACACTAGGTAGCATCACACTGGATGACTTAATTCCACACCATCACGATCATCCACCGCCTGCACAAACACCCGAACAGTCTCATCGCTAGAAGTAGGCAGCTGTTTTCCAACAAAGTCAGGATGAATCGGCACCTGTCTATGGCCGCGATCAATCAATACAGCCAGTCGAATAGACGCAGGTCGCCCGTAATCGTGCACGGCATTGAGCGCAGCCCTCACCGTCCGCCCACTATAAATAACATCATCCACCAGAACGATGGTCTTACCCGCCAAATCTACAGTCTTACCCGCCAAATCTACGGGTATTTCTGTTTTACCAGGCATTCTCACCCCAATTTTGTCCAAATCATCCCGATAAAATGTAATATCGAGAGCACCTGTGGGAATATCAGTATTCTCTAGCCGCTGAATCTGCTCACTCAGTAAATGGGCTAGCGGCACACCTCGCGTGCGAATCCCTAACAACACCAGCTGGCTCAGGTCATCAGTGCGCTCAACAATTTCAGAGGCCAATCGATTTAACGTCCGGCGGATCTCATCAGCAGACAAGATGTCAACAACTTTTTGTACCATTTTTGAACCGTCAGATTTCATCAATATCCTAAGGCAGCAACCCAAGCAGCAAACTAGATACAGCGAAAGATTAGCCGATCTTCAAGTTGCCTATTTCACATAGGTAAGTAAGCGCACTATAAAGCATCTTGAAAAAGCCTTTTTATGGATTTTCCTAAGGGTTTCTATTGTAAAACGAAAGCCAACGAAGCTAATTTCTAAAAGTAAGATATGTAAGGGCACTTAAGTACATACACGCTGCTTAATAACTAACATTCTAGAAAGGCCATCAACCCTTTCTAAAAGATTGCTGTCACCAGATCGTCGCAAACGTTACTACAGACCACATCCCTAGCCCCAATCCAATCAGGAAAGACCACCGAGTTATCCACAACGCCTCATCAATTACCTTGGGTGTAATGGGTCGACTATCATCGCCTAGCAAGGGCTTCACCTTAAGCTGTCCTCGATAGGTATTGGCTCCACCTAGCTGCACCCCCAACGCGGCAGCATAGGCACACTCACTCCAACCCGCGTTAGGGCTAGGATCCGAGCGGGCATCTCGCCAACACAAACGCAAAACCTGACAGGGTGAGCCGCCCAATTGCTCTGTCTTGGAGTCAACAAAGCGAACAGAGAGCACAGCAACCATCAACACACTTAAACGGCAGGGCAACCAGGTCAACACATCCTCAAACTGCGCACTAAACCATCCCAAGTCCCGATAGGGTGCTGTGCGATACCCCACCATAGAATCCAACGTACTCGCCGCTTTATAAGCCAAAGTCAAGGGTGCAGCCGCCCCAAAGCACGCCCCCACGAGCGCGTAAAACAGCGGAG
Source organism: Cyanobacteria bacterium P01_F01_bin.53 (assembly GCA_039186165.1). GTDB lineage: Bacteria > Cyanobacteriota > Cyanobacteriia > Phormidesmidales > Phormidesmidaceae > Phormidesmis. The sequence continues at coordinate 2,451 of JBCDAG010000251.1, forward strand.
CCAGCACGCCATCAATCGCATTTTCACTAACCGTTTCTAACACCGCCCGCTGAATGTCTACCCTTGAGAGCTGCTGAGTATCGCGGCCGACGTACATCGCTAGGCGATCGCGTGCAACCGGCAAATCATGCAGCACAGCCAGCACGTCTTCCGCCGCCCGGCGCAGGCTACGACCCGCAAAACAACTGGCCAGCAGGACCAGCTCTACGGGGTATCGTAACCAAGGCGAAATCAGCCCTAGCCCCTGCAAACCAAGCCAGCTCAGCCCACCACTTCCCAACACCAGCAAGCAACCTAACCCAACCCCAGCCAACTTCATCACGGCTGGCGGTAGCTGCCAGCGTTTTTCCCAAGCCAGCACCCGCTGACTATAGGCAGTAATCACGGCCCCCATTGCCTGCACCGGATGGTACCAACCCCACGGATCACCCACCACAAAATCCACCCCTGCGGCCATCCCTAACACTAGAGTCTGAAAGAGCAGAGTCTGATCAATGGCTACTGGGTATGCCCCAAGGCCCAAAATACCCGGACCCCAAACAACCGCGCAGAAAACATCATTGGCCAACAAAACGAATAGAGACCCTCATCACCGATATACCCCCACCCCCGTCATCCTAAAGACGCAGACGACCTAGATTCAGCAAGATTAAACAACGAAGCTAGCACCTTCACCCTGGGCGGCTTGCCAGCTACGGGCGTCATAGTACAAGTCTTCTAAGGTAATGCTATAAAAGGCTTCCTGTAGTTTTTGGTGCAGCCGCTGCCACAGCATCGACGTCACCCAGTCCTCGGCCCATTCCTCCACGCCCTCCTCTACAGACTCCTCTGGCTTAGCAGTTTCTAAACGGGTAGCCTCTACACGAGGCCGTGCTCCAAGGGCCACGCGCGTCAGGGGGCCAGCCGATTCACCCACAGCTTCTAATATATGACCGAGGGAAATTTGGGCAGGAGGCTTCGCCAATCGATAACCACCATGGGCACCGCGCACAGAGGTGACTAGGTGCGATCGCCGCAGCTCAATCAAAAGTTTTTCTAGGTAGGGAGCGGGTAAGCGCTGACGTTTGGCAATCGCGCTCACCGGAGACACCGAGCCCGCTGGCTGCAAACTCAAATCCAACAGCGCTTTAACACTATAGTGACTACGGGTCGTAAGATTCATCGCCCTCTATGAAATACAGATGGAATACAGAACGTGGAATAGATGACGCCAAATGATATGACATTGAATAGGTAAATCAGGCAAAAAATCAGCCATTTTACTGAAAGTACGCCACAGTTAAGATGGCGTCCAGAAACTAAGACCGACAGCTTTAACCCAATAGCCTAGCGTGACACGTGACACCTCTATCTATCCTCACCACCTCAACAAAGGACACGCCCTCACCATTAAACCCTTAACACCACGTAGTCTCCATCAAATGGCCTGCCAAATGAATGGGATACAGCGACTGCGTATCCACGAATCAAGCCTTTAGCTAAATCGTGACCTAGGCATCTCAACACAACCATTTAAACCGCTTCCTTAAACATAGTTCAGACGTAAAGCAAACTATCTAAATTCTTTGAATCTAAGGGTTTAACAGCCCTTTTGCGTTCTCAACCTAACTTTTTAGAGACAAAAGATAAGCCCTTAGGAGCTGTAATAAAAAGATGTTTTACCCTCAATAATGTCAGTGAAATAAACGTTTTTTCCTCAGCATCCAAACCTGTTTTTTAGGCTATTTACTCTAGTTTAGAAGTATGCTTTGATGGTACAGATACAAGACTGATGTTAAGTTCAGAAATGAAAAAAATTAATTTAGTTGTACACACAAGCCTTTCTAACAAGGCCGACGTACGGCACATTCATATATCGTGATTTTGTATTCCTCAAAATGTTAGCGCGATGTTTGAAAAGTGATGAGATAGCAAAGGTAGCTACATAGCTTTGGTCTTCCCTCACGTTTGTTATTTATATCTGCTGTCAGTCTAGAGAATTGAGTGAATGGTTAACGATCCCAATACGGACGCTCTAACGGGAAAAGCACTGCTTAAAAAGGTCAAGGAGCTTGAGCACCTAAGTAGAGAGGAAAAGGCTAAAACCTGCGGTTACTACACCGTCACCAAAAATGGCGTCACCCGCGTCAACATGATGAAGTTTCTCAATGCCCTCATTGAAGCCGAAGGCATTCAAATTGACTCCACCCAAAGTGGGAACGGTCGAGGCGGTCGTAGTGCGAGCTATCGCATCACGGTTCAATCCAATGGCAATTTACTCATTGGGTCAGCCTATACCAAGCAAATGAGCCTGCAACCCGGTGATGAATTTGAGATTTCCCTTGGCCGCAAGCACATCCGCCTCACACAGGTCGACAGTGACGATAAGTCCAAAAAAGCTAAAGAAGACTAGGGGTCACCTCATCCACCCCAAACACTAGTTTCAGAGGGCTGGGATCAAACAACGGCCTAAGACAACTGGTCTCAAAAAATAACGTTCAGCCATGGCCAATCAGCCATAGCCAAACAATGGCTAAGACCCTGGTCAGCAGCACGCGATATGGTCACAACCAGTCAGCAGCCCTAACAACGGCCATGAAGGTGATACGGTATAGCAAATTCTGATGTTTTTGAAAAAGCGCTTCTTTACGCGGAGCCTTATCACTGAAAGCATCGGAGCATCCCTCAGGTGTACCGGGGCCTACCGCTATGAGTTTGCCAATTGTTTTAGAAATCGCTATCGGGCTGATTTTTATCTATCTCACGCTGAGCTTAGTAGCCAGTGAGATTCAAGAGATTTTGAGTGCGTTATTTCAATGGCGGGCTGAGCATCTAAAACGCTCCATTGAGCAACTCCTCGCAGGCGATGGCCTCACAGCCCAAGAGCGTGATCGCAACCAAAACCGACAGGCGGCCAAAACATTGGCCGATAAGCTGTACGAAAGCCCCTTAATAGAAAACTTAAACTACGAAGCCCAGGGCCGCATTACCGGCTTTCTAAGGAAGTTACTCCATGGCATTGGCATCGTGTATCGGACCATCACCTTCAGCCGCAATGTGTTTGGCGATAAAACCAGCGGCCCCTCCTATATACCAGCGGAAACCTTTGCCACCAGCCTAATCGATCGCCTCAAGCTGGAAGATTTTCAACGCTTACTAGTGCGATCGCGCTTCGGTGACTTTGTGAGCAGTGACGTCCGTATTCCGCTGCACAACATGGTCAACGAGCTGCGGGCCAAATTAAACAATGAAGAACTGCTGGTCGCTGAAATGGTGTACTTCGATCAGGGCTTAAACCAAATTATCGACGACCTCGACGCCCGCAGGCTCAGTCTGGAGGATGCCCTCGCCCAGGTCACCAACCAGCTACAGGCCTTTGAAGCCATGGCCGCAGATGCTCCGGCCCTCAAGCTCAATGCAGATGCAGCGATCGCGCAATCCTTTTTAAATCGCTTGCACTACCTACGCAACGGCGTTAGCGGTCAAGGAACCTCCGGGACATCAGCGGCTACGACGAATGCAGCCCTACTGGCTAGACTACGACCCAGCTTGAGTGACTTAACTGCCCTGCTCGACCCTAACTCTCCCACCTATGCAGAACTCGTTGCCCTGGCACAACGAGAAGGCGGGGCCGTACTGAAAGCCCTAGAAAAGTTACAGACAGAAGTCATTCCCCCTCGCCTACGGGCAAGCCTAGCCACCTTGGGCTCCCGCGCAGAATCTCGCATTCGCGCCGCCGGGGAAGCCACCGGGGGAGAAATTCAGCAACTTCAAACTGAGGTTGAAAATTGGTTTAACAATGGCATGACCCGTGCCAGCGGCGTCTATCGACGCAATGTGAAAGGGGTCGGGTTACTCATCGGGCTAGCGATCGCCTTTACGCTCAATGCCGACTCGTTTTACATGTTCCAACGGCTCAGCACGGACCCGGCCATCCGCAATAGCATTATTCAAACCGCCGAACAGCTAGAAATCGGCAGCGTTGATACTGTCGCAGCTCTCTCAGCCGACATGTCTATTGATGAGCTTTCTGATGAACTTTCCGCCCGGATGATCGCTGAGTTGCAGTCCGTCGGCACCGCAGTAGAGGAGACCCTCGCCGATTATCCTCTGCCCATTGGCCGTACGCCCAATGTCATCAATGCACAACAGGAAGCAGAAAATGAATGGCCTGTGCCCTTTATTCCACAACGACTCGTAGGCTGGTCAATTACAGCCTTAGCCCTCTCGATGGGGGCTAGCTTCTGGTTTGATTTATTGCGTAAGGTCACCTCTGTGCGGTCATCAGGTGATAAACCAACCTCCTAAAATCTTGTTTATTCGCGCTCTGTCTCCGGGCTCTGTTCTCCCCGCTATATCTCCCCGCGTGCTAGACGAAATGGTCTTTAGACGCTGCTGTAAAACCCTATGCATCCGCACGTTGGGCTTCCCGGCGGGCTTCCCGCTCAACTTCTAGTAACCATACGATAAAGACAGTCCCTGGCAGCTCGTCTTCACCGTCGCGACCAGCCACATCCTGCTGTGGCATCCACGGCGTTCCGGCAGCTGGACTAATGACCTCAATAGCCCCTTGCATTTCCTGGACTAAAGATTGCGCGATCGCTAACCCTAGGCCCGTTCCAGGGATATCTCCTTGGGCTTGCACACCCCGATAGTTACGCTCAAATAATCGCTGCTGATCCACAGCCGGGATACCAGGACCGGTGTCACCCACCACCACACCCTGGTAGTGCCCCACCTGACCCACTCGGCTCACCCCTGTTTGCACCCATACCTGGGCACCCGGCGGCGAATACTTAATCGCATTGTCCACCAAATTACTCACGACTTCCCCCAGGGCCTCTTCTTCGCCCCAAACCGCAGGCGTATCTGAAGCCACCTGACACCGCAAGTCAACCCCTTTTTCTTCGGATACAATCTGAGCAACCGCCAAAATCGGGTCCACAATGTCAGGCAAATACTGCGCCGACAAGGTGAGTGGATGCCCTAAACCTGCGCCTAGGACATCCTCATTCGTGACGGCATCATGACCCAGCTCAGTATCGTCAGGACTCATCACCTGAAGGGTCGGTGCTAATAAAGCCTGAGCAGCAGGCAATACCCCTGGCAAACGAGAAGCCGCTGACGTTTCGTTGGCCAAATCCGCATCACCAATGGCTACCGCCTCATCGAAATGGGCTACCAGCTCCTTCAGTCGCTTGCTTTCCCGGACAATGCCCGTTGCAATAGGCTGATTAGGATCTTCGGGCTCTAGGCGCTTCACCAACAGCTGACTGAAGGTAGACACTGCCGTCAGCGGGTTGCGGAACTGATGGAGCAAGTTATGAAAGACTTCCGACTGACGACTTTGCAAACCACGCTTATGGGCCAGCTGGGTTTGCAACCAATGGTTTCGCCGCTCTAATACGCAGCCCGCAGCAAGGGATTGGGCTACTAGCTCAATGTGTTGCTGCTCTTCACTGTGCCAAGCACGATCGCGCCGTACACTAATCAATAAGCCCACCACCACTTCGGTATACACCAAGGGCACCACCAGTTGCTGCTCAGGGTGCAAAATTTCCGGCCACCCAAAGTACGGATCTTCATCCACAACTGGCTCATCGCGACGCTGAGAATATGTCGCCGGAGACCCCGAATCATGTCCCACATCACTCGCAGCAGGGGTCACATCACCCATCACATCAACCGCAGGCTCTTCCTCCGTCAATATCACCTCAACAGAGGAATTCAAGCCTCCTGGTAGCGCCAAAGGCCCCACACGGCTGTTATTTCCCCAACTGGTCGCCCGCGAAAAATTCTCAACCCAGCTATCAACGGGCTCGGGATAGCTCACCACGGGCACATAGTTAGACGGGCCGCGATCACTGACCTGCTCTGAAATATCCACCATGTAAAGCGCGGAAGAGGACTCTGATAGCTGCTGGGTCAATAACTGCAACTGCGCCCGACAAAGCGAGATAAATTCGGGACTGGCGATCGCACTCATAGAAAAACCGGCGGCAAATACGGACGTGTACTGTTCAATCTGCGTTTTGTTAAGTTTGTTACAAGTTTTTGACTTTCTGCACGTAGCCGAGAACTAGGAAAATAATACGAAACCCTTTCACAGGCTGACTATAACCGCAAAATCCCTCTTCTAAACAGAGGCCCACCATTCCTTTAAATTAGCTTGAAATTCTAAGTTGTACCTGCTATATTTTGCAAGGTCCAGGCTTTTTGTAACGTTCGTTACATATGCGCTATAAAGGACCTATATCTTCAGGGCAAATGATCCTTCCGAGATTTTTGTATATCTCCGGGATTTGGGTCTTCAGGATATGGCTAACGGTATTAGAGGTAGGAAATTGGCACGAAGACGTAAGCGGAAGAGTCGTCGTCGGTTAGAAGGGCGTCGAATCTTAGAAGCGGTTCCTCAGTTCAGTATCGAAAGCGGGGAAGAAAAACCTGTTACAGCAGCACGCAACTATATCCACGCCCAGGATATTCGTCCACCAGCACTGCTGCTAGTTAAGCGTAATGAGCATACCACCGATCGTTACTTTTGGGCTGAAAAAGGCCTGTTCGGTGCTCAGTACGTTGAAGAGAATCACTTTCTCTTTCCCAGTTTGCGCTTGCTCATGGCTGAGGAAGATGCCGCAGCAGAAGCGGAAGTTGCAGCTGTTTCTAGCTAGCAGCGTCGCTAGCTAAAACATGGTTCCTGGTGTCAGTACCTAGCATCTTGTAAAGTGAACGGTTTCGTTTATAGGATTTATGTTCGAAACCGTTTGCCTCTACTGAACTAGAAACGGCTGACCAGAAATGACACCATGCACAGTCAACATAGAAATTGCATGGGAAGGGCTGAATTTATTCGGCGGCTTCCCATTTTTTTAGGCCTGCCCACGCCTGTAAATCAGGCTGAGAAAAAGCAATCTGCAAATCGGCCAGCTCATCTCTGTGTCCTTTCACAATGAGCTTAGAGAGTATTGAACCGACCCGGTCCTGGCTCTCACCCGTCTTGTTAGCAAGTGCTCCCTCCCGCTCAGATAGATTTGCAGCAGCCTCATCCAAGGCATCCACCCGTAACACAATCGTTTCCGGGCGACTAGACTTGCGCCAATAAAACACGCCTGCCAACGGTGAAGCCAATACCAAAGCCAACACCGCACCACCCCATCCGGGAAACAAAGTCACCATCACTAAACCTAAACAGGCAAATCCAACTGCGGCTAATACAGATAAAAACACCGCCATAAAAATACTGGGGCTCACCATGCCAACAAAGGCCATGCCATTCAAAATGGTGGGGCCATCGCTATCTTCTTGAGTGTTTTCGCTCTCAGAGAGTGGCTTATAGGCGCGGCTATAAAAGTATTTGATCACGGCTTGCCGCAACGCATCGGCATCTTGTCGTGAGCTAAATTGCATGACCTCAATGCGATCTTTAGTAGAAGCACGAATAAAAAAGACCAAGCCAATAACCATTAAACTGGTCAGCAATAGGGTAGAAGCGCGGGCCGGATCGGTAAAAAACACAATACACAGAAGATAAGTGTTAGCCAGAAGGTTGCAGCCCAAAAAGCCTCATGAGCCATCGCTCAATTTAGGTGCTTGCACCTCCCAGGTAACAGTCTACCAGGCCTAACCAAACCTCCAGAGCCGGCCACCATCACAACAGGCACACCCAGGCCAACCTACTGCAACGGAGACCCAACTACAGCCATAAAGATAGCGGGCAAAACAAAACCAGCGCTTAACGACTACCCCCATGAAGAAAGTCTAACGTTCAGCGCTGGCAAACCATTCTTTCGAAAGAATCGAAAAACTAAAAAAGCTACGAAGAGCCCACATATTTCATTTCAGCAGCCACAGGCCGTGGCTGAGCAGTCGATTGGGGTGTTTTATGCGCGGTTGCCTTGATAGGCGTCTTTTGCTGGCCCACCATATAACGCTGCCATAGATCGGCCAGCTCACGAGCCTTCATTTGCCAGTCGGGTCTGAGCCGATACATGCGACGGGGACGGCCTCTACCCTCAACTTTTTTCCAGTAGCCCATAATGGCTGCCTGGTTTTCTAAAAACTTCAGAGCGCTGTACAAAACGGTATCTGACAAACGGTACTTGGGATAGTCTTGCTCAATAGCATGAATCAGCTCTGTGCCATAGGAGTCGTGGCGAGTAAGCACTGAAAGCACATAGCAAACTGCAAGTTCCTTGTTGAGATACACCGGCGGTGGATCTTCAAAAAATTGATAGATATCTTCAAACTTCATAAGGAAGCTCCGATAGCGTGTGAGGAAAAGGTGCAATGGCAAAGGGCCATTTTTTGTGGATTTCTTTTTGGCTGACCTGATTAAGCCGTACAAAGAACTGACGAATCAGCTCACGCTCTGCACACCCACACCATCACCATCACGGTCGATGAAAGACAACAGGTACAAACCGGAACTGTTGAACAATCTGTCTAGAAGCACCCGATGATAGGAGAATAGCCAAATTGCATTGTCAAACTTTTAAAGCGCCTTTAAAGGGTCAATCAGAACGAGAGAACAATATTTAATGTCGTCGTTAATGGCGTTCAGGATAATCAAGCTTTCTATGGAGTGGTTTTCCGCAAGGGAGTTC
>JBCDAG010000252.1:0-10999 GCA_039186165.1 Cyanobacteria bacterium P01_F01_bin.53
CGCTATCCTGCCTGGCGGGCGACGCTGATTTTTCGTTGGCGGCTGCTCTATTTTGTGGGGTATGTCGGTGGGGCGATTCTCTTGAGTCAGTGTTTAAAAGGTCTGAACGAGAGTTTGATGTTTGGTGCAGCTTTGCGAGAAAAGGTTTTGGGAGGAAAGGTTGTGGCTGAAAGGATTGTTGAGGACAATCGAGCTTTTTCCTCGGAGCGGGTTCAATATATTTTTCAGCGGACGGCTACTTTGTTGGCAGTGGCTGCGCTGACGCTTTGCAGTATTGCTGCGTTCACGGGTGTGTTGATTGCATTTTATTATCAGCCTGTGGCGATGGGGGCACATGAGTCGCTGGCCGCGATTGAACAGACTGTTGCGAATGGGACATTGATTCTGAGTCTGCATGAGGTTGCGGGGAATGGGTTGATTGGCTTGGCGCTAGTGCAAATTGTTGTGATGTTTTTGGGGCGTGATTTTTCACGGGCTTGGCTGACGGGGTGGCTGAGTGGAATCTTTTTGACGTTGGCGGCGATTGGACTGAGCTGGAGTGCGATTGTTTTGAATTGGGGGCAGACCAGCTTTTGGCGATTTAAGGTGGAGCTGAGTATTGTGGCTTCGATTCCTTGGGTGGGGCCTACGCTGCGAGATGTGTTGTCAGGTGGGGGTGGCATTAGTAGCCTGACGTTGCAGCATATGTATACGCTGCATAGTTATATGTTGGCGATCGCGGCTGTTGTCCTTTCACTTGTCCATCTCTCGGCGCTGGTGATGCAGGAGCAGCGTTGGAAGCCGTTGGCCAGTCGGTTGAGTTTGGCGCAATTGTGCAAAGAAATGGCTACTGAAGGTGAGTAAGGGGGCGTTGTCGGCACAAGATTTTGACTCGTCAGGATTGACCAAGCTGTAGAGCTTTTTCTCGCCAGCGGCGAACGCTCATGACGTCAAAGCGTTCGCCTTCAAAAACAATCTGTCGAACCTGTTTGGTGCCGTTGTTGGTAACTTGCTTGAGATGATCGCGAATCTCCATCCAGCGAATCTCTCCTTCGGAGTTGCGGATAACGAGCATGACTGGATAATTTTGTTGCATCCAGTATTTGATATGGCGCTGTTTTGGGATCCTAAAGATTTCTGCGTTGTCTCGTTTTCGTTTGGTGAGGTAGGAGTCTCCTGACTTGAGCTGTAGGTACAGTCTTTGGCCTATTGCCTCGCCTGCATCATTTTTGAATTCGATTTCCATGTCGATGCCGTGGTCGCTGACAGGGAATTCGCGAGAGATTTGGCCTGCTAAGCCAACGGTGGATATGACATCACCTACGAGGGCTCTTTCTTTGCTCTCGTTGTCTAGCTCTCGGTCAGCTTCTGCTTCTAGCTCTCTTACGCGACGAATAATATTGGGAGCTGCAAATGTCTCCTCCATTTCGTCCCATAGCTGTACGTATTGCTCACAGTTCACGCAGATGATTTTTGCTTGTGCGCCGTTGTCGTTGAGTCGCTGCATCGCTCTCTCACGGTTCTTAACGGGCTCACCGCATTGCTGGCAGCTCCAGTGACGCAGGCGTTTTACCTGCTTGCGATCTTTGACTTTTTTGAACAGATGCTCCTGAACGTATTTGCTAAAGATCATCCGCTCGCCAATGGGCAGGTCTGGGTCGAAGTAGACGAGTAATTCCCCCTTGCCAGCGGCATTGCGCGAAAGTTTGATGCCGAGCTTTTTGCCTGTCATGGTTTCAAAGTCGGCTGCCCCGTTCCAAAACTTTCTTCTTTTAAAAGGGCTAATACGATGAAGGCGGACGACTAGCGTGGCATAGATGTCATCGAGGAATCCTTCAAATTGATAACTCACCATCACGGAGGGATGTTCAATCAGCTCGGGCCGTTCACGGCGGGCGTAGCTAGGAAAGATTAACAGCGTTCCTGTTTTTGTCGGTTCGCTTAGGCACAGGCTGTTCTGCACTAGGAGTTGGTGCATCGCCAACAACAATATGCGTTCTTCTTCTTCTTGTAGCCGGTCGAGGTCTTTGGTGTAGCTGAGCTTTCCTGAAAGAACACATTCTTCGGTGATGCAGCCCAATTCATCTTCGTCTTCCTGAACAGTGCGAATGACCGACTGCGCGTAAGCATTGATGAGTTCTGGTGCTAGCAACACCCAAGAGCCAAATCCCAGTTCCCAAACAGCGCCAGGGCCAGCCAACAATGAAATCACGGCCTTGAGTTCTGCGTCGGTAAAGGTTTCTCCGCTCATGCGTAGCGTAAGGGCCTCACGGAGTTCATTGAATCGCATGAGTATGCGGCCTTCGTCTTTGAGCGCTACTATCTCTTCTTTTAAGCGTTTAAAGAGTTTGGGGGTGGTGCGTTTGGCAATGCTGTCCCAGTCGATTGCTTGGCAAATCGCCTCTTTTAATTCCTCGCAACCGGTGTTATCTTTGGCGCTGGTTTCTATGTATTGTTCAAAGCCATATTCGCTTACGAATTCTTCAATTTGATGGCGACTGACACTGCGCAGTCTTCCGGCATCGATGCGTCCGGCTACGAGCAGTTTACGGAAGTTGCCAGTTGCGGCCCTTGTCAGGTCACGGTCCCAGGTTCGCAGGCCTTCGAGTAGGTCTGGTTTTTGCGGGTCGAAAACTAACGCGGCTACCTGAGTTTGATCCATGTAGAGCTGGTGAATTAGTCGCTGATCGGCCTGGCCGCCAAAGTCCCAAAGCCACACTTCTTTTTCTACACCATCTTCTGATTCGATTGGGAGTTTCCATTGTGTGGTCCAAGCGCCGACCGTGGAGTCGGTTTCGGTGTAGGTCTCCAGCGCGAGCCGATTGGAGAGCCCGGTTTTTCCAGCAGCACTGTTGCCCACTAGCAACACCTTTGCATTGGTATATTCAACTTGATCTATTGGCGGGGGCGATGACTCTGTGTCAGTTAACGGCCACAATCGTAAAACGCCATTCTCTGCGGCTGAGTAATGCTGGCTGCCGTCGGGACTGAATGCGACGCTTCTGACGCTGTCTGTGTGACCCTCGAAGACCCTGAGTGCTTGGCCAGCCTCGACGTCCCACAGGCGCACTGTTTTGTCATCTGATGCGGAGAGTGCGCATGTGCCGTCGGGGCTGAATGCGACGCTTCTGACGCTGTCTGTGTGACCCTCGAAGACCCTGAGTGCTTGACCAGAATCGATATCCCATAGGCGCACTGTTTCGTCTAATGATGCGGAGAGTGCTCGTCTGCCGTCGGGGCTAAATGCGACGCTCCAGCCGAAGTGAGTGTGACCGTCGAAGGTCCTGATTGCTTGGCCAGACTCGACGTCCCACAGGCGAACTGTTTTGTCATCTGATGCGGAAAGTGCGTGCTTGCCGTCGGGGCTAAATGCGACGCTGAAGACTCTGCCAGTGTGCCCGAAGGCCCTGATTGCTTGGCCAGACTCGATGTCCCACAGACGCACTGTTTTGTCATCTGATGCGGAGAGTGCTCGTTTGCCGTCGGGGCTGAAGGTGACGCTCCAGACGCGGTTAGTGTGACCGTCAAAGACCTTGAGTGCTTGGCCAGACTCGACGTTCCACAGGCGCACTGTTTCGTCTAATGATGCGGAGATTGCTCGTTTGCCGTCGGGGCTGAATGCGACGCTCTCGACGCTGTCTGTGTGACCCTCGAAGACCCTGAGGACTTGTCCAGATTGGACGTCCCACAGTCGTACCGTTTTGTCATCTGATGGGGAGAGTGCTCGTTTGCCGTCGGGGCTGAATGCGACGCTCCATACGCGGTCTGTGTGACCCTCGAAGACCCTGAGGACTTGTCCAGATTGGACGTCCCACAGTCGTACCGTTTTGTCATTTGAAGCGGAGAGTGCGCGCTTGCCGTCGGGGCTGAATGTGATGCTCCTGACGCGGTCAGTGTGTTCATCAAAGACCCTGAGGGCTTGTCCAGAATCGGTGTTCCATAGCCTCACCGTTTTGTCTTCTGATGCGGAAAGGATGCGCTTGCCGTCAGAGCTGAATGCGATATCCCAAATGCTGTCAGTATGCCCCTGGAAGACCCTTAGTGTTTTCCCTGAATTGATGTTCCATAGTCGCACTGTTTTGTCTTCTGATGCGGATAGCGCGTGTGCATTATCGGGGCTAAATGCGACACTATAAACGCTGGAAGCGTGTCCCTGGAAAACCCTTAGTGTTTTCCCTGAATCGATGTCCCATAGTCGCATCGTGTTGTCCTCTGATGCGGAGAGTGCACGTGAGCCGTCGGGGCTAAATACGATGCTCCAGACGCCGGAAGTGTGTCCATGAAAGACTTTGAGTGCTTGCCCGGATCTAACGTCCCATAGTCGCACTGTGTTGTCATATGAAGCGGAGAGTGCACGTGAGCCGTCGGGGCTAAATGCTACACTCCAGACTCGATCAGTGTGTCCCTCAAAGACTTTGAGTGCTTGCCCGGATTTAACGTCCCACAGTCGCACTGTCTTGTCATATGAAGCGGAGAGTGCGCGTGAGCCATCGGAGCTGAATACGATGCTCCTGATGTTGTCAGTGTGGCCGAGTGATCGTATATTCAACTCAAGTTCATCTTGAGTGCAAGAGTTTGGGGTTGGTGGTACGTTTTCTTCAGATGTGTTGTTATTTGGTTGGCAGGTTGCAAGAAGTTGACTGTATGCTGCCTGATGATCCCGTGTGGTCCAATCAATGTACTGAAACTGGGCCAGTGACCCTTTAAGTGGGACATCATCCAGCTGAAGAGGAATAAAGCGGCGGCTGTGGTTCAGCGGATCTCTAAAGCGGAAAGTGTTGCTCTCCAACTGTGCCCAATCGGACCCAAATGCCTGAGCCGACATACACAGCACCAGCATCCGCGAGTGCTCAAGCCCTTCTTCCAGCTTGTGCGGAATGTTATCCCCCGGATGAATCTCCCACTCATCAAACCAAACCCGAACCCCATCTGCTTTCAGTCGGTTCGCAATTTCACGCACTACGTCCTTATCTTTAGAGCTATGACTAAGAAAGACGTCGTATCTGAAATCCGTATCCACTTTCGATTCCCGTTCGGCCTGCGGTTGGCTCTATCGCCTAAATTCGATTGAACCTACAGCAAAGATACCGCCTATTCGCCTAAATCAACGGATAACGGGGCAAAATCTTCAGATTAATTACGCCTGTTTCCTCAGCACAAAATTTACAGTGAACCCTTGTTCTCCATTATGAGTGCCCACCGCCGTGCCATCCGCTGAAAAGGAAAACGTGATATCGCCTTCCAAGTCTTTTACTTGGGATTGTTTCGCTGGAGCTTGCTGAGATTGTTTGATTGGAGATGGCGTATCTTCGCTTCCCTTAAAAGTGCCTGTGAAAGTACCGTTGCTATCGACTGTGCCAATCAGTTCTCCTGTCCTGACCTCGTTGCCAACAGGATACGTGTATGAAATCGTCATGCGATCGCCCTCTAAAGACGCCCCCGTGACCTTTCCAGTCCCTTGCCCACCGTCTACCTCAGCTTGGATAAAACTGTACTTCGTCGGTGCCTTCACAAACTCTGCAATGCCAATCAGCTTCTCCAGCCCTAACGCCTGGTCAGCATGGATGTAGTGCACTGGTGTAGCACCCACAGAGCGCTGCGCTTTCACCGGCAACAACTGGGGAGAAGACACATACAGGATGCCAGCGATCGCGCCTATCGCCAAAGCAAGTTCGCCCATCCAACGCGTAAATTTCATGCCTTATCTCCAGTCAATCGTAACGATAGATTTTGGGTCTTATAGCTGTTTAGGCGCAGGGATTTTATCGCCCGTCTGAATCGTAATATGAGCCATTCGCCACGGCTTTGTGCCCGGCAGCGTGCCACCGCTAAAACTGTTCTAGTGCCGCGTGCGATCCAGCCATATTCTCCGCTTTTCCCTTGCATTGTCTCGTGTAAATAATTCCGATAACAAATCCAAATACTCTGCGCCAACAACAGCTACTGTTTGGGCTTCTACTATTTGGTCTTAATTGCTAGGCTTAAGCGGCGGCCACGGTAAATGCGAGAAACAATCCCAGCCCAACGCCCGAAAGCAAGGTACCAAAAGCGCCGATAGCTCGCATCGTCGGAAATACCTTGCTCCCCTTTGCTCCAACGTGAGAACCCGCCAACGATGAAAAGGCGATCGCATGACTAATGCGGGCTACAACAAAGGCAATACCAAAACCCATCACGACTATTCTGGAAGCCCCGAGTAGCTCAGCGAGTGCGAGAGTAGCGATAAACAGCGCTGAATTTTCGGCCAAGTTTCCATGTCTGCGGACTTTACGCTCTAACTGATTATCGTTCCCGACGCCCACGCCGATGCCGACCTTGGCACGGTGTAGGCCCACCATCACCATCAAAACCTGCTGAAGAATGATCATAACGGCGGCCACGGTCGCGGATACTACGGGAATAGTCATTATGCAAATCCTTGATATCTGTAACGTGATGTCTATAACTCGATATCTGTAACGTGATATCGATGATTCGATAATATGGAAGGCCCCGCCAAATGAGAATATGCACACGGGCACCCCACAGGTGCATAAATGCAACACGCCATGTAAATACTGTCATATATGGGCTGTCATATATGACCTGTAGACGATGCACTGTAGAGGCGCGATGACTTGATGAACTGGGATGATCTCAAAATATTCCTGACCGTTGCGCGTCAGGGGTCTGCCAGAGCCGCTGCCGATAGGCTCGGCATTCATCACTCTACGATTACCCGCCGGATTGAAGCGTTTGAGTCCAGTCAGAAAACGCAGCTATTTGACCGCTCACCCACAGGCTACACCCTCACTGCCGCTGGGCAAGAACTCTTGCAATCGGTCGCCCGTATTGAAGACGAAGTAAACAGCATTGAACGGAATATTTTAGGCAGAGATGCGGATCTAAAAGGAGAAATCCGGGTCACCATGCCAGATGTGATAGCGGCTAATTTACTCATGCCCGATCTGGTACGTTTTATGGAGACCTATCCAGACATCACGCTGAAGGTGTTGATCTCCTACAACATGTTTAGCCTCACTAAGCGAGAAGCCGATGTCGCCATTCGCATCAGCAATAATCCGCCAGAGCACCTGGTCGGGCGCAAAGTCGCCCGCTACCATATCGCCAACTACGCCTCTCGTGAGTACCTAGCCAAGTATCCACTACCGAATAAAACGAAGGGTGCTCACTGGATTGGGTGGGATTTTCCTGTGCCCCATGCCGAATGGATTAGCCAAAGCCAATTGCCCCAGCTGCCAGCACGGGGCAATTTTAATAATGCGCTGGTACAGCTCGCAGCGGTAAAAGCTGGCTTAGGCATTGCTCGTTTGGCCTGTTTTGTTGGTGATGTAGAGCCTGACCTACAGCGTATTCCACCGGGAACTAACACCCCTTTTCAAGATATTTGGATTTTGACCCACAAAGACTTGTTGTCTACGGTTCGCATTCAAACATTTATGGACTTTATGGCCGAGGCCTGTCGTCAAAAAAGAGACTTGTTGGAAGGGCGTGGTATGTCCGCAGGATAAAGTCTTAGGCAAGCGTCAGCCTCATGTTATTCGGGGTCAGTTCCTGTTTCTAGCATGGAGAGAAACCTACCCTGCACCCAACCTTCCGTATAAGGCGAATCATCTAGTCGAATATGATTCCAACTAGACGCTTGATCCGCTTCAGGTAAAAAACTGGCCAGTTGTTCTAATATGGTTACGCCACTGCCATTCATGCCGTAGCCCACATTGGGTTGATTCGCGGCTGGCCGCAGATAAATCGGCACTGGCGAATCGGCTTTAGGCCCGACGAGGGTGGCCGGTTGTTCTATTGCTTGATTCGTGCCCAGCCCAGTAGCCCAGCTTGGTGCGGCAGAGAGGGTGACGAGGAGAATGCACCCCATTGTGCCTATCACTACCCCTAACCATTGCCGATCGATACGCATATAATCCTTTTTCTCAGGCTAATTTTTTGGTCCATCGTTCTTATGGCATCGTTCTCATGTCACTGTGCCATAAGAACGATGCCATAAGAACAGTGTCACAGGACCAGTGCCATCAGACCAGTGCTAATGTGTGTCACCCGCTATCTTTTTTCTGGCCTGCTTCGCTACAGCAGTAAAGATTTTTTCCGGTTAACAGCGCCTAACGTCATCAGGTTAGCGACCTGTAGGCCACTGAGCCCTTGGATGTCTTCAATTTCTATTTTTTCATAGGGGCGCTCGCGCCCAATCAAAGGCTTCATCACCTGCTGCCGTTTGTTCTCCATATGGTTCAAGTCACCGATGCGAATCATCTCATCTAGTCCACCGCTGATCACATATTGACTGTCAGGGCTAAAAGCGACGGAGCGAATCCCTCCGGACAATCCTGCATAATCCTGTGGCCTAAGAACAATGCAATTTTTCTTAGGGTCGGTTGATTGAAGATCCCATAGGTATACCAGCTGATCATCTCCACCACCGGCAAGATAGCGACCATCAGGACTAAAGGCCACCGACTTAATGCCCAAGTCAGCGTCTGTGAAGCGGTGGATAATTTCTGACTTTTTCATATCCCACACGATGACGGTGGTATCGTCACTGCCGCTGGCAACCAGTTCTCCCTCGGGACTATAGGCCACGGAGCAAATCCGATGCTCATGCCGTGCCAGGTCAGTGGCAAAGCCCTCTTTTCTATCCCAAAGCCTAACGGTTGGGTCATCACCGCCGCTGATGAGATAGCGGCTCTGGGTTGGATCAAAGGCCACCGAGCGAATCCAATGATTGGGCTGCTTCAGTTCTTTAAGGCAAAAGCCCGAAGCCGTATTCCAAATTCGGATGGTGCAATCGTCGCCGCCGCTAGCGAGCAATCCCCCGCGATGGCTAAAGGCCACCGTACGCACCCAGTTCTGATGACCCGTGAGCGTGGTCAGGCACTGGCCCGTGTTGGCATCCCACAAGCGAATGGTGTGATCATCACTCGCACTGGCAATGCGGGCATGTTGTTCATCCACGGTGATCGACCAAATTCGGCCTTGATGCATTGGGAGCGTTGCTTTGCGATATCCCTCCGCATCCCATACCCTTAGTTCGCCGCGATCGCCGCCGCCAATAATCCGATTCTCACCCAAAAATGCCACGGTGCGAATTCCGTTTGTGTAGCCGCGATAGGTTTTGAGTCGTTTGATGCCAAGCGATGTTGAGCGAGATTGATGATGGTTGCCGGGTGCCTCGCGTGAATGCGCCTCGGTCATATCTGTTGTCTGCTCGGACGTATTATCGAGAGCACTATGGTTATCGAGAGCACTATGGGATGTGGCTTGCTGTGCTGTCGGAGGGGTTACTTTCCACAGCATCAGTGTTTGTTTATCACCCCCTGCTGAGAGCAAAAGGTCATTCCCTTGTTGTTGAATCGCGACTGACCAAATTCGGCTTTGTTGAGTCGAGATATCTTGAATATGGCTCAGGGTTTTAAGATTCCACAGCATCACATAGCAGTCATCACCCCCACTGGCGAGGAATTCGCCGTCGGCTGAGACTGCCAGTGATCGCACCCGATCTCGATGATGCTCAAACGTTGCTTTGCATCTGCCACTCCCGATGTCCCACACGCGGATAGTTTTGTCAGCACTGCCACTGATCAGTTGGCGACTATCCGGGCTAAAACTTAGGGCATGAATTGAGTCCGTATGGTCTGTCAGCTCAAGGGTTTTCTGAGGTGGCTGGGCGTCTTCTGTGGAAAGTGCTGCATTAGATGGTGCTGTGATCGCCCACAGGCAAATCGTATGGTCATCGCCAGCACTGGCCAACCACTGCCCATCGGAGCTAAAGGCAAGGGCCCGAATACGATTTTTCGTCTGGGCCTTTTTCTCCTCGGTCTTCTGATCCTGATTTGGTTGTTGCTGCTGGTCGATTTGTCTGTTTGTAAGATTGCGAGCTGTGCGATCTCCAAAACGTTTGATTTTCCGCCCTGTTTGAGTGCAGTACAGGGTAATCTCATTGTCCCCACCGCTGGCAATCATCTTGTTATCAGTGTTGACGGCTACCGTGTGAATCCAGTCATTAGCTTCACACTGCCACAGGTTTATCGGTTGAGCTAAGAGTGTCTGATCAGGTGCTAGCCGATTAGGGAGCCGCCATAGCTTGAGTAAGTTGTCGTCACCACCTGTCACCAACATCGACTGGTCGGGGATGAAGGCCATCGTTCTGACCCAGCTACTATGGGCACCCCATTCAGCGCACTTGTGTCTGCTAATCACTCGGCCCTGCTGTTCATCCGTGTGGGTATTCCATAAATGAACCCTTCCATTGGCATCCCCACAGGCGAGATAGCCCATTTGGCTAGGCGCTACTTGAGAGGGCGTGAGTGCGATCGCCAGCACATCACTCAAGGTTTCTGTAAAGACTGAGCGGTCCAGCTGAGCCTGATTAAAGTTGACTTTTCTAAGCTGCACGCCCTGCAAGTAGGCCTGCCAAATGGTCAGCTGAGAAAAATCTTTATCGGAGAGCGTCTGATTTTGAGAGAGTTGCACCAGCAAATTAACAAAATTTCCGCCTGCGTAGCCTAACCGGTGAAGATGATCTTTCCTAAAGTCATGGAGTTTGCGGGTGAGGTATTCATCGACCTTATAAAGACTTTTGAGATGATTTTTTAGCCGCTCTAAAATAGGAAGAACAATATTATCACGCTGAAAATCACGCAGTTCATCTTCCGCGTCAGCCTTCATCAGTGCGTAACTATTGAACAGTTCTAACTTGCCTCTCATTAAGTCTTGAAAAACAGCCCGCACAAACCGATCTAAAACATATTCTTCGATAATAGGGTGGAGGTGAAAAAGAGTTTTTCCCGACTCTTTCCTTTCGACTAAAAAACGACGTTGGAGCGATCTCAGGGTATGGATTAAATTCCTTTTATGATCGAGTGAAACAATGTCTGCTTTGAGATCTTCTAACGTGCAGGGTCGGTAGTTAATAGCCAGCCAGTGCATCACCTCTTTCTCAATAGGCGGAAGCTTTTTAAACTGACTTTTGATCACGCTCCTGAGGTCATCAAAAACAGAAATGTCTTGC
>JBCDAG010000253.1:0-10970 GCA_039186165.1 Cyanobacteria bacterium P01_F01_bin.53
CTTATGGCCAGCCCTCTAAAGGTGCATCGCTCATACGCTTAATAATTGGCTGAAAATAATACTCAGCAAGGCTTTTAGCTGTATGCCTCTGACTCAAAAAAGGAGCAAACTTACTCAATTCGCAAAAAGGATGACGAGCCGATTAGTGTTTCAGCCATCTCATTTTGCAAGTTTCGTAGTTCCTATCAGGAACCGCCCAGCTTGTGGAGGGGCACTTTCCCAAGTGCGAAATCCTGAAATCTTTGCCTAGACAAGTTTGTATGAATTATTAAAAGTATTCAATCGACCTTGAAAGGGCTGGTGCTTATGGCCCAAGGGGCATCACTAAGGTAAGAGCTCATCTTCTTGCTCAGAGAATCGCATAGGCCGATTTGATAACACTCACTCAAGAAATCTGTCCTAAGATTGGCCAATAGAGCTTTACTTGACGATGTCTTAGGCCTCATCATCCGTGCTTTGACGGTGATTTCTGAACGTTTTTCCTGCTTACGCTGGGTGAGTAATTCAGTGTCTGGCGCGTATAAAAACTGATTCTCACATTGCAACAAGCAGTGAGTGATGAGTGGGTTTATGCGCCTGATGACTGATGCATTTGACTTATGCAGGGCAGGGCGGATGAAAGGACGGATGAATATGAGCTTTTGGACGAAGGCGTTAGTGCACACGAATATTCTCTCGGGTTTGTGTTTGGCCTTTGTTCTGTTCCCTTTTCTGTCTCCTACGTTTGAGCCGTTCCCTGTGCTTGCCCAGATCAGTCGCACCGTGCCAGAAGGAAGGCCTGGAAGGCGTGTGAGTGGGATGCCACGATGCATCTATAAATGTTGGAGCGGCGACCAGCCAATAGTCGCTCTGATTCCTCATTTCACCCATGTCCCAAGGACTACCAGCGATCGTCCTTCCCTACATTTTGTGGTACCGCCTGTTGCAGAGATGCGGCCCATTGAATTCTTTCTTCGTGATATAGAAGGGACCGTGGTGTATGACACAACCCTTGAAACAGCGGACGATGGAGGGCTGATGAGCATCCAGTTGCCAGCACAAACGCTCCAGGTTGACCAAGATTACTACTGGGCTTTTTCAATCGTGTTGGATGAGTCCAATCGCAGTTCCGATTTGGTTGTGGAGGGCGCTCTGCGTTATTTGGTTGTGGATGATTCTGTGATGAGCGACTTTGACCAACTGGCCTCAGACGATGGCCTGGATATTCAAGCAGGGCTTGAGTTAGTAGATAGCTATCAAGCTTTAGGACTTTGGAATAATGCGGTTACCTTAGCTGTACAGCTACGTCAGTTTTACCCTGACAACTCTGCTGTTTCCCAGTATTGGACTGAGCTGCTACAAACGCTAGAGCTTGATCCCTATGTGGAAGTCACCGCTTCGTCATCGTTATTTCTCACGCGCCACGCCTCTGTTGATCAGAACAGACAACGAGACTTGGCAGCAGAGGAGACTTTTTAATAGATGAGCTCCGTTAGATGAGCTCCGTTAGATGAGCCCTGGTGACCTTTAATCTTTTTGCAGCATTTCTGAGAAGTCTAGATTCTCTGATGCAAGCACCATCACTGTGAGCGGGAGGCCTGTGATACGCTTTTGAAGGGTTTCGTAGTACCCCGTGGAGTCTTCTTCAGGAATAGCAAGCCCTAGGAATACAAGGTCCGCTGAAGCTGAAGACTGCTGCAAAATGTCATTGAACGGGCGACCTTCCGCCAAGATGATTTCAGATTTTGCGCCGATGCGGAGACTGTTGGTGAGGTTGGTGAGGTTAGCCTCGGCAGCTTGTGCAGCGGCTGCATTGGAAACCACTAGCTTGAGGCGAATCTCGGCTGAGCGCCATTGCCAGCTTGTGCGAAGCAGATAGGCCAAAATGAGCATCAGGCCCCCGTTCGATTGCAAACCACCCCACCACACATCGATGCGTCGTGATTCATCACGGATAAATAAAGGGGGCGCTAGGGACTCAGGTTCTTCTAGCGCACTGGCAGACAAGCTTTTTGGGTCGCGGACAATGACCACATTGCGTTTGGCATCGTGACACATGCGAATGGTGTTGCAATAGCGCTCAATGCTTTCGGGTTCAGGATCTTCAGAGTCCCCGAAAAGGACTGTGTTTGGCACCAGGGGACCCATGCCATAGGTCTCTAGCAACTGCTTAGAGCCGATAAACGGATCGTCAGCCGTGATGATTTTGGCGAAGGCTTGGATGCCTTTGCGATCTAAAAAGTCGCGCAGGGTGAGTTCGGCTTTTTCCTGTTGGGAAATGCTGCGGGAGCCGCTGGGTAAAATGCTAGCCACCGTAATCAAGCCCCGGTTATGGGTGAAGGCGCGGGCCATTTCAATCAAGTGCCAGCGTTTGGTGGGCGTGCCGGAGAGCACGAGCAGGTGCGGTCGCCAGTTTTTGGGGTCGGCGTTGTCATCAATATTTAGTAGCGCGGTGCGGACGATGGTCATCCACACGCCCTGGCGGACATCTCCCCAAGTGCTCTCAATTTGTCTGCGCTCTAGCCAAAAGTAAATGAGTGCCACGATGACCAGTGCCACGATGGTCGCGACTGAGTTAATCAAAAACATCACGGCAATACAGCCGATGGCACCGAGTAGGGAGAGCGACCAGTGAACTTTGAAGGTGGGGCGGAAGGAGGGACTTTGTAGGAATCCTTCGATGCCTGCGGCGACGTTTAGCACCATGTAGGTGGTGAGGAAAAACATGGAAAGGACCGGGGCGATCGCATCCAAGCTCCCCAAGGTCACCACCGTCAGCACAATACCCAAGGTAAAGAGGGTTCCTAAGCGTGGATCATCGGTGGGGCCATTGCCTTTCCCCAGCCAGCGCAGGCTACGGGGCAAGATATTGTCGCGGGCGAGGGCTTGTAAAATTCGGGGCGCGCCCAGGATGCTGCCAATGGCACTAGAGAGGGTGGCTCCCCAGACGCCTAAGACAATTGAATCGATGAAAAGATGGCCGCCTAAGGCAATCCGTTTCATCACCATGAATTCTTCGTTGCTCAGGGCACCCGGTGCATTTTGTGTTCGCCATACCAAGATGAAGGGGATAGCCATATAAATGGCGTAGCCCACAATGACCGCAGCGATGGTGCCCTTAGGAATTGAGCGAATGGGGTCCTTAAGATCCCCCGACATATTCACCCCGGACATAATGCCGGTAACGGCTGGGAAAAATACGGCAAATACTGCCCAAAATCCTGCCTTGGCTTGCTGCTCAACCGTGATCGCGTCAATCGCCTGCATGGCCGGTGTAAGGGTGGCATCGTGGCCAAATACCAGGGCCAGAAGGGACAGTGCGATCGCCGCCATAATCACGTACTGAGCCTTAATGGCAAAGTCCGCCGAAATCAAAGCAACTGCCGTCACCAATATCGTGGTCACGAACGCCACGATAACGATGGAGGCGCTGGGGAAGATATTTTTGACACTTTCGGCAAAACCGATGGTGTAGAGGGCCACTGACAGCGCTTGGGCAAAGTACAGCGGAATGCCGACTGCGCCTCCGGTTTCTATACCGAGCGAGCGGCTAATCATGTAGTACGCACCGCCTGCTCTGACGACCTTGTCTGTGGCGATCGCGCTAATAGAAAGCGCGGTTAAAAAGGTGATCGACGTTGCGATCGTGACGATAATCAGCGTCGGCACCAGCCCTACCTGGTCAACCACCCACCCAAAGCGCAGATACATGATCACGCCTAAAATAGTCAGAATTGACGGTGTAAATACCCCGCCAAACGTGCCCAGTCCGATTGCTTCGTCTTGCGACGGGAGCGTTGCGGCTTTAGCTGAATCTGAATTCATAAAGTTTCAAAAAGGTTGGCTGGTGATGCAAATGAAATAGCACATGTGAAATAAGCACAGGGTGCTTGGGCTTTCGTCCGACTAGCAATAATCGCTCATGCGAGAGACAACTAATCATGGCTGTTCTGGCAAGGACCGTTCTGGCAAGGACCGTTCTGACAAGGACCGTTCTGGCAAGGACCGCTCTACTGCTAACCGTTCTACAGTTTAGAGGGCTGCTAACCGTTCTACAGTTTAGAGGGCTGCGTCCCTTTCGGCGATATCAGCAAGAACAAAAAAGGCATACCGCAGTCATCACGTCCTTACTTCAGAGCTATTTATACCAAATCCGTGATCTTGATCACAGATGTGAATCTATCCTGTAGAAAATTTTTTATGCCTCTTTCTCCTAGTTCTGACGAGTCCTCATCGGTTTCTAGCTCGCCTGCGCCAACATCACTGGCTCCCACTTCACTGGCTCCCACTTCTCAGTGGCAACGTTTGCTCAAAAATGCAGGCACCTGGCAGGGGTCATTCACCCAAATGTCTGTCTCAGGTCAAGTCTTGTCAGATGCGCCGACTGAAGTTGCCTTAATCCCTCAGGATGAGGGCAAGGCTATGCACCAAGAAGTTCGACGCTATACCCAGTGGGACTATAGCGATGAACCCAATGTCCAGGCGTTTGACTATCGTTCCCTCAATCGAGCCACGCTCGTTTTTGCAGAGGGTGCCTTTTCCCATGGCTCCATGCAGTGGGCCCCTTTTTCAGAATTTGGGGCGGAGCTGGGTCTGATTTCGGGTGAGCGGCGGCTACGATTGTTGCCGATTTTTGATAAAACGAACACGTTTAAGCAGCTCACCTTAATTCGTGAGCGGTTGCAGGGTTCGCAAGCTACCGAACGAGCCCCGCTACAGATTGCGGACTTGTTCGGGACTTGGCAGGGCGAGGCCGTCACTCAATATGCTGACCTTCGCCCTGAGCAAACTCAAAAGACTCAGCTGGTCTTGGAGCCTCTCAGCAGCTCTGAGGTTCGTCAATCCATCGTCATGCCTGGTCTGCCACCCATTAGTTCTACAGGCACCCTCAAAGGGAAAACCATTGAGTTTGAGAGTGGCGTCACGGTTATGCTCTTGCCTGACGGGGGCTCCGCGACGTTCCCGCTGCGTATTACCCCTCGTCAACCGCTCTTTCTAGAAGCTGGTTGGTTGCTAGATGCCAACACTCGCCAGCGAATGATTCGCAGTTACGATGCCTCCGGTGCTTGGGTTAGCCTCACCCTCGTCACCGAACATAAGGTCTAGAGCGTTATCGATGTACTGGATGCTGACCGTAAAAGGGCATAACTGAAGACCAATTTGGACGATGGCCTTGGTTCCACTGAGCCATGGCTAACGTCATCACGCCCCGGACAGAATCGGCTAATCCCGCATGGTTGGGTAGTTTTACCTCTGTTGTGCCAGCGGGAGCACCCTTCCACTGTTCTATTTGCTGTGCCCACTCATCTTCTGGTACGACGGATTCTGCGATCGCCTCGGTCAGAATGTTCTGGTCATCGTGGTGATAAATTGCGCCATAGACGGCTTCTCGTTTGGCCGGTAGCGTGACAGCAAGTGCCTTGTCTGTGCCGATGTTGTTGGTATGTTGTGCTGCTATGGCCGCTAAAGAAGACACCCCATACAGGGGAATATCCAACTGCTGTGCGAGCGTGCGCGCGGCAACGACCCCGATCCGCGTGCCCGTAAAGCCCCCCGGGCCTTTGGCCACTGCTACAAAGCTCAAGTCTTGCCAACTATAGGGAGCAATAAACTCGATCATCTTGGCATGTAGCTGGCTCGATACCTCACGGCCCAAATCCCATACCTGGTAACGCTCCACGGGTTCATTGTTTTTATGAATGTCGCAAGCCTCAATTGATTTGAGCATGAGGCCGAGCTGGGGGCTGCTGGTATGAATGGCAAGGCCAAGCATAGGAACACTAGAATGACGATGAGTTGAACGCCTATGAATCATGGCATATGGCGTACGTTTTAGGCCTGAATCTCTGGTCTTGTCTTTGATTTGGTCTCTGGCCTTGTTTCTCTGAGTGGAATAAAAAACTGCGTGGAATGAAAAATTGCCAATTGGCTACTCATAAATCTTCTGTGTGCGAACTGTGTCAGCGCGATTGTCCTAAGCTGACGGTTCATCACTTAGTCCCTCGTCAACAAACTAAGCGCCGTAATAAGCGCCATCGTGCAGATCTTGGTTCTACGATTGACATTTGTTCGCCTTGCCATAAGCAGGTGCACACCCTCTTTACGAATAAAGAGCTTGCGGCAGAGTTGTATTCCGCCGATTTGTTGCGATCGCACCCCGCGATGGAAAAGTTTCTGAAATGGGTGGCTAAACAGGATCCTTTTAAGCGAGTGCGAACCTACAAATAAAAGCGTTAACCTCCTTGTGGACCAGCTGCTTTCAAGGTTGTCTGAGCAGATGCTGAGAGGTCCCTGTGAACAATTCATGGCAGCTACTCAGCGAGTCTCAGTAACCCCTTAATCAACCCTCAGAAGGCAACCCGATAGCGATGGCATTCTTGAATCAATGAAGCAAACCCATTGAACTTTTCAAGGAGCCAAACACATGAAAACTCAACTCTTTTCCGCGCTACTTTTGACTGCTGCTACGGTTGTACTTTCTCCCAATGCTAACGCCGCTGAATCCAAAGCAATCGAGAATATTCAAGCTACTCGCCTAGAACAGCTAAACACTCAGTCCAAAGCAATCGACGATATTCAAAAGACTCGCCTCGAATTCCTTTCTAACCAATCGAAGGCTGTCGAGAACATTCAATCCACACGCCTAGAGCAGCTGAACAACCAGTCGAAAGCCATTAAAGACATTCAGGCTGCTCGTCTCGAACAGCTAAATAATCAATCCAAAGCTGTAGACAATATTCAGGCCACACGCCTTGAACAGCTAAACAATCAATCCAAAGCTATTAAAGATATTCAGGCTGCTCGTTTAGAACAGTTAAACAACCAGTCCAAGTCTATCGATAACATCCAGGCAACGCGTTTGGAGCGTTTGAATACCCAGTCCAAATCCGTCGATGATGTGCAAGCTGCCCGTCTAGCTGGTCTGGATGCTCGTTCGAAATCTATCATTCGCTAATGCATGCTCTGATTAGTTATCGACGATATTGATAGCTCGTGTATTTCTTGTGGATGTAATTTGTGATTTGTTAAAGACCTGAGTTAGCGTTAGCTGACTCAGGTTCTTTGGCTTATTGGAGTTTATTGAAGTGTTGAGTTGTGGACGGAATGTATGCAAGCTAACTGTGTATGAGATGCAGTTCTAAAGGTATTTCCCTAGATTTCTACGGGGCTGGCCAATAATATTTTTTAACCACGTAAAAACCTTGAAGTGTTGGTTGAAGCTTTATCCGTACTAATGCATATGTGACGGCTGGAAAGGGGCGTAATAGGTCTGGAACACTCGGTATTCCAACTCACACAAGGAAGTTTATTTGATTGTTTGATGCCTCGGTTTTACGTCTGCCCTACAGAATAGTTCGTGCTAAACAAGGCTATATGTAGCTATCAGCTTGGTAGTGCTTTGTAGGCAATATTCAGTGAATTGTAAGAATGAAGCCACCTGGGACAAATCGCAGGGGCTTCATTCTTACTCTTTTATTTTGGATCGTTGGACAATCGGGCTATGAAGAAAACTGCTGTTATTTTAGGATGTGCTGCTGTTGGTGCCACATTATGCCTTTCTGGTAAGCCCGCTTTTGCTGGTAATTTAGTGCTCAATGGAGGCTTTGACAACTTTGACCTCACAGAAGGTAAGCGTGGTGACAAAACGAATTGGAATTATTTTGATGGTGAGTATTTGGACAGTCAAAAGTCAGAATTGGGCTGGCAGGTAACGACTAGTGGCACGTTGGAAGTCCGCCGTAACGGCGTAGCGGGTAAATCCCACAATGGCAGTAGCCACTTTGCCGAACTCGATGCTCATAAGTACAACGGAGCAGTCGCCGCTGATGAGGACTTAGGCATTTTTCAAGATATCGTGACCAAAGTAGGTAAAAAATATCGCCTTGAGTTTTCCTATGCGGCTCGTCCTAATATCGATGGCGACCGTAACCAATTTGAGACGCTGTTTGGCGATGTCTTTTCCCAGCAATTTGATGGTGGCAATGGCAAAACAGGCGAGGGTAAATCCTGGAAAACCTTCTCCACAGAAGTTGTTGCAGACAGTGACATGACCCGTCTTCAGTTTAATTATTTGGGTCGCCGCGATACTTTAGGTGCCCATGTGGACAGTGTTTCTGTAACAGAAGTACCAGAACCCGCTTCTCTGCTTGGCTTGGCCTTTGTGGGACTGTGCGGTGTTGGTTCTGTTGCTAAGCGTAAGAAACTCGCAGTTGCCTAACCTAGCGCTTTCTCTTTCCTTTTAGCCTTCGACAGTCGTGTTGAATGTCGCTGCGGTTAAATCCCCCTTGTAAAGTAAAAAGGCCGAGTCTTTGATATTCCCTGTACTGTGAGCGTGCTAGCCCTTTGGTGTTGCTGACAGTGAGGGCTCGGCACATAGACAAAAACCGCTGCAAATTACTTATAAAAAGTAATTTGCAGCGGTTTTTGTTTGATGCTTGAGAGCACAAAGGTGGTGTTGACGAGGTGCTGAATTGAGATGACTACTTGAAGCGAAACTGGGCTACTAATGGTAAATGGTCAGATGCTTGTGCTGCTGCGCTAAGTACCTGAGTGTCTAGGATTTCAATGGAGCTGGGTGTGTAGAAAAGGTAGTCGAGTTTATATTCTGGTTGATCGGTTGGGAAGGTCGCATTTTCCTCATTCCAGCTTTCTTGAGGGACTGCCGAGGCCAGCTGTTCAGAAGCGAGCATTTCTTTGATAGAAAACTGACGTTCTGCAAGAATTTCGCCTTGTGCAGTCACAATGGTATTGCGGTTGAGGGCGCTGTTGAGGTCACCCATAACGATAACCGGCTGGGTTTTGGCATAATCTTCAGCGATTTGTCGTACAAACTTTGTTTGATTTATTCGTGTCTCTTCTGCAAAGGCCTCTAGGTGCACATTAATCACAATGAGCGCCTTTTCTCCCAGTTGAATTTCAGAAACCTGCGCTAAGCGATCTAAATAAAATGCGTTGTAGATAAAAGATTTAGGCACCCTCTCCAACACGATTCGGTTGTTTTTGATGATGGGGTAGCGACTGGTGATGGCTTGTCCGGAGATGATTTTGCCAAAGTGGCCTGAAGGTGGCCAGTAGGGAAAGGGCAAGTATCGCTTATCCCAGTTGATGGCGATCGCACCCACGCCCATCCCTAAGCCGTTGGCCACCGCTTCTACCTGATTCACGCCATAGGAGCGCTTGGCCTCGATATCAATTTCCTGAAAACCGATGATGTCTGGCTTAACTGATATCAGCGCATCTATTGCCTGCTGTTGATTGTTTTCAAAAAAAGCCTGGTCAAGCTGGGTCGTCTTGTTATTTTCTAGCCCTGAAAGATAGCCAATATTGTAGGTCGCAATGGTGTAGGACTCTTTGGGTGTAGCCGTTTTGGGATCTGGGCTCGCGTCAAAGTCAAAAATAGCAGCGTAGTTTTGCTTTTCGTAGGTGCCTGCGCTGGCCCAAATGCCAAAGAGTGCGATCGCTATCAGCGGCATGCCAACTAAGGCAGCGACTACTTTCAAAAATATCTTCATACGCCCCTTTTCAGATTCCCTTTTTGTTTATAGCCTGTGGGTCAAGAATCTTCAGCAAATACCATCATATCTTGATAGGAGCGTCACCCATGGGTAATCTGTGTAGGCTACCTTGTGCTGTGTCTAACGCACGGTGCTGTGTCTAACGCACGTTTTTTAACTTCCTCTTCGGAGCCCTCAGATGCCCATCAAAAATATAATCTTCTTCGGCTTTCTCGGGTTTATTCCCGTCTCCATAGTCGGCCACTTCCTCGGCTGGAGTGATTTGATTATATTTGTCACCGCAGGCCTTGCCATCATTCCGCTCGCCGGATGGATGGGGGCTGCTACTGAAGAAATCGCCGTAGTTCTGGGCCCTTCGTTGGGTGGCCTGATGAATGCCACCTTTGGTAACGCCACTGAGCTGATTATTGCCGTTTTTGCCCTGCGCGAAGGCCTGGTTAATGTCGTTAAGTCCAGTATTACGGGCTCCATCATTGGGAACCTGCTGCTAGTGATGGGCTTATCCATGTTGCTCGGCGGCCTCAAGTTCAAAGAGCAAACCTTCCAGCCGACGATTGCCCGGTTGAATGCCTCCTCCATGAACCTGGCTGTAATTGCTGTTTTGATGCCCACCGCCGTAGACTTCACCTCTACGGGGATTGAAGAGCCGATTTTGCAAAAGCTCTCGATTGCTGTGGCGGTGGTGCTGATGGGTGTGTATGCCCTGACGCTCCTGTTCTCAATGAAAACGCACTCTTATTTATATGATGTGGGTGTGGCAGATCTGGAAGAAGGTACGGGTGAAACGTCAGGGACGACAGCGTTAGTGGACCCCAGTGATGCGAGCACTGTGGATACAATTCAGGCTCATGAGGGGCACGAGCATACGCCCAATTTGAAGCTCTGGATCGGTGTGCTGTTGGCTGCAACACTGGCGGTTGCCGTCGAGTCAGAGTTTTTGGTGAGTACGCTAGAAGTGGCTTCTAAGCAGTTGGGTTTTTCAGAACTGTTTACCGGTGTGATTATTTTGCCGGTGATTGGTAATGCTGCCGAGCACGCCACAGCAGTTACCGTCGCTCTCAAGAACAAGATGGATCTGTCACTGAATGTGGCGGTGGGCTCTAGTTTACAAATTGCGCTCTTCGTTGGTCCTTTGCTGGTGATTATTGGTGCACTGATGGGGCAGCCCATGGACCTAGACTTTAATAATTTTGAGTTGCTCTCAGTAGTTGTGGCCGTACTGGTGGCGAACTCCATCAGTGCTGATGGTAAGTCGAACTGGCTAGAGGGGACGCTCCTGCTGGCGACCTATGCGGTGATTGGTTTGTCCTTTTACTTTCATCCAGTGATTGAGGGGATTGGCTAAGCTAAGCTGTCTAAACTTAGCGCCCTGGATTTAGCGCCCTAGTGTGAGCTGTCTAGACTTAGCCGTTTAGATCTAGAATCGGTATTCGCGATCGCTCACCCATAAGCTCACGGGTACGCTATTTCCTTTAC
>JBCDAG010000254.1:0-10944 GCA_039186165.1 Cyanobacteria bacterium P01_F01_bin.53
CCTTGCGGCGCTAGGGAATGTCCACCAAGACAGCCGTGGGGCGCACGGTTTATGAAAATGCTTGTCGAGTCGAGCTGGCGGGGGTAGCAGTTGCGGCTGTTGTCTAGCTAAGTGGCTATGAAGCAAGAATCTCCGTCTATACCCGCAGGGTTAGGGGGAGAGCGTCAATCAGAGACTTTTACGGCACGGGTTTCCTGCGATACTCAGTAGAAATTTCAAGCAGACATCTCATAATGCCCGAGGCGAAAGACGTCTTGAGCCGCATGCCTTTCACACAGTGCCTAATCATCGTCGGCCCTAAGCCACACAGAATCCCCTTTGCGAATAATCCCACCCTGTATCACCGACAGCCTAATCCCCGCAATCACATCGTTATGCTGCGCCGTTGTTCGTAAAATATTTAAATTCTGCGGTAGCCCTTCTTGTGCCAAGGTCGTTACCACACACCGAGGACACGCAGAATCAATCTTGAGCCTCACAGACTCTCCAATCGTGAGTACGTGAACTACCCAGTTGTTCTCCACAAAGCTGGCCTGTGCCGCTTGCGTATCGATCAACAGATTAGGTCGAAACCGGCAGGACTCAAATTCACCCGCAGGATACAACTCCTTTAGCCGGTCGAGCGTTGCCACCGTGATCGCGTGGATAGGGCAAGCATCAAAAAAAGTACCCTCCGGCATAAACAGCTCAAGCACCGTGTCTTGATATTCTCTGCCCTCCACATCCGGCCAATACTGATCCAGGCTTGGGGCTTTAGGTACAGAAGAGAGAAACTGTACCTCTCGCTCAATCCAATCGGAGAGCAGCGGGTTAATATCCGCCTGCGTGCTCGTGACAGTCGCACCAATGGGCAATGCGATGTGTACGGGCGGCATGGGCTCACCTGCCTGGGGCGTTTTTTCAAACTGGGCGCGGCAGTCTAGCAAAGCAGCCTATTTTTTGGGGTTTTTGGCACTGGCGATGCGGTTGGTTTTCACATCCCATAGCGCGTAGGTGCGATCGCCCAACAAACCCTTTTCTCCAACTTCAGAAGCCTCTAATGCTTCCCCCTGCATAGACTTAACCGGATAGCGCCACAGCGCCTTAAGCATGCCGACCAATGTGCGTCCCATAAACGATGCCCTAATCTATACATTTTGGCCTAACAGTTTCCCTAGACTAACTGTTTCTGTAATGGACAATCGTTCCTGAAAAGCGTCCGTAAGCTTATACGATGTGAGGCTGAATGAATTTGCTGCGACTTTTTTCAACTGTCTTCTTCAGCTGAAAAAGACAGTTGAAAAAAGCGCTACAGTGCATTCACTTTCTCGCGAACCTCAGTAATACTCTGTTGTTCAGCGACTATTGGTTTATAGGTCTTTTTAGATACAACCGCAAAGGCAATTAGGCCAACAATCGGGCTAATCAGGGTCGGAAACCCGTCAAAACCAGCGGTAAAAAGACCATTGGGAATATACAACAGTGTATTGTCAATGCCAAACATCGTTGGCATGAAAATGAAGAACATTAGCCGCGTGATTGAGCCCGCAATAATGCAAGCCAATGCCCCTTGTCGGGTCGCACGGGGCCAGAACAATCCCCCCAGGAGAGGTACCACTAGCCCCGCAAATCCAAGGTCAAATCCTAATAGCAGCAAGACCCCTGTTTGAGGCACCCGGAGCCCTAAAAACACCCCTAATAGGGTAATTACGACGGAGAGTAATCGAGTGACTTTCAGCAGGCGATCACCGCCCCCTTCGTGGGAAATCCCATGGCGAATACCAAATACATTGTGGGCCAAGACTGAGGACGTGCCTAAAATGGCACCATCCGCCGTAGAGAGAGAGGCTGACAAAATAGCGGCCAATACTAGCAAGCCCAACACCGGCGGCACAACATTTTGCAATAGGGCAAATAGTACAGGCCCGTCAGCAACCACACCGGCTTGTTCCAGAATGTTGTTGGCCGATAGGGCAATGATGGAGAAGGGAATGCCGACAATTAAGGTCCCCGCAGAAGCCGCATAACAGGCTTTTTGAGCGGTCTCTGGACTCTCCGCCGCAAAAATTCTCGCCATAAAATCAATGGCTACCATATTGCCTAACCCCAGTGCCAAAATGCTGGCCCAGTTAATCGCAGCACCTGAGCTAACCAACGTTAGCTGATCCAATGCCAAAGGCCCCATGCCTGGGGCAACGGTTAACCCAAAGTTAGCGAGCAGATACACCAGCAAACCGAAGGAGCCGACGAGGGCGATGATGATTTGCATGGCGTCGGTGTAGGCAACGGCAAACAGACCCCCTGAGACGGTGTAGGCAAAGACAAGGGCGGCCAGTAGCGTAATGCCGCCGACATAGCTGGTGCCTAAAAAAGTTTGGAACATAAAGCCCCCGGCTACCAGGTTTCCGGCCAACAGAAACGAAAAACTAACCGACATAATACAGGCTGCAATCAGCTCTACCTTGCGCCCATACTTGACCCGATAGAAATCGGGAATGGTGATCAGGCCCATGCGATTCATGGGTTTGGCCAAAAAAGTCCCGGTCAAAAACAAACATAACGACAGCCCAATGGGCAAAGCCGCGCCCGCCCAAAAGCCAAATTCTGAGGATAAGTCGGTATTCCCCAGGGTGGCGTTAGAGTCTACTGATTGTGCCATTAAGGTGGCAGCGGCCAGTGGCAGCGCCAACCCCCGCCCCGCTACCAAAAAATTCACACTGTCGCCTTTAATTTGTTTGGATGCCCAAACGCCTATGCCTAAAGTCCCAAGGAGAAAGGCAATAATTCCCCAGGAGAAAACGGTATGTTCCATCAACTTATCTCCGATGCATGTGTTCTGATAAAGGCCTCTTTGATATAGGCTTCTTTTGAGATATCAGCCTCTTTGATGTAGACTTTTTGTGAGATATCAGCCTCTTTGATATCAACCTCGACATGACCTATCACTAGCCAAAGCGCAGCGCTGTAAAGAGAAATCTCGCAATAAAGACAGCCGCCAAAATCCACGTCACGGTGGGCACTTCATCTGTGCGACCACTCACGGCTTTGGCAAAAGGATAGAGAATCAAACCCAGGGCCAATCCTTCTGCAATCGAGAATCCGATAGGAATAAAGAAGATAGTGGCAAAAGCGGGAATGGCTTCGGTGAGGTCATCCCAACGGATTCTACTAACGCTGGACATCATCAACACGCCCACAATCAACAAAGCCGGTGCGGTGGCAAAGGCAGGCACTGCCTCAAATACAGGGACAAACAACAGCGCTACCAAAAACATAATCGCGGCGACGACCGCCGTGAACCCGGTGCGTCCGCCTTCTGCTACACCAGAAGCAGATTCGGCAAAGGTGGTGACGGTTGAGGTGCCCATAATTGCGCCAGCCGTGGTGGCGATCGCATCTGCCGAGAGCGCCTGATTTGCCCGAGGTAATTCACCCCGCCGATCGATATAGCCCGCCTGCGTGCCTACACCCATAAGCGTGCCAATGGTGTCAAACATATCGACAAACAGGAACACCAGCAAAATGGCGAGAAAATCGATCAGGTTGCTGCCATTAATGCCGCCTAGTCCCACAAAAGCCTGACCAAACAAATGGGATGGAAAGGCCGGAAGCTCCATAAATCCGGTCGGGGCTTTGGCAACCCCCAGTACCCAGCCTAAAATTGCAGTTCCGCCCATGCCCCATAGCAGCGCGCCTTTGACCCGCCGAATCATGAACAGAGCAGAAATTAAAATTCCAAATGTGGCCAGTAAGGTAGCAGGTTCTGTAAAGCTGCCGAACGCCGTTTTGGTCACGTCATTGGCAACAATCAGCCCGGCACCTCCGATGGCTGTGTCGCCACTCAAGCCAATGTACGCTAAGAAAAGGCCAATCCCCACGGTAGTGGAGGCCTTGATGCAGCTAGGGACTGCGGTAATGATATGCCGACGCACATCAGTGACGGTCAGCGCGATAAAAATTAGGCCCTCAATAAAGACGCAGGCCATGCCAACTCGCCAATCAATACCCAATCCTAAAACAACAGAATAGGCAAAAAAGGCATTGGTTCCCATCCCAGGCGCTTGGACAAAGGGATATTTTGCATAGAGACCCATTACCAACGTCCCCACCGCCGCGCTCAGCCCTGTGACCACAACTAATTCTCGAAACAGGTCACCAGATTCCTGAAAAAATACTGCATCCGACAAAATGAGTGGATGCACAACGAGGATGTAGGCCATGGTCATGAAGGTGGTTAACCCGGCCAAGATCTCCGTGCGGAAGTTAGTTCTATAGTCTTCAAAACTGAAGTAGCGTGCGATCGCCGCTTGCCATCCAGAATAGGGCGGCGGTGATGACCCAGGAAGCTTTTGCCTAAGCTGTAGTTTACTCTGACCCATAAAGATTGTCCGGAGAAGGTGTTTTTAGAGAACAGAATTTCTACGACTTTATCCGGCGTTCTTCTATGGGTTTGTCAAATTCATCACAGTGCCGCCATAACGGCATTAAGAATTATGTCCCTTATAGCGCCTTATTAGCTGCCCCGATACGTGCTGTAAGACCAAGGCGATACGAGAAAGGGCACATGATAATGGGCCGTCATATCGGCAATACCGAAGCGAATAGGTACCCAATCTAAGAAGGGTGATTCTCTATAAGAGCAATGTTTGAACCCCAATGTTTCAAACATTGGGGTTTCGAAGTAATGGCTATTGATCCATAACTATGGGTCCATAACTATGGATCAATTTCACCTGTGGAGAGGGTGTTATAGTTCACCTCAAAGGTAATCCGAGCCTTGGGGCCACTATTTCCCTGCACCGTAATCTTCTGACCTTCTTTTTGTACACTGATGCCTTGCCCTGAAATTTCACCTGTGAGGGTATCGTAGTTCAAGGCCAGATCTTTCAGCGCAGAACTGGGATTAATATCAGCATGATCATCATTGCGAAAATCTTTCTCAAAGAGTGATACAGAGAATGGGATGATTCGCTTCCCTATATCGACTTTTTGGATACGGCGCTCTGCAAAACGCCCAGTTCCTCTAAACTCTCTATCGTCATCTTCGTCAAAAACTTCGCTGGTGAAGGGAATGCCATCAATAGAGACTTTGTAGTAGAAGTCTGCCTCACCCGAACCACCGCGTCTCCAGGTTTCAAAGTCATCGAGGGCGGTGATGCGATGCATGCGTATTGTGAAGTTGCCTGCATCGACTGGAAGGCCTGTCAGGGAGAGTGTGTAAGGGGTATTTGTGGGGCCAAGGGGCCGAATATGTGCATAGTATGTGCCTGCGGGAAGGCGATCAAACTCCACACTGCCTTGGCTTCGAGGACGTGCAATGGATACTGTTTTGAGCTGGTTCCTATTGGCATCTAAAATTTCTAATACGGCACGGCTCCCTAGCTCCTCAAGCGCTAAGGTTGCGCTAACATAGCTGGCCTGATTGAGTGTAAATCGATAGAAGTCAGCGGTGTCGCGGAGACTGATATGGCCATGCACAAGGCGCTGACCCACTAGCGGAATATTGGTTTTTCCACCAAGATTGTAGGCACTGGGTACAGAGTTATTGGGTTCGGATTCAATGAGTTGTCGGTCAGGACGCGGGTGAATCGATAGGCGGTAGTCGATGGGGACATGCGCTGAGCTGCTACGACCTATCCCAATGTAATAAGTGCCTGCGCCAAGCCCCCCTATGATAATTTTTTGTTCGCGAGCACTAGCGGGAATGGCTTGGGTAATGAAATCTGCTGTACGATTCGTCCCAACTCTAGTCCGATTTATACGAGCGTACAAAGTCATGACGGGCGGATGTGCAGTGACACTATCGAGTACCAGATCAAGCTGACCAGCTTCTATCTGAAATTCGTATACTTCGTAGGCCTGGGCCCCAGACAGTGTGTCGCGAACATTACGTAGGCCGTTGATTTTGCCTAGTTTGGTTGCGGAGCGAAAGGAGATATTGTTAGCAGCCGTCATCGCATTGTTCAAAACAGTTTTCTCTTGAGGCGTCGTTAGCGTTTTCATGGGAAGTACCTTGGTAAGTGGGTGTGTGCGAGTGGGAACGTTACGAAGCAGACCGGCGACTGCGGGTGAACGGAATTAGCATGGGAACACGACGACGGTAGCTTTTGTAGTTTTCGCCGTGGTCGGCGATCAAATCTCTTTCTTCTAGCTGGATAGCGCTCAGCACATAGAGCGTGACCATCAGCGAAAACACAAGGTGTGCAACTGTCATGCAAGGCGTCGCCCAAAAAGCAATCAAAAAGCCAACATACAGAGGGTGACGAACATATTTGTAAAGACCGGGCGTCACAAATTTTGCAGGAGCACTGTTTTTGCCGCGCAGGTAAAACCACACCTGCTGTAGGCCAAAGAGTTCGAAGTGGTTGATTAAGAAGGTGGTGCCGAGAACAATCAGCCAACCGATGGCAGACAAGCTATGGAGGGCAACTGTGCCGATAGGGCTATTGATTTGCCAGAGGCTACCGCCCATAGGCTGCCAGAAGTAAAACAACGTGATCAGGCACAGACTCGTAAACAACACGTAGGTGCTACGCTCCACAGCTTTTGGAACAATTTTTGTCCACTTTTGCTTGAACTCTTTGCGGGCCATGCCACTGTGCTGAAGGGCAAAGAGGCCCAGGAGGGCAATGTTGACCATCAGCGCATGACCTAGGGGCACGATGGGCGCAGAATCGATGGAGCGGGGGACGATGACGTTGCCCACAAAGCCACAGGCATATAGGAACGTCGCAAGAAAGATAAAATATGCCGTGATGCCATATGCAAAGGCTGCTACGCGGCCAAATCTATTTTGAGATTGGGAAGGAACAATTTGGGTCGTCATTTGTATATTTCCTGGATTAAAAGTGGTTAGTGGGTACACAGGGCGGTTTTAGCGGTTGGCCTATCTTCTGGCCTCAGGTGCTCTGGAATTTGATTCGCTGGGAAGTAGCCTATGGAAGGTAACGTCCTGAGAACGTCCGCAGATATTGAAAGAGAATTGAACTGAGGCGGCAGTCATTTGCTCGCCGTTCACCTGCTGACAATCACAAGGTATGTCGGAATAAGGAAGAACTAGGGATGCCCGTGTATTGCATGGGTATTACTCAGGCGGCGCGGCGTCCGACAATCCTCCTCAAATGTGATCGCAGCTGCATAACTTAGGGGTTCCCCCCTTCGACCTGTGTCAAGTCGAAGGGGATTTGAATCGCACGCAAGCATGTTGCGACTAAACTCTGGTCACATCGGTGTGATCGACAAATCCATTGACTTGAGCGAGTAAATTACCGCCCAGAGAGATGCTTGTTTGTTGGTTGGTAGAATTGTAATTAAATTGGTAATTGTAATCTTCACCTCCGACGCCATTTTTGATTTGAATGGTGTCAAACTGCGCACCATTTCGAGCAAAGTCGGTGATAATAGCATGACCATTTCCCATGTAGAAGACCCCGTCCTTATCTCCCAAAACGAAGGTGTCATTGCCGCCCCCACCGCCTAAATAATCCACGCCGTCATTCCCGGAGGGGTTAAAAGGCGCACCTGAGATGAAGTCGTTGCCAGCACCACCCAACAGGGTGTCACTGCCAGTTCCACCATAGAGGCTGTCATTACCGTCACCACCGGTCAGGTAATCGTGGCCATCATCGCCAGACAAGAAGTCGTTGTAATTGCCGCTGCCGCCGTGGAGCGTGTCGTTACCTACACCACCAGAGAGGGTATCGTGGCCGTCGCCGCCAGACAGCAGGTCGCCGCCAACACCACCATACAAAGCATCGTTGCCATCTTCTCCGTAAAGGTTATCTCCCCCACCTCGGAAAGAGAAATTGGCATTTTGGTAGTCTCCATAAATGGTGTCATTACCTTGGCCGCCGTAAAGGATATCTCTATTTTGACGACCTTCGATCAGGTCATGGCCGCCTAGGCCTCTGATTCTGTCTTTTGTGTTGAATCTATTTCTATCGCCAGTGAGTGTGTCGTTGCCGTTAGTACCAGTTGTTTCAAAAAAAGCCATTGGAATAATCTCCTGAATGTGTTTAGTGGATGTACGAGAGGTTTTAGTGAAAAGAGCAGTTATTCGTTGCTTGAACGCTTTTGTTTGCTGCTCTGAAAACAGAATATGAATAGCAGCGTCCGCAAAGCGTCCTCGTCACGTCCGGAATCGGGAAGATAAAGAGATATTTTTTCTTCCCGCTCTCTTCCCGCTCTCTTCTCGCTTCGAAGAGGATGCATTGATCGAGTTCTACTCCCCCTGTAATCTCTGAAGTTATCTCTGTAAGGTGATTTCAGAGCCTTTAGACTTAGGGAAGTACGACATAGTCAGCATGCTCGATGAGTGAAAAATTCTCATAAAAAAAGGGAAGACTTCAGTTGGCTTTCTAAAGCTTCTCGAAGTCTTCCCTTTTGGTCTTACTTGCTTACTTACTTTGCTTACTGAAGAGCTGCCTGTAGCGTAGCCGTAAGACTTACTCACAGGCACCAAGTTCTCTTAAGGTCGCTTTTTGTTCTTCTGTGAGACCTATCACATTGGTGATTTTCATGCCCATGTAGGGTTTAGCGATCTGAAAACGCTGGCGCTGTTCCCCGGTTTCCACATCCCATAAGGTGATTTCTTCATCCTCACCACTGCATGCGATGACATGCTCTTGGGGGTGGAGGGCCATAGACCAAAGAGAGGCACGATGCGGCAAGACATGGAGGCACTCTCCGGTATGCACATCCCAAATGCGGGCCGTGTTGTCATGACTGCTGCTGATGAGCAAGGGCAATGAGGGATGGGCTGCTAAGGAATAGACCCAGCCGTCGTGACCTTGGAAGGTTCGCAGGCATTCTCCCGTTTTGATATCCCATAGCTTAATGGTGCGATCGCCACTCGCGCTGGCCAATTGATACGGTGCTGACTGTTGTACTTTGGAGGATTTTTTCTGAAGGAAAAGAGACGAATGCAGTGGAACAAATGCAACCGCATACATCCAATCGGTATGCCCTTGGAAGGTTTGCACGCACTCTCCAGTCTCAATGTTCCACAATTTAACGTCGCGATCAGCGCCTGTACTGGCCAGGTATTGGCCATCTGGACTAAAAGCAACAGACCAAATTTGATCGGTATGACCTTGTAAGACCTGGCAACATTCTCCCGTATTTAAATCCCAAATTTGCACGACAGGGGCGATGCTCCCACTCGCTAGCAGCGGCCTATGGGGATGAAACGCGAGGCAGTGAATCCACCCGGCCCGGCCGTTCAATACTTTTACACAGTGCCCGGTTTCACTATCCCATAGGCGAATGGATTGATCGAAGCCCCCGGTCGCGATTAGGTTTTGCGGCAATTGCACTTGGCTACTGGGTGTTTGATTGCCGCACTGGTAGGCTACCGCCCAGACACCGCTGCGGTGTCCCTTTAAGGTTTTGATGCACTGGGCATTGTCACTATCCCAAAGGCGAATCAGCGTATCATCCCCACCACTGATGAGGGTCATACTTTGGGGCATAAAGGCCAGCGAGCGAATGCAGTTGGTGTATCCACTCAAGGTCTGCAAACACTGATAGGTTTCTAAATCCCAGAGCCGAATAGTCTGATCAAAGCCGCCTGTTGCAAGTTGTTGCCCATCGGGGCTAAAGGCCACTGACCAAACCTGATCCGAGTGGCCCAAGAAGGTGGTGAGGCAGCTACGGCTTTCAATGTTCCATAGGCGCACGCTGCGGTCATTGCTGCCACTGGCCAGTGCTTGCCCATCGGGGCTAAAGGCTACCGCCCAAATCTGATCGCTATGCCCTTCAAAAACATGAAGACAATCACCAGAGACAATTTCCCAAAGGCGAATGGTTTGATCGGCTCCGGCACTGGCTAGCCATTGACCATTTGGGCTTAGGGCAACTGACCACACCGGTCCCATATGGCCTGCGAAGTGGCGCAGGCACTCTCCAGATGTAATACCCCACAGCCGAATAGATTGATCGGTATGCCCCGTGACCAGCATATTACCTTGTGGGTAGAAGGTGACTGATCGGACGCATCCGCTTTGGGCTGTGAGTGTTTGTTGACAGTTGCCTGTTTCCACCTGCCAAATTTTAGCGGTTTGATCTTCACTGCCGCTGGCGACGGTTTGGCCATCAGGGCTAAAGGCCACCGACCATACAACGCTATCGTGGCCCTGAAGCGTTTTAAGGCATTCTCCTGAAGCCACATCCCACAGCTTTGCTGTGTAGTCCACACTGCCACTCACTAGCGTTTTTCCATCGGGGCTAAAGGCCACTGACCAAACCCAGCCACGGTGACCTCTTAAGGTCATCAACGGTTGGCGATCGCCCATCCGCCACAGCTGAATATTGTGATTGTTATCGCCCATCGCGAGTAGGATGCCATCTGGGCTAAAGGCCACTGACAGTGCAATGCCAAACGACTGGGTAAAGACTGATTGGGAAAAGGTGGCGTGAGAGAGATTGAGATGGTGGAGCGTGGCATCCTGCAAAAAGGCCTGCCGAATGGTGAGCTGAGAAAAGTCGATATCTGCAACATTCAGTTGGCCTTGGCAACAAAGGTTGAGTAGGTTACCACCCGCGTAGCTCGACCGATAAAACTCGACATCTCGGGCCGCTGAGAGGAGGGTTTGGAATTGGGTGATGATGGCTTTGGGCGATCGCAGTTGCGATTTTAGGGTGGTGAGAATCGGTTCTACAATCAGGCGACATTGACTATTGCGGATAAAGTCTTGAGCGGTTGTCTTGAGCAGCGCGTAGCTAGCGAGCAAGGGAACCTCAGAAGTATCCTCATCAAAACAGCCAGGATTAAGCAGTTCTTCGCCAATAGCCTCAATCAGGCACAGGGTGACATATTCCATTACCACCGGCTGCTGGGTATAGGTATTCCCGCGCTGTTCAATCAACGATCGCCAGCGCAAGGACTCTAGCGCCTCTAAGAGTTTACTTTTACTGCTATAGGGGTAAATATCGGCGGCCAGTTCTGTAATGCTTACCCACTCCCGA
>JBCDAG010000255.1:0-10919 GCA_039186165.1 Cyanobacteria bacterium P01_F01_bin.53
AGGACGAGCGCTTGGAGCAGCTCAACCTGCCGGTAACATAGGGTTGAGTAATGGTCCCCCTTTGGGGGCTCACCGTCTTGCCCCTTTGAGGGGCTAACAGAATATAAGCCTCCGGCTTTGCCGGAGGTCGCTTAACTGAGCTTGGC
Source organism: Cyanobacteria bacterium P01_F01_bin.53 (assembly GCA_039186165.1). Taxonomy (GTDB): domain Bacteria; phylum Cyanobacteriota; class Cyanobacteriia; order Phormidesmidales; family Phormidesmidaceae; genus Phormidesmis. The sequence continues at coordinate 147 of JBCDAG010000255.1, forward strand.
GATTTTCTCTTCTTCTTTGGCTCGAAAGCCTACCATCACAGCCTTGCCATCTTTTTCAAACAAGGGCCTTCTGAGCAACATGGCATCTTTGGCAAAGGCCGCGACCCATTGCGCATCACTCCATGTTTTTTTCTCTTCGCCAAGGGCTCGATAGGAGCCTCCGGAGGTATTACGCATGGGCTTCGCCGTGAGCGCTTCGGTCCACGCGGTGATCATCGCCTCGGTGGGAGGTTGTTCTTTGGTGTTGATAAATTCGTAATCAATATCTTGAGCATCCAGCCAGGCGATCGCCTTTTTGCAGGTGCCACAGTTGGGAATACCGTAAACTTTCAAAGCCATGGGATTAAAAGAAGGAATTGAAGTCAAATAAATGACGGTCAAATAAATGACAAGCGAAATTGATGATAACAGCGTTCTGTTGTTTTTTCTAAGCGCTGGGTCCGCATTGCTATTGAGCTATTGAATAACGGGAACTGGCTCAGGCATCTCCTCGCTCGACGCCTCACCCTCCACGCCATCCATACTTTCACCATCGGCATCTTCCAAAACTGCCGGGGGAGGATTAAGCATCGCTTCGGTGAGGGAACTAATCACAAACAGCGGCAGAGGTTGCTGACCGATTTGAACGATCGCTCTCCCTTCTAAAACATTTTGGAAGTCTGGGTTCTGAGCAATGGTGGCTTCTGCAAAACCTAGGCTGAGCGCTTTTTGATAACTATCCGTTAGCGCCACATCCGGACTCACTATTCCATTCAAAATCGTGACATTTTCACCTTCAATTTCGGGTGCTTCGTATAGGTGAGAGCCCCCTTCAATTAAGGCCAAATAGTGACCATTGGGAGCAGGTAGCTCAGCCGCTGCCTCAGCAGAATTCTCAGACATTTCTGACATGTCACTGGCCACATTAGCCGAGGCATCAGTCGTCTCAGCAGCGCCATCCACAACCAATTCGGCGGTAGCCTCGACCGATTCGTGTAGCCAGGTGTAAGGACGAATTTGCTCTAACAGCGCTGGCGCAATCGGATCGGCTGTCCCTGCCACAATCAAGCTCGGAACCGCCAGCTGGGAAAACCCCTCACGACCAAATAAACTGCTCGTAATAGGGTTTAAGGCCATGACGGACTGAATGCGCTCGTCGTGAAGATCGGTTGTGAACTGCTCAGGCGCTTCTAGTGCCGTGCACTGCAACAACATAGAGGTGTTGGCCGCATTGAAAATGAGTTCGTTAGAGGCACAGTTAGCTTGCAGCACCTCTAGATCTAACTGGGCACCGGCAACAGCGAGGGCAGTATAGCCCCCGAATGAGTGTCCAATCATGCCGACTTTCTCCATATCGAGCTGATTGGCCAAAGGGCCATTGGGCGAAGCTTGCTCGGTAAGCTCATCGAGCAAAAAGGAGACATCTAAAGGACGCTGGGTGAATTCGGTGGGCTCTGCAATTTCATCCGCACGCCCGTTCAACAAGGCCAAAAATTGCTGGCGATCACTCCCCGGATGTTCCAGCGCGGCCACGGCAAATCCATGGCTTGCCAAATGCTCCGCAATGACCGTAAAGCCTTTACTATCACCTGCTAGGCCGTGGGAAGCCACCACGACTGGTACTGGCGTGGTAGAAGCGGGCAAATACAAAGCAACGTCGATGCTACGGGGTGCCGTTGAATCAGGACTTGCTGTGCGATCGCTATCGACCAAGGTCAGCGCCTGAGTCGTCACGGTGTACTCTCCTGGCGCAGCCAAATCCATCACCGTGGGCACGGAAGCCACAAGCGCTGGACTCACCTGACTCTCGATCGCTGCGATCGCCACCCGTGTATCTTCAATCAGCTGCGTAGACGAGTTCAGCGCTTGGAAGGCACGTCTAGAATCAATGCGAACGTTGTTGGTCGGGAAGTTTTCCAACACACCTAGCAGAGAAAAACCATCTGGCTCAGCCGCAGCGAGGACCAATGCCCCCCGCAGGCCTATGGCACCATTGCGACGACTCTGGGTCGTGACCACCTCCCCCAGCGAGTCTAGGATATTGGCACCAATAGAAGAATAGAGAAACTGGGACACCTCAACCGGGTTCACATCTTGCCGGGTTTGCAGCGCCGCGCGGAACTGCGATATCTGCTCGTCGTTCAAAAATTCTAGGTAGGGGGATAGCTCTGAATTGGCTTCGCCGCTTTCTGCGTAAGTCCTGAGCGCTTCTACCGAGGTCGATATTTCCACAAAACCATAGGTCAGGGTCACTCGCTCAGCAGCACTCACCGACTGAATCCAGGGTGATAGCGCTGACAGGACAGGCCACAACGCCCCCGCACACAAGCCACCGATCATAGAACGCATTGACCTGGCACCGGTTATCCGAGGAACGGAGGAAAGGAACGAAGGGCGAGGAATAAACATGGGGCTATCAGGCTGTTCGCTAAACCAATTAGTTTAGTTAGCATTCTACCGAATCATTCCCGTTTTGAAAGCTGCACAGGCAATACACCTTCACGCAGACCCTTTTGCTCGTGGAGCCAGATGTTTTGGGTGAGTTTGAATCGGCCAAAAAGCGATGCGATCGCCTTAAACCCCAAATAGGGCAGTCCTGGCTGCGAAATCAGCTCCACCTTTCGCCACTCCGCCAACTGCATTTTTTGCACTGCCTCAATCTCGGGCTGTCGTTCTGCTTGAATCGCGGTGAGTACATCCGCAGAGATAGGTTCATCTTTTGAAGCAGAAAAATGATTGGCCACCACGATGGCATCACGCAGGGCCATATTGATCCCTTGTGCGCGGTTAGGGGCCATCGGGTGGGCAGCATCACCGATTAGCAACAGTCCTGGAATGCTCCACTGCTGACAACACCCCACCTGCACATCTAAATAGATGGGCCCTTGTAAGTCATCCCTGTGCTCACGAAAGTGCGCTGCAAAATCAGGCGGTAGCGCTTGGGCAAATTCTTCGATCCAGTCTTTCGCTGTTAGAGCTGAAAGCCCTCCTTTCTTGTGGGCACTTTTTTCAACAATCCAACCAATTTGCACGGTGCCATCCCAGGAAGGGTAAAACGCAAATTGTCGGTCGGGTTGGAGGCAGACAATAAATGGGGTTTCAGCGCTCAGAGCTGGCGGAGCTGGGAGCTTGAACCACAGGACATCAAATTGGGCCGGTGATTGAGCCAGCTCTAGTCCTACGAGCTTGCGTAGTCGGGAATAGCGACCATCGCAGGCGATCGCACAGTCGGCAACAAATTCTCGACGCTCACCCTGACAAGTCGCCACGACCGATGTCACCGATTCGGAGGCGGCATCTCTCACCAGTTCCGTCACCTGCCATCCAGGATAAAACTCAAAATTTGGCAGTTGCTGAGCCTTCTCGACTATGGCCCTTAGCAGCGTACCTTGATCCATAATTTGAGTGGCAGTATGAGTATCCTCAAATGCGATCTCAGGCTCTACCACCCGCATCCGCCGCTGTCCCCCCACATAAAAATCCCAGGACGTAAGCTGCCGGTGGGCAACCGCCTCAAAAGTTTCTTGTAGGCCTATCTGATACAGCGCAGCCAAGCCCGCAGGCATCAACCCTTCTCCTCGAAAAACCCGCTCAAACGCCGTTTCTTTTTCGAGTAGTGTGACCTTGATCCCTTGCTGCGCAAGCAATAGGGCTGTGGCAGCACCCGCTGGCCCTGCGCCGACAATGACAATATGCTTCATAGAAAATCGCAGAACTACCCCTACGCCTGTCAGCCAACCGGCTTAAGCACCGAGCCTCAGTTTAACAATCCTGCGTGGCATCTACGATTTGTTCATAATTGAAGCGAGCTATCAGGTTTTCGAGGTTTTGTTTTAGGGGAGTGTGCTGGGTTGGAATATCTTGCACGAGCTGCATGAGGCGATCGCTATCGACGGCCAGGGCAGCGGTATGGAGCGATCGCACCCAATCGTCTGGCATCACAGCGATATCTTCTGCCCTTAAGCCAGCAGGCTCAGCAACTGCCCTTTGCTCTAGCGCACCCAGCAATTGATTGAGCGCCTGGGTTTGCTCACGTAACGTCGTATTGCCAGCTTCGATTTTAGACAGGTGCAGCACTTCATTGATGATAGAGAGTAGCTGGTGACCACTGCGATGAATAATGGCTAGATTGTTCTGTTGTTCTGGGGTGAGATTATCCTGCTTAAGCAGCACTTGGGAAAAGCCTAAAATGGCATTTAGCGGTGTGCGCAATTCATGGCTCATACTCGCTAAGAAAACACTTTTGGCACGGTTGGAGGCATCCGCCTGTTCTTTGGCTTGGGCCAAATCTCGAGTGCGCTGCTGAATCCGGTCTTCAAGCACTTCGTTGTTATGCTCTAACTCAACAAGGGAGTCTTGCAGCTGACTGGCCATTTGGCTAAAGGAGGCCGCGAGGGAATCAATTTCACGAATGCCCTGGGAAAACAGGGGGCGGGCACTCCCCTGGTCTGACTGAGACACCATCGCTTCGCCCTGAAGTGGGTGGAGCGGGTCAGTTAAGCTGCCCTGGAGTGGACTCTCTTGGGCGCGTTGCGTAATCGCCTTGCTGATGTCATCGAGGGCTAACACCGGTTGCGTGATGCGCCTCGCCGTTAGCCAGCCCACCAGGGTCGCTATCAGGAGAGAAGCCAGACACAGCAAAATAGTGGTGCGCGTATTGCCTCTGATTTCGGCCATAAATGCGGATTCAGGAATGATGACGGCCACGAGCCAATCAATCCCACGCTGATCATCAAAACTCGTCAGCTGAACAAATTGCTTCTTACCGTTGAGGGTGTATCGAAGCTGCGTAGAATCGGTAAAGTCTTCGAGGGTGAGGGTTTCTGCAACTTTTTGGGCAATTTGGCGAGTAACCACATCTTGGCTATCACTAGCTTGTAAACGCTGTAGGGTGCCTTCGTCGTCGGTAATGTAGGGCGCTTCATCTGTAGAGGTTGCCACCAGTCGCCCAGAGCTCTCCATAATAAAAGCCTGGCCCCCTTCGCCTATTTCCACCGTTTTTAAAATGTGGCTAATGTCATCCAGGGAAAAATCTGTTGCCACAACGCCGAGCAGATCGGCCTGCCCATCGTAAACCGGCAAGGCCGCGCTGAGAATCAGCTGCTGTGTGCCCACGGCGGGATAAATATCCGTCCAAATTTCTTGATTCGCAGCGATCGCATCTTGATACCAGGGCCGAGTCCGAGCATCATACGGCCCCTCGCGCGTGTTGATGAGGTCAGTGCGATCTCCTTTCCCATCCAGCGCATAAAAGCGCCCCGCAAAGCCATCGATCGGTTCATTCACCACCGCGTTAAACGAACCTTCCGGCGTACGGGTGACACCGACAAATGCGCCCTCTTGCTCAGAGCCAAAGTACAGCCAGGCGATGTTGTCTAAAAACTGAATCTGCTGCCAGAGATAGCGCTCACTGTCACGGTTTTGGGTGGCGAGGGTGCCTCGCCTCACCGCATCGGCATTGATTTGGTTGAGCAGGTGAGGCCTGTCCGCAGAGTCTTCGAGCTTGTCTTGAATTCGCCCAGAAATTTCACGGCTCAACTGGGAAGCAACTTTGTTCACAGCACGCTGACCATTGAGCCATGCAAAGTACCCGGTGAGTCCCACCACCGCAAAAATTTGCACCACCAAAGGCACCACTAGGACGGACCGCAAAGACCGCTGAGGAGACAACTTTGGAATGCGGGAGGGGGGCAGTGCTGAGGACATCAGGGCAAAACAGTGCAAATGCAGATGAAACCCAAGGCTACTTAAAAGTTCAACATCAGGGTACCTGACAACCGGGAAGAAGTCGGGAAGATATGAGCGCAATATCAGCCAGCTGAAAGAACTGGCAGACGAGTTTATAGGTTTCCCGATTTATTCTCGATTGATTCTTATAGTTGGCCCCATAGCGATGATAACTGTCGCTTGCTGCAATCACTGGTTGCATTTGTCGCGTTAGCACTTACCCCCATGCGATACCACGCTTTCCGTTTTCTCACAGCCATAATGCTCATCACCTTTGCCTTACCGGCAGAATCGCGCAGCTGGCAAAAGCTTGATCACAGGGTTGATCCATCGGGCATGCCTATCACCCAACAGGCCCTTCTCAATGTTCTGAAAAACGAAACCATCCCAAGCCAGGAGATACCCTATGACTAGCTTTATGACGACGAACAGCATCACACCCCACTCTCCAAATACCGCTAAACATAGTTCTAAAACCAGAAATTACAGACACCAGCTACCCCAAGTAGACTCGCAAGCTCAGCATCAAGTGTTTATCACGGACGGCGGCCTAGAAACAGATTTAATTTTTCAACAGGGATTGCATCTTCCCGAATTTGCAGCCTTTGTGTTGCTTAAGGACATTGTTGGAACAGCAGCTATCCGGCGATACTTTGAAAAGTATGTTGCGATCGCTAAACAATACAATGTCGGCATGGTGCTAGAGAGCCCCACGTGGCGAGCAAACCCCGACTGGGGGACACAGCTCGGCTATGACAAAGCCAGCCTAACAGACATGAACTGGCGAGCTATTGCTCTCCTGCAAGCCATCCGCGATGAAGCAAACTATGAGCCCATCGTGATTAGTGGTTGCATTGGCCCGAGGGGTGATGGTTACAGCCCAGATATGCTGATGGATGCCCAGAGCGCTCAAACCTATCACAGCGGGCAAGTAAACGCCTTTGAATCTGGCGGCGCTGACCTCGTGAGCGCCATCACCATGACCTATGCCGAAGAAGCAATTGGCATTACCTGGGCCGCTCAAGTCGCGGGGCTACCTGTGGTCATTTCCTTCACGGTAGAAACAGATGGCCGACTTCCCTCCGGGCAACCGCTTGGGGAGGCGATTGAACAAGTGGATAAAGCCACTAATAGCGCCCCCGACTACTACATGATCAACTGTGCCCATCCCACCCACTTCCAAGATGTGTTGGTCAAGGGAGAAGCCTGGGTAGGTCGCATTTATGGCATACGGGCCAATGCCTCTCGCTTGAGCCACGCAGAACTAGATGAAGCCGAAACGCTCGATGATGGCAACCCCCAAGAACTCGGGGCACAATACTTGGCCCTCAAAGAAAAACTGCCAAATCTCACCGTATTAGGCGGGTGTTGTGGCACGGACTATCGGCACGTCGAAGCAATTTGTGACGCTTACTTTCCCTGTGCCTAGAAAAAGCCATTACTCAACAACAAAGACATAGCGTAAAAGAAACAGCGGCTTCCCTAGTCTTTCCCTTTTCACTTTTACTATCAAAACAACAGACAACAAACCATTCAACAAAAACAAACACACCGACAACACTGTACTTGTTGTTCTGGTTCATAGCTTTGCAATTGCCGCTTTCTAATTCTCACAATTTTCCAATCATTTACTCGACAGAATTCATCAGGAGAAAATCATGCAAACCACTTCTCGTCCGCTCAGTGCTACTTCTACTCGGCAGCGCAACAAGCCCACCCTATCCCTGGGGTCCAATCACGCGGATGTTGCTGAATTGCAAGCGCTACTAAGTCGCTACGTCATCAATCCAAAAGTCTCTGGTGGCGTTTTTGATGCCTTGACAGACTATGCGGTTCGCCTGTTTCAGTACCGCATGTTTCTTGCAGAAGATGGCATCGTTGGCCCCAATACCTGGCGGGCACTTTATGCGGGTGCTCCAGTGCATATGCCCTTGTTGCAGCTTGGTGATCGCAAACCTGAAGTAGTTATCCTGCGAGAAGCACTCACGGTTGCAGGCTACGGTTCACTTCCTGGCAACAGTATTTTTGACCGTGAAGTTGTTCTTCGCAGCGTCATCTTTTTCCAGGCGGATCATGGGCTAGTTTCAGACGGTATCGTCGGCCCGAATACCTGGCACGCACTGAGCAAAACTCGACTAGAAGATCCAACCGAATCAGGCACCATTCGAGTAATTACTCAGCAGGATGAACAAAAGCTACATGCAGCAGGCATCACGGATATCGCTGTGGAGCCCTTCCTACCCGCTAAGAGCAATCCCAATTCCAATATTGCCACCGCGAGTCGAGATATTACCGTTCGCCTGTGGCAATCAGGAGGCACACCGATTGGACCTGTGTACACTGGCGATCGCGGTGCAGTCAGCAGTGTGGCCTTCCACCCTAACCGTGAGCAACTCATCAGCGGCACCTTTGGCGGTACCGTGCGCATTTCAGACTACAACGCCAATACCTTGAACGATTTTCCGGCCCGAGGGGGTAGCGTCATTGATCTGGCAGTCGATCCACAGGCACAGTACATCGTCACCAGCAACGGCGATGGCGCCTTGCGCATGTTTAATCTAGAGGGCACTTTGCTGCGCGAACTGCGTGGTCCCAACCGTAACTCTAGTTCTACACAGGCCGTCGCGATTAGCAGCCAAGGCCAGCTAGCAGCAGGCAACAACAACCTGGGTGTAAACCTGTGGGACAACCCACTGGAGCCCAATAGCTCACCAAATAATATTTCCTCTTCTCGCTCGGTGAATGCAGTGGCGTTTAGTCCTAATGGCTATAAGCTGGCGGTTGCTCGGGGCCGGTTTCTGCAAATATACAGCAACCAACGCCAGGCACTGACCGCTACAACGGTGCCAGATACTACCAATGATCTGGCTTTTAGCGCATCGGGTCGTTACGTGGCACTGGGTTGTCACAATGGCAAAGTCTACATTTTTGACCTGCAAGCCAAGGATGGCGAAGGCGCGATCGCATTCACCCTAGACGGCGGTCATAGCAAACCCATTAAGGCCGTTGCTTTTAGTCGTAGTGAGTTCAATTTCTACAGCACTGATGACAGCGGAAAGCTCGTTATCTGGGGCGTTGGCAAAGGCCTACCGAATAATACGCTTTAAGGCTCTGAAAAGCCTATTAGGTGACGTTTAGTCAGGTTTACTACTGGTTAGATTGATTACATGGCTAGATTAACTACTGGCTTGTTGACCTAACCGGCACCTGACAAAACACCAAAACAAAACATCGCAGTCATAACGCGGTCCTTTCTACGCGGTCTCTTCTTCTTTGAAGGACCGCGTTTTTTATGGGTGAAATACGCTCTATGGCCCAGGTAAGATGGACGTGTATTGACTAAGGTAAAGCACAGAAACAGAGCTATTGCGATCGCTCAGGGCCCTGCTTCAACTGGTTAAACCTACCCTGGCTTCACCGCTACTACATTGGATTCTCACAAACTTCATAAACTTTGTGATATTTGAGCTTGAATTTCAAGGGAGCGACTTCTATAAGTTAGTAATCGATCAAAAAATATTGCTAGGTCCTCATTAACAACTCTCAGTAAAGACTGGTTAGATACCGTTAGAAATATCACCTGGCAATCCAATGATCAACTATCGAATATGGGCCTGATAAACACGGCCATTATTGATAAATCTCTATGGCATCTTCTGTGACATCTCCAGAGGCATCTATGGCAATTGAGTGATCGTAATTGAGCTGCTTATTCCAGTCTCCAAGTCCTTACTTTAAAAAATCTATGCAGTCGTTTTCTTCTATAAAAAAGCTAGCGCCATACGCAGTCAGGGTTCTTGGCCGCTGCGCCGCAGGCAGTTTGGCCCTTAGCCTGCTGCTACCCCTACAGGCCTTGGCCAAAAACTATACCGAACTCAATATTTTTGGAGATAGCCTAGTCGATTCAGGCAATATTTTTAACCTCACAGGCTTTCCACCGTCACCGCCCTACGCAAACAAACTCTCTAACGGTGATGTATGGGTGCAGCCCTTCGCGAGTCACTTTGGCCTTGCCCCCTCACTCTCCTCAGAGGTACTACCTGGGATTATTGCTGGCACCACACCCCCACCCGCTGACGGTATTAACTTTGCATTGGCAGGCAGCTTAAGCTCCGATCTCAATACCGCGAGCCCAAGTGACCCCACCCAGCCACAGCTCCCAGGCTTACAGCAACAAATTCAAACCTTTAGCCAGCTGGCCCCCGTTCTCGCTCCAGATTCAGAAGCGCTGTATGTACTCTTAGCCGGTGGCAATGACTATAACGAAGCACTGTTTCGCCCTGAGCGCCTAACCACCACGCTGGACAATTTACCGAATCAGATCACGGATAATCTGACCAGTGCAACAGCCAACCTGATCAATTTAGGTGCACAGCATGTGCTCGTCGCTAACCTCCCCGATTTGGGATTTCAGCCTTTTGCCCAACAGCTCAATCAAATAGATCCGCAAAACTCTACAAGATTAAGCAGCCTATCTGCCGAACATAATGACCTGCTCCAGACCAAACTCTCAGCACTTTCGGCGGACTCAGGCGCAAAGATTACCCAGCTAGATTTGGGCGGCTTATTCGAGGAAATTTTGGCTAACCCAGACAGTTTTGGCTTTTCCGATATCGCCAATTCTTGCCTGGCGAACTTCCAACCAGGCTTTGTTTTTGAAGGAGTATGTGACAATCCTGACGAGTTTGTCTTTTGGGACAATGTTCACCCCACTGAAGCTCTCCATAATTTGATCGCCCAGCATGCCATTGAGACGCTTGAGCAAAAGAAAGACGGCACAAAAGAGGCTCAAAGCGTTCCAGAGCCTTCTAATATTCTCGCTTTACTGCTCTTTGCAGGGGGTGCGGCCCTGGTCGTAAGCCAGCGATCGCGACACCGGGTTGAGCCTGCTGTGCAACGGGTTAGAATTCGCTAGCCAGTTTGTTTCGTTTTCAATTGCCTAATTGTAGGTAATCAGCTCGAGCCACTGACGCACAAACAAAAGACGCAAACGCTGCCGGATGCCCTCGGCAGTGTTTGCGTCTTTTTAAACTTTGCTGAACAACCAGCAAAGCCGTTACAGTGTTG
>JBCDAG010000256.1:0-10849 GCA_039186165.1 Cyanobacteria bacterium P01_F01_bin.53
GCATCACATCGAGCAACATGAGGTCATAGTCGAGTACTTTTGCCTGGTGCCAGCCGGTTTCTCCATCCGCTGCGATATCGACGATATAGCGCTGGTCACTCAAAGCCTCTGCCAATGTTTCTGCCAAGCGGACATCATCTTCAACGAGCAGGATTCTCATGGTGTGCTGAATGGTGTGCTGAGCTCAGGGTATGCCGAAATATCTATTGGGCTTGTCAGTAGATTGGGCTTGTCAGTAGATTGGGCTTGTTAATAGATTAGGCTTGTCAGAGGTATTGTCGAGACATTTCGAGACATTTAAGGGTATCGAGACGCAGGGAGAACGCTTAAATCCGCCAAGATTTCCACAAGAGCTGACCCCAACCCTAGTGGAATTCACTGACTCCGTTATATTTCTTCAAAAAAGTTTATTCCTTAATTTTGGCACCTGTCAAAGCTGACTCTACAGGCATTGCAGACTTTTTAATATATCTAAACACTACAGACTTTCGGGGATCTGTCAAAAACTATTAGAACAAATGAAACGCAATCTAAAGTTTTATTGCGTCTGCTCATTCTTTCCTTTTTCTTTCCTTTTCCCTTACCCGTTTCCTTACTTTCGGTGTGCCATGCTTTAGCTCATAAGCCCCGTGGATGAAGTAAGTGCGAGTAATGAGGTGGCTTTTGTCACGTTCGTTCTTCACTGGCGGTGTGTTTTTAGCTGTTGTCTTAGAGTTTAATAAAAATGCCTTTTGGACCTGCTCCGCGACTAGGTGTCAGCCTGTTTGATGAAACCCCTCCCGTTGAGTGGGTGCCTGGCCTGTCCGCCGATGAGGCTGAAACGATAATTTCGGCGGTTTATCGTCAGGTGTTAGGCAATGCGTACGTCATGGAGAGTGAGCGGCTTACCATCGAGGAATCTCAATTTAAGCGGGGTGAGCTGAGTGTTCGCTCATTTGTCCGGGCAGTGGCTAAGTCTGGGTTGTACCGTGATCGTTTCTTCACGAGCTGCGCCCGTTACCGCGCGATTGAGCTGAATTTCCGCCATCTGCTGGGTCGTGCCCCCTTGGATTTAGAGGAGATGCGGTCGCATAGCACGATCTTGGATACCAAAGGCTTTGAGGCAGAGATTGATTCTTATGTCGATAGTGACGAGTATCAGACGACCTTTGGCGAGTGCTTTGTGCCCTACATTCGTGGATATAAGACTGAAGCCTGTCAGAGTATGACTCAGTTTACGCACTTATTTAAGCTAGTTCGGGGTGCTTCTACCAGTAGTCTTAAAGCCGACCTGGCGGGCACAAAACCCAAGCTCAATAGGCTAACGATTGCCAGCCTGCCGTCCACAGTGACCTCCCCGGCAGACTATTGCGATCCCTACGTCAGCAAAGAAGTGCCACGGGTGGATGCGGGTGCACCCGGACAATTGGGTATTCGGCGCTTTGAGGCTATGCCACGAGTGGAGTGGGTGGCCGGTCTTTCTGATGATGAAAAAGAGACGATTATTTCGTCGGTGTACCGTCAGGTGTTGGGTAATGCCTATGTGATGGAGAGTGAGCGGCTCACCATCCAGGAGTCCCAGTTTAAGCGGGGTGAACTGACGGTTCGTGGTTTCGTTCGGGCAGTTGCCAAGTCTGACTTGTACCGCGATCGCTTCTTCACGAGCTGTTCTCGATATCGGGCCATTGAGCTAAACTTCCGGCATTTGCTGGGACGTGCGCCTTTGGACCTAGAGGAAATGCGATCGCACAGCACCACCCTGGATACCCAAGGCTTCGAAGCAGATATTGATTCTTACCTCGATAGTGATGAATATCTCGATAACTTTGGCCAAACCTTTGTTCCCTTCATCCGTGGCCATAAGTCAGAAGCGTGTCAGAGCATGGCGCAGTTCACCCACACCTTTGAGTTGGTGGGTGGACCTTCTAGCAGTAGCTTGAAAGGTGACCTGGCAGGCAAGCGTCCTAAGCTCAACAGCCTCACGATTCAAGGGACGCCAACGCCGGTGATCTCTTCTGCGAGTGCGGGCGCATCCTTCCGGACCCCCGCAGACAGTGCACGGACACGATTGGGGGCTGGTGCTGCTGAAAATGGCAAGACCTACCGAATTGAGGTCACCCGTTACCGCGCCAATTCCGTTCGTCGCGTCTCTCGCTTCCGTAGGAGTAATAAGGTCTACTTGGTGTCGTTTAGTGAACTCTCCGAGACCTATAAAAAGATCCATCGAGAGGGCGGTACGATTGCTAGTATCACGCAGGTTTAACGAGAGGACGACTTGGGAAAGGACGATTTGGGGCCTTCCATTCAGCAAGCTGTCATGCTCGTTGAGTGGGCAGCGTGTTAATTAAAAAACATGTTAATTAAACGTGTTGATTGAATCTGTGTTGGATGGCCTCGCTTTAGTTAAGACAATTGTTTTTCGGAGAGTTTAAATGGACAGTAGCATTATTAATGAGATCAGCCCCGTAGAACTGTGGCCAACGAGTTCTCCTGACGATGTACAGGCTGTTATTCGCGCGGTTTATAAGTATGTGTTAGGCAACCCCCATGTGATGGATAGTGAGCGGTTGGAGACTGCTGAATCTCAATTGCGTGATGGCACCATGTCCGTCCGTGAGTTTGTGCGTGCTGTCGGAAAATCTGACTTTTACCGTAGTCGTTACTTTGAAGCGTGCGCACCCTACCGTTTTGTTGAGCTGAACTTTATGCACTTCCTCGGGCGTCCGCCTGAGTCCCAAGCTGAGGTTTCTGCGCATATCGTTCGCTGTGTTGCCGAAGGGTATGACTCTGAAATCGACTCCTACGTCGATAGTGATGAGTACCAAAGCACCTTTGGTGAAAACATCGTGCCTTATCGTCGTAGTAAGACCCAAGCTGGTCAAAACCAAGTTACTTACAACCGGATGTTTGCACTTGATCGCGGTCCTGCTCAGATTAGCGGTGCGGTGAAAGCGTCTCAGTTGGTCGATGAAGTTGCCGCGAATAGCAGCAGCAAAATTTCGGCTCCCAGTGTCAACTTGGCTGGCACGGGTGATGCCAGTAAGAAGATGTTCAAAATCCTGGTTAAAGGCTCTAAGTTTGATAGTCCAAGACGGATTAGTACAACGACATTTCTTGCTGCCGGTGATAACTTGACCGCTCAGATTCAGCGGATCCATCGGACCTCTGGAACTATCGTAAGCATCACTGAGGTTGTTTAACCCACTTGCGTTGGCCGTAGCCACTTTTTCGAGACTAACTTCATTTCTCGACTAGATAAGGTGGCTATGGTCAGCGCCCATGAAATAAGAAGCTGGTTTTTTCAAGACCGCTTCCATGACGGCCGTTAGCAAAAGTGCTGTGGGGGAAGCGGCACGATCTTGATCCATCCCTGTATTGCATTGAAAAAATATTTAGGAAACTTTGTTATGGACAGCAGTATCGTCAACACGTCAAATCCCTTAACCCTTTGGAAAGGGCATACTGACGATGACCTCCAGTCTGTCATTCGAGCCGTCTATAAGCATGTACTGGGCAACCCCTATGTCATGGAGAGCGAGCGGTTAACAAATGCAGAGTCTAAATTAGCCGATGGGCAATTCTCTGTTCGGGATTTTGTTCGTGCTGTAGGCAAGTCAGACTTTTATCGCCGTCGTTATTTTGAAGCCTGCGCCCCTTACCGCTTTGTTGAGCTGAACTTTATGCACTTCTTAGGGCGTCCCCCTGAGTCCCAGCCAGAGCTTTCTGAGCATATCGTTCGCTGCGTGTCAGAGGGGTACGAGGCTGAAATTGACTCATACCTTTCCAGTGATGAGTACGCAGATGCCTTTGGTGAAAATACCGTTCCCTATCGCCGGGTGCAAACCCAGGCCGGACAAAGCCAAGTAACCTTCAATCGAATGTTTGCCCTAGACCGAGGCCCCGCTCAAATTAGTGGTGCGGTGAAGGCCTCTCAGTTGGTTTATGACGTGGCGACCAATAGCAGCAACACGATTGAGCAACCAGCCGTTAACTTGGCTGGCACGGGTGAGGCCAACAAGAAAATGTTCAAGATTCAGGTGCAAGGCGCAAAGTTCAATCGTGCTCAGCGCGTTAGTAACACAACCTACACCGTTCCGGGTAATAGTCTGACCCGCCAGATTCAACTGATTCAACGGGCCTCAGGCACAATTGTCAGCATTACTGAAGTGGTATAAGAGGTAGCGCGTTATGTCAGGCGTGCTGAGTGACCCACAACAGAAACCAGCCGCTCCCAAAACAGCGGCCATGGCGATCCTGCCCCCCCTTGCTCAAAAGAACTTGCAACGCTGGATTCGCAGTCGTCATGTGATTTGCTCAGGTAACTTTTTTCTGTTTGAAACAGTTAATTATGCAGCCATTGAGCGCTTCAATGCTAGCATTAAGGCCTTGGGCGGTTCTGTTATATCGGTAGATTCTATTGGGAAAATATGGCAAGGGAAGCATCGCCAGGTCGTTTTGTACAGGGCCAAAGCAAGTCTGCATACGCCCCACCACCAACTGAAGCAGTATTGGATTAAATACGGAAATTTCCGCACAAGATTCGATCAACAGGCTTAATTTGCCGGCTTACTGCCCAATTAATTATTCTTTAACAACGTTCATTTCGGAGAGCTTTTTATCCATGGCAATTCCACTACTAGAGTACGCTCCTCTTTCTCAGAATCAGCGGGTAAATGGATTTGAAGTCCCTGGTGATGAACAACCTCGAATTTTTGATACTGAAAATCTTTTGTTGCCCTCGGACATGGATTTGTTGATTAAGGCGGCTTATCACCAGATTCACCACGAACAACAGATGTTAGAGCATCACCGCGAGCGGTTTTTAGAATCTCAGCTGCGGGCCAATCAAATCACGGTTCGAGACTTTATTCGAGGATTGGTGCTCTCTGACTCTTTCCGTCGATTGACCTATGAGTGTAACAATAATTATCGCTTTGTTGAACTCTGCGTTCAGCGCGTGTTGGGGCGTAACTTGTACGATGAGCGCGAAAAGCTCGCTTGGTCGATTGTCTTAGCTACTAAAGGGCTTCAGGGCTTCGTCAATACGTTGTTAGACGGCGAAGAATACCTAAGTAATTTTGGCGATACGATTGTCCCTTATCAGCGTCGTCGGATTTTGCCGCAGCGCGAGCAGGGCGAAGTGACCTTTGAGCATATGGCTCGGTATGGCACTGACTACCGCGATCAATTGCCAGAGCCTATCTATGTTGAGCCAATTGTCTACTATACGCTCAAGGGCTCTAGTGACCTCGACTATCTCCGTTGGGATTGGCAAAAGACGGCCCCTCAATCACTTAAGTCTCTGTGGGTTGGTGTGTTCTTGAGTGGTTTGGGCGGAATTGTCCTGCTTATCCTGGCAATTTTCCTCGGTTTGTAAGTTTACTTCTGTAAGTTTGCTTTTATTGCTATGCACTTATGTGGCATAGGTTTTTGCTGAACTCACTTTTGGCCTCAGTGTGATCAACTTTGCTCTTATAGGCAGCAGCCTCGGCCTCCTTTTGCTAGTGGGTACAGGATGGTACGTGCGGGAGGTTAAGCGGCGCAGGCACATCGAAAGCGTGCTTCGCCAAAAAAGTGAGCGCGAGCGTTTGATGGTTCAAATTGCTCAGCAAATTCGTCAATCTTTGGATATTGACGAAGTCTTAGCTACGACGGTCAGAGAAGTTCAGGGCTTTTTGCGGGCTGACCGCGTTCTGATTTATCGCTTTTGGCCAGATGGGACGGGGTCAGCCACCCACGAAACGGTGGAGGGCCCCTATCCTAAAGTATTGGATAGAAAGTTTGACGAGGAGGTGTTTCCTCGGGAATATCACCAAGCCTACGCCCTGGGGAAAACGCGCAGTATTTCGAATATTGACCAGGTCGATGTGGAGCCTTGCTTGGCTGAGTTCGTGAAGCAGTTTGGTGTGAAGGCCAAGCTGGTCGTGCCGATTATTCAAGATAGCCGGGACGACGATGACGGTGCCGGTTCCCAACCCTTTGTCTCGGAAGAGCCTTATCTCTGGGGTGCCCTGATTGCTCACCAGTGTAGCCAGACACGCCAGTGGCAAGATTGGGAAGTTGCGTTAATGCAACAGCTGGCCACGCAGGTGGCGATCGCAGTGCAACAGTCCGAGCTCTACAACCAACTTCAACGGCTCAATACCCAGCTAGAGGCGCGGGTGGAGCAGCGCACCGCAGAACTGGCCACCACCAATGGCTCCCTCCAAGTTGAAATCGCTGAACGGCAGAGAACAGAGATTGCACTTCGTCAAAAAAATGACACCCTAAACGCCCTGGTTACCGCCTCACCTCGGGCCATTTTTATGCTGGATTTAGACGGTAACGTCAAAATTTGGAATCCAGCGGCTGAGCGCATTTTCGGGTGGCGTGAGGGTGAGGTGCTCGATCGGCCTAGCCGGGTCTCTTTGGATGTGCCCTTAGCAGACGGCAGCATTCTTCGATCGAGTGTTTTGCAGGGCAATACCCATACGGGGCTAGAGCTGCGACGGTATCAAAAAAATGGCCGTGAGATTGATGTCATGTGCTCTGCTGCGCCCCTACAGGACACAGAGGGCAACATTAGCGGGATTGTTGCTGTCATTGTTGATATCACCAAACAAAAGAAGCAGGCTGAAGAGTTGCGATTGCTCCAGTCGGTGGTGGTCAATACCAATGATGCGGTAATCATCACAGAAGCTGAGCCTTTTGATAATCCCGGTCCGCGTATTTTGTATGTAAACGATGCGTTTACCCGGATTACGGGCTATGAACCAGCGGAAGTGTTGGGCAAAACGCCCCGAATTTTGCAGGGGCCAAAAACCGATCGCGCTGAACTCAATCGGCTTCGAAGTGCGCTTGAAAGTTGGGACCCAGTCACCATTGAAGTGATTAACTATCGCAAAGATGGGTCGGAATTTTGGAATGAGTTTAGCCTTGTACCGGTGGCGGATGTGAAAGGGTGGTACACCCATTGGATTGCGGTTCAGCGAGATACGACAAGCCGCAAACAAACCCAGCAAGCGTTGCTACAAAGGGAGAAAAATTTTCGGACGCTGATTGAAAATGCCTTAGATATCATCATGATTTTGGATCTTGAAGGCACGATTATTTACATCAGTCCTTCGGTGGAAAAGGTGCTGGGGTATGCCCAGACCGATTTAGTCGGGCAAGATGTGTCTGCGTTTGTTCATCCTGAGGACTGGGACACCCAGCGATATATGCCTGAAGAGACCTTGCGCGATCGCCTGCTCAGCAGCACCCAATCCTTAGAACCCGAGAGTCCGATTGAGTTTCGCCATCGTCACCACGATACCTCTTGGCGAATTTTAGAAGTGGTCAGTCAGCCCTTTTTAGACAGTGGCAATACGCTCCGCGTGATTGTTAATGCCCGTGATATCACCGAGCGTAAGCGCCTCAATGAAACCCGCCTGGCACTAGAGCGAGAGAAAGAACTGAGTGCCCTAAAAACTCGCTTTTTCTCCATGGCCTCCCACGAGTTTCGCACCCCGTTGAGTACTGCCTTAGCCGCCGCTCAGGTCCTGGAAAATTCTCAGACCGCCTGGGACGACACCGAAAAGCGGTTACGCAATTTGAATCGTATTCAAGACTCGGTGCGAAATACGGTACAGTTACTTGACGATATTTTAACAATTAACCGCGCTGAATCGGGCAATTTGGCCTTTAACCCTAAGCCGTTAGCCCTGAGCCTTTACTGTGACCACTTTGTTGAGGAAATGCAGTTGAGTGCGGGGGATGACCATCACCTGACCTTTAGCTGTCAAGGCGATGCCTATTCGATTAACTTAGATGAAAAGCTCCTGCGTTCAATGCTCTCAAACTTGTTGTCGAATGCGATTAAATATTCGCCTGAGGGGGGCTATATTTCCCTGACCCTAACGTTTGAAGCCGACACTGTGGTGATTGGCGTTCAAGATCAGGGGATTGGCATCCCGATTGAGGATCAACAGCGACTATTTGAGCCTTTTCAACGGGCCAAAAATGTCCGTAACGTGCCGGGAACGGGGTTGGGCTTGGCCGTGGTGAAAAAATGTGTGGACTTGCATCAAGGCAAGATTTCTATTGTCAGTGAGGTGGGCATTGGCACGACCTGTTCGGTAACACTCCCGCTCAGATAATGCTAGCCCCTGTAATGTTTACCAGTAATGGCCCTCCGTAATGGCCTTAAGGCGCTGCATAAAGTTACTGAGGAAGGCGCTCAGATCGACCCTGGGTTGGGCAACCTAAGGGGGAATAACTTTCTGTGCGATCGCGCTCTCTCTAGTGACTACTTCCGACCCAACCAGCACGATTTCTATTCTCTCTAGTTTGCCACCTGAGGCCCATGACTGGCTGACATCCCTGCCTTGGAATCAGCGTCGATACGTCCTCTCACTCTGCCATTTGGTGTGTGCGACCCCCTCGGCGCAGCAGGCTGAATTTTTAGATGCCTACACTGCTGAAGGCTTGCTATCGCGCATTGTGGACGATGATGATACCCGGCAGCGAGTGAATGAGCACCTGGCGCACTTTCGCAGCGAGGCTGACTTGGATGATGACACGCTCAGGAAATATATTCGTCAGGTATATATGCACTCCGTTCAGGATGCCAGGTCGTATCCGGACCTATACCTAGAGACCGCCCTTATCCTGATGGGCAGCGCCCAAGAGCACAGCAGCGTCCTGAGCTATATTCTAGGTTTTGAAATATTGAAGCTGATATTTGCCATGAGCTGGGAGCAACATGAACGGCTATATCACTTGCAGCCTAATCAGGACGACTTTACCCGTGATTACATTCGCCCTGTACAGGAAGCGCATAAGCGCCATGGGTTAGTGACGCCCAAGGGGGAAAAGAACTTTTTTGCGCGCCGTGATTACTTTATTCGCCAGCCTAAAGTGAGCCCTCAGCGGATGGTGGACTTAATTATTGAAGCGTTCACGGCTGGAAAAATTATCGAATTGGGTTTTTCTGTCCTGCGACATCCCAATGCCGTTCACTATGACTATGCCTACATTTATGGCCCTCAACCCCCTCAGCCCCAAACGGCAGGCCCTGAAAGAGAGATTGCCAAGAATCTTTCTGAAGTGGCTGGGAGTTTATCTCTGGGCTCTAAAAAACAGCCCGAAGTCGTAACGCCTGAGCAAGCTGAGGCCGCCGCTGTAGACGCTGACTTTGAGGCTCTGTTTGGACCTAGCGAGGAGGCATCATAGCTATCAGCAAATCATCTGAAGGTTCGAGCCGTTGTATAGAGTTCCATGTTTTATGGACACGGATCTTTTCTCTAGCGCGGCATGGGCAGGCAAATAGCTTCTTGGCATGACGGAATAGGTAATACTTCCTTTATTGCCTGCATACATCTAAGGACTTTGTCCTATCTCACGATACGGAACCGAGGCCCTCAAGGTGATGTTGGATGATTTTATTGATTCTTGTGAATATCTCGCGAAATGGTTCAAAGTTAAATTGATTAAATCCTAGATGCCCATCGGCTACGTAACGTGAAAAGAGCTCTTTAGACAAGGCTACGTTTTTGTTCTCCTTATCAAAGACATCTGCATCTATTATTTTTAGTTGAGGAGACTTTAATTTCCCTGGATTGCTAACGTTGAGATCTAAGCTTAGATGGCGCCCACTCTTATCGTTAAATTCAGTGCTCAAATATAGCCTTCTGTCTTCTTCGTCTTTTGTTTGAATCTCACTGTCTCTATAGTAAAGTTCTATGCAAACTCCGTCTTTATCCTCTCGGTGAGCAGGTATGGGGAGTGCAAATGAGTAAACCCCATTTCCCCAATCCCTGAAGCCTATTGTGTCATCATGTGCCTTCTTAATATATTTAGGTTCATCTCTATCAAAGATGGCGATAATAGGACTCGATTGTTTCTCTTTGGAAAACTGCTCGCACATACTAAATAGTTGACCGCTTCCTTGCTTTTGGTCATCTAAATCCTCCTTAAATGTGATGCTGAAATTAAGATTGACTTTCCCTGCATCTTTTAATTCTTGTAGGGCAGTCTTTAAATGTCTTATATCTGTTTTCCCTTCAGTCCAAATAGTTGTTTCTATAGAATCTGGTCTTTTGGGATATGGCGTCTCATTCTCAAGTTTGCTAATTTTGTCTGGATTTACTAAATCAGGGGCTAGCGTAGAAAATCGCTTTAAGAGCTTCTGGTATATTGGGTCATTTTTACCTTTTACTGAGCCGATAAACTCAATTCTTCCTTGAATAACAGACCTGAAAGAATTTTTCGACTTTTCGTATCTTCTGTGTTTGTGGTAGCCTTCCCAAAAATGTCTCTCAGCATTTTCAATGCCGTACTTATCCCATGCATGCAGTACAGCCCTGACCTGTCGGATATATTTTCGCTTAACATTTAGCTTTTCATTGACTGTTATTCCGGTTACTTCCTGATGCCCATATCTACTTTGTAATCTACATTTAAGATCATTAATCTGAAAGCCATTTTCTTTAATAATAGACGTTAGATCTTTGCCTGGTATCAATGTCTCGTTTTCTTGAGATAACCATGCTATCCGAGCTGGGAACTTAGACTTAGATGTAGAGAATGTTAGATCGTCTGCATATCTAGTGTATATACACTGTTTGCTTTTTGCTAAACGCTGTAGCTGTGTATCCAATTTGCTGCAAATCATGTTTGAGATGATTGGCGAAGTTGGAGCACCCTGCGGTAACTGATTCTCGAAACAACAAATCTGTGCTAAAACTGTTGAAATCTCTTTTGTACACTTGTAAGTGTTTGTAAAGAAACAAATTCATGTTTTTAGGCTAGCGTAGAGAAGAAACACTCGGGGAGGTCGAAAGATGAGTAACCGAGCCATTCATCACTGTAACTGCGAGGAATGCGAAGCTGGTAATGCAACGGTTCAGGC
>JBCDAG010000257.1:0-10826 GCA_039186165.1 Cyanobacteria bacterium P01_F01_bin.53
TTTTGATATCTCGCGCATGGTCTCGCGATCACTCAGAAAGAAGGGGCTCTTATCAGCATACAGGCTTGCTATTTTGTCAATGCGTAAGTCCTAAGGTAATACAAAGTTTTTAGTCTATAGCGTCACTCAAATGAATTACCTAGGCCATAGGTCCCCAGTTGGGTGACTGGTAACCCAACAACAGAATTCATATGCTGATAGAGAAAATAAATTAGATGCTCGAACAAGGCGGATTGTTTTATGCAGCGATATGTGGCAACTTCGTTGAAGGCTCCCCGAATTCGCTTAGGGTATATTCCCAAGGGCTATCGCGGTACACAAACAACGCTTCAGCACGTCAAAGCACTAATTCGAGCAGGTGCAAAAGACTTTTACGTTCGGCAAAAAGCAATTGACATTCTCTTCTCTCACAAGGTGAGACCCAAAGATTACTGGGGAGAAATCAAAGCTATCTTTGCCTGGGTGCAGCGCTACATTCGCTACACCAAAGATCCGTTTCGGGTAGAAATGTTGCACTCGGCGCGGCGATTGTTGTCGCTCAGAGCCGGTGATTGCGATGACATGACTATTGTGTTGGGGGCAATGCTAGAGGCCATTGGTCATCCGGTGCGGCTAGTGCTTACTGGACCTGATGCTAGGCGGCCTACACTCTTTAGCCATATATATTTAGAGGCTAACTGTAAAGGACGATGGATTCCCCTAGATGCCACCATGCCTTATGCCGCTGGGTGGGAGCCAACAACGCCAGTTAAGCGAGTGTTTTCGATTGAGCGATCGCCCCGCCCCCCATCTTTTCACCCTCAGCCATGGCCACAACATCCATTGATTCGTTAGCCCTAAATACGTATCCAAGCACTATCCAAGCACTGTCACTGTAGTCAATGAGGTTTATATGTCAGCTAGATTTGCAGACGATTTGGATCAAGGTCAGGGCCTCTATTGCCGGTTCAACCGTTTCTCTGCGACACAAGTGCAGCGCATTCGCCATGATCGCCGCATGCCACCTGCGGTAGTGAGCTTAGGAGAATTGGTCGGGCTGATGTACCGCTCGGACAAATGGCAGCAAGGACAACCCCGCACTTACATCCATCGAATGGAAACACCACCCCAGTTGGTGTGCGATGTGACGGGATCTCAACTGTATATCGTCGGTGGAAACTACCGTGTTACGGCACGAGGGATAGAAGGGTAAGGAGGTAAATGAAATGAGTTGGGGAGAACCGATTGGGCTTGATGAGCTGATGATTATTAACCCTGGCCTGCCTGGACAAGAGAGATACAGGCATGGCAGAGCGCGGGCAGCGCAAAGGCCGATCGATGATTCAGATGATCTTTATTTGAGTGACGACGGTGAAATTTTTCGATTGATAGCACAGCCTAGTCGCCATAGGCGCTCAGCAAGACAATTGTCTTGCGCTTGTCGGCGTTGTTAGTCACGTCAATAGTGGACAGGCAAAAGGGGGCAGGTAAAAGGGCGCAGGCAAAAGGGCGCAGGCACAAAGGCGAAAACAAAAGAGTAACAGCAAAAAGACACAGACACTTTAAGGAGACTTTTATTTCATGGGGAAGTATCAAGGCGTCAAAGAAAAGCTGCATTATCCGGTTTATGATGCGTTCTTTGTACCGGGAGAGCCGATGCAAAAAACGTTTATGGAAACGATGACCGATCCAAGGATGGTGCGGTTTTTTGTAGATGTACAAAACAAAACGAAGTTAGAGACTAATTTACAGTCTTCGGGCGTACTGCCTAGTTTGAATACTTTTGAGGCACGGGCACTACGGGTCGTTGTGAGCCCTTGTATAGAAGGAGATGAAGAGAGCAAGGTGGTGGAAATTGCTGACCGCTACTGTGAGAAAGTTAGATCCACCGATAGTGCTGAGGAGCAGGAGAAAGCGCGGCAGGCGCTGCGGGCTGAGATGGCGGAGGAGTGCGATCGCTCTGCTGCTGACAAAATTCTCTCAGAACTTATCTACAATTCTGTTACCACGCTGCTGGTCGGTGAAAAGATCATGATCGAAATGCCCACCTACTTTTTCCCCTCCGGCGCTGGCATCTTTCCCGGCGGCAGCAAGATCTCTAACCACGGCGAACCCGACCCAATGGCGACCTTTCGGTTTGCAGAGCCCGTCACCATCGAACCGCAACAAAACTTCCGGGTAGAAATGCTCTTTCCCCAGGGTGTGCCCAAAGCGCTCGCCAATGTCAAAGGCGCATTTAGAATTTGGGTTGTCCTCGATGGCTATCTCACTCGCGATGTTCAGTAATTTTTTCGACCTTGATTAACAACGCAATAACCGAAACGATGGAGAGAGACTAATGAGATATTCTGACGGCTATGACATGACCCAGGTAATGGGAATCGGGAGCTACGTGGGAGAATTGCGCCAGGGGCCAGACGGTGGCGTTTATCAATGGGTTGAAGGAATCGACGGATTGGGTAATTTGGCCGGACGGTGGCGTCGTAGGCGGGCAGCTCGTAGAGCGCGTAGGAAGAGAATATTTAACAGGGTAAAGCGCGTCACTCGCCGAGTGGTGAAAAAGGCCTTGCCTGTTGCTAGCGGCGTGACAGCACTTTTGCCTTTCCCCGGAGCCAGGGCCGTCTCTGCGGGTTTGCGAGTAGCAACCCCCTTGCTACGGCGAGCAGGCGTTGCCGGATACGATGGCTTGGGCGCACTGTACGAGATGCCTGATGGCTCGCTATACCAAATGCAGGGTTTAGCCGACGACTATTTGGCTAACGACTACGAGATGGCAGGCTTAGCTGACGGCGCATGTGCTGGACTCTCCAATGACGACTTGACCGAGATTATGGGGATTGGCGAGATCGGCGAACTCAGCCTGGGTCCCAACAATTATCTGTATGAATGGGAAGAAGGTATTGATGGCCTGGGAAATGTCGTGGGGCGGTGGCGACCTCGCAAGAGATTGTTGGCTAAGCTCAGGCGAGTGAGGCGGGGTGCACGTCGCGCCGTCCGACAAGCCAGACAGGCTGCCCGTCAGGCTAGCAAAGCTGTCCTCAAAGAAGCCACCGGTCAAATTCCGACGCCAACCGCTAGACGCTTAGCCAGAAGAACGCTCAGACGAGCCGGTATTTCGGGCTACGCCGGACTAGCCGATGGTGGCATTGGCGCGCTATACGCAGCAGACGACGGTACGGTTTATCAGATCCAAGGCTTAGCGGACTACGACGATATGGAGGGCCTAGCTGAAGATGATGATTACGGCATGGAGGGGCTGGCCGATTACGACGATATGGACGGCCTGGCTGAAGATGATGATTGCGGCATGGAGGGTCTGGCCGACTATGACGACATGGAAGGCTTGGCCGACTATGACGACATGGAAGGCCTAGCTGAAGATGATGATGATTACGACATGGAAGGCTACGTACCGCATTCGGGAACAAAGCTTTATGGCATAGCAGATGACATGGAAGGCTATGTGCCGCACCTTCCACCGACTACGCCGACATTTCAGAACCAAACGCCCGCCACCTGGCGATCACCCTGGTAATTACTGGCTCGATTCTCAGCCTGGGCGCTTTGGCTGAGAGTCGATAGCTGTGCTGTTGAATTACTCCTGTTAAATTACCTTCTGTAAGGCCGAACAAATCCCATGTCTTTACACCAAGTCCCAACTCAATTTAGACGCACCCAGCGAGCTGTCGCAGAAGGGTTGCGATCGCCAAGTGATCCGTCTGCCAACGAAATTCCCTTCGATTACGTCGCCACCTTTACGCTAGCTGGGCGGCGCGGCAACCGCGTTCAGGATGTCATCAATATCAGCGTAGAAGGGGCCTTTGTCGGCGTTGCCATTGGCTATAGCTTTGTGCCAACACGACTACCTGATCGTCCCTCAGTGGCCCCACCCGGCACCCAGCTGAGCGATGCTGTTCCCACTGGTATTACTGGGCTCAACAACTCTCCGAATCCCACGCTCAACTGGCTGTTAGATAATGTTGTTCAACCCGCATTAGCCCCGTCTTTAGACGAGCGGGCATTGGCTCGCTGTTTGGCGGTAAAGCTGTGCGGCGTAGAGTTTCGCTACAGCATTGTAGATAGTGGCAGTGGCCGAGAACTGCAAAATCAGCCCATTCACAACATTGCTGGGCTAGGAGAGTCCAATGGCGATCGCCCCTTTCGCCCCTTTGCCAGACCGATGTTGTTTATGCCTCGCTCTACCATTCGCTTTGAAGTCGAAGAAATCTCTGAAGGGCCACTGTATGAAGGCGCTGAGCTCTATATGGTGCTGCATGGCTACAAACTGCTTGGCTATGGAACCGCGCTGCCTTAAGAACAATTATGAACACCGCTCTAAAAACAACCTGTGATGTCTGTGGCATCCCGCTAGATGCCAACTATTTTGACAGTGCCAGCATTCAAACGGCACCGCTCAACGTCGGCGATGAAGTCGAGTTAGCCCGTCACGATTTGCATCCGCAGCAGTGCGGTCGGCTGCTGTGCTTTGCCCAATATGCCCTACCCGAGAGTCCGCCTAGCGGCAAGCTAGTCGAAACGCCGGGGTATGAGTGGCTGATTCTTTGCAACAATCAGCCCCGCGATCCTTATTTACCTACTAATCTTATTCTCAATCCCTGGGGCGAGAACAACTTACCAATTCACCTACGGCTAGAAGAAGGCTGCTCGGTACGGTTTGTTGTGAGAAAAGTCTCTAGTGCGCCTGCTGTAGAATTGGCAAGAGTCGGTGCTCGCCTACAAGGGCGATTTTGGTACAACAAAATCTATGGTGGCTTGCCTAATGTGTTGTAAAAAAATGTTGTAAAAAGCTTTGCATTAAGAGAAAATTCTAGGATTGCAGAAAATGTATGTTTTAAAGAGCGATCGCAATGCTCCCGGTCAATTACTTGGCAATCAGGCGCTCGTCCTTCCGCCCTCACATCAACTAGGCGGGTTTAATGCGATCTCAAATACCAAAGACGCACCCTGGCGATGGGTTTGTTCTATTTACGTCAGCTTTCCTAAAAAAGTGTACCCGGCTGGCATAAGTAGAGGAAACCGCAGTGCGAAGGATGCCAGATTTGGGACAGGGGTACTCATTAGCCCTCGCCATGTTCTGACTGTTGCTCATAATATTTTGGGATTAGACAGTCGCAATCGACGAATAGAGCCCAGCCGCATTGAAATATCACCGGGACGCAACGACGCAAAATTTAGGCCCAACCAGTTTGGAACGTATCGTCATCGTAGATACTTTATTCCACAAAAGTTTTCCCAACGTGCAACTAGTCACCAGGGTGCGCCTTTCGACATTGCACTCATCGAGCTTCGTAGTAAACCAGGCAATAAGAAAAAGCTAGGTTGGTGGGGTAGGGAAAGCGATTCCGCACTCAGACGGGTCACCGGAACTTTTCGAGCGCATCTTAAAACGCGTCAAGTCTGCATCGCAGGATATCCCTATTCCAAAGACTCAGAGGAATTTACTGAGTATTCGACACCTGCGGGGCTTCCCTATCACGATTTTGGCTATGTCCATAGTCTGTATCCCAACATGCTTACCTACTGCGCTTGGGGAGAAAGTGGCATGAGCGGTGGCCCCGTATGGATTGAAAATAAGTCTTCTGGGCAGCGTTATCTGGTCGGTATTCATCAGGGTCGCAACCTATTTGCCAGCGGTACTCGCCAAGGCACATTGCTTCGTCCGAATGTCATAGATTGGCTAAAAGCCAAGGTGGGATCTTCTTTGCGCGTAGTTTAGACGGTGATCGCCTGCAAGCAGCTTCTGAGACAACAAGCTTTATGGAGATAGACAATGACGTATCTACACGATCCACTGATCTTGAATGAGGGGCAAATAGAAGACTATACGTTAGATAGGCTGCATCGTCTTGGAGAAGGCTATGCCTTAGGTAAATCTGGGTTTGATGTTATCTCTCCGAAGGAATATATCACTTGGGTTCAGCGATCGCTCAATCGCATCTATGGTGCTGGTCTAATTACCGATGGTCGCAAGACACCCTCGTACAAAAAACTTGTCCGGAAGTTTCAAAGTCAGCATAGCCTTCCTGAAAAAGGCGAGGTAGACTCTCCTACTCAAAACAAAATCATTTTTGCTAATGAAGCTGATCGTAGCTATATGAATTGGGTTCATCGTGCAATAGAGTGCGATTCTATCTCCTCAGCTTCACCTCGCAAAACACCAAATTCAAGAGGCAGCTACAAAAGCTATGGTCTAAAACTCGGCATTAAAGAATTTCAGAAAAAACAAGGACTAGGAAGAGATGGATTCGTAGGTGCCAAGACCGAAATTAAACTAGTTAGGTGCTGTAAGTGCTTACCACCTGGGCACAAAAAGAAGAAAATCAAGCCGCCCTCGCCAAAATTACCGGATCCTTTGAATACTCGGCAAATAAAACTACTCGTTTGGAGGCTGACCGGTCAGCGTCCTAAGAAGGCATCCGTTGGCAAGCTTGCTGTAGAATTTGCCAAGTTTGTAGAATTGCAAAAGCTGCTTCGAAAACCTAGTCTCACATCAGTATTCAAACATGCGCTTCGCGTGTACTGGAAAACAGTTATGTCACACTTCAGAGAAGAACCTAGAGGCAAATTTGGAAGTCTCATGGGAGGAGCGTATGCCATTATGGATGTTGCCACTGGACGAAAGTGTACTCGCCGTCTTAAGCGTGGAGAAACCAGAGCTCAGAAGATTGTGGCATCTGGTTTTAACCAAGGTTATAAGCAAATGTGTAACCACATGAGGACATTGGCGGCAGATCCTGATGCTAAAAAATTGCTAGATCGATTAGCAAAAGGTACTCCTCATAATGTTACTGTAGGCAGAATTTACCGTGCTCTTCATTCAGTTGCCATCTCCGAAGCAGGTGGAAAAAGCTTGATTTATCTCCAAGCTAGAGAAAAGTGTCGGTTTAACTATCCTAGATTTAAGTCATCATGTAAGGTATAGACAAAGTACCCTCAAGGGTATTCTCTAGATCTTTTGAAAGGTTTTACCGTAAGGTATCAATTTTGGTCGCGGTTTAACAGGTCGCAATACAGTGCTCCTACTGGTTCACTAGATACGACTTCAGCCTTTGCTGACAACCTGCAAAACCATCTTTCAATCTGGATATAGTCTTATGGAAACTCCTGACAACGAATTGTCTTCTTTTGAAAACAGCAATACGCAACATCCGCAAGCCCTTGGCAGTTTTTGTGTGGAAACCCGGCGATATCTAATCGTTTCCCTGAGCGACAGTTTGCCACTAGCCCCATCAATCACTAGTAGCCCACCTAATTTGCTCAAGCAAGCGTCCGTACTCTGCCAATTTCAGCTGCTCACTAGCCAGGGCGCACAAGATTTGGCCATTGTTGAAGCCTCGCCGACTCCACGAAATATGTTGTCACAACCTCCTATCCCGCTCACCAAGCGAGAATTAGAAGTTGTACGACTAGTCGCCGATGGCCAGGCAAACAAACAGATTGCTCGGCTGCTAAAAATTAGCCAGTGGACAGTCTCTACCCACCTACGACGAATTTTTTTGAAGCTAGATGTAGATACCCGCGCAGCAATGGTGCATCGCTGCGCAAATTTTTTGTAAGGCCATTTCGACTCCACTAAAGGTAGCTATTCAACATCTAACAGCGTAGACAAGCTCTTGCCCAGACCAAATTTTCGTAGAATTAAACATCTGTTTGCATCACTTCAGGCTCGAATTCATGGGCAATCCCAAAAAAGACTACCGCTCGGCTCCAAGGTAGCCCGCTTAAAGATTCTACAGAGATAGCAGCTGAAGTTTCCTGAGGTCTTTGAAAACCAAGTTGCCGTTCAGCTTTTTGTAGTACCTAACTTTCATTGCCGATATCTCAGAGCCAATTAATCTTTAAAGCCCGTAGCTCAGCGTACGCTAGCTTTTATAAGCCTGTGGCGATGACATGTTTGGTCGCTGATGTTGCTGAGACTGACAAGCCGGAGGGGCTTGGAAATCCGCATCGATGTTTGGAAATACTGCGATAGAAGGGCTGGTAGAGGCTGCTGGATTGGCGTTTGGGGTGTGTTGAGAAATGCGTGGATGGATTGTCATGCTCAAGTCCAACTGTGTTGGGTTCGATCTCATGCGGACTCGCATGGGGTGGTGTTGTAGTAAGCTTTAGTCCACCTTAGAAAGTCATGCTATGCAAAACTCCCCCAAAAAACCGCTCAGCGTACGGTTGATGCAAGTGGGTTTGGGCTTGGGCATAGCGAGTTTGATAATTGGATTGCTAGTGAGCCTTTATCTATGCCTTTCGCTTGATGGGCCGAGGCAGTGTTTATCTCCCTTGCCGGCTGTTATTCCGCAGTTTGTAGGCCTTTTGCTTGCGCTGACCCTGGCCATATTGACCTTTCGCGGTTTAGAACAAAGAAAAGCCTACGGTAAATGGTTGAGTGTACTTTTCTTAATTCCGCCAGCGATCGCAGGTCTTATTCAAGACCATTACACAGGGCTGATTTATCAAACAATTGTTCATTGGCAGGCTCTCCCAACGCCACCCTATGACTGTTGGTACGCGCGCTCCATTGATGGAAATTTCCAAAGGTACTGC
Organism: Cyanobacteria bacterium P01_F01_bin.53; assembly: GCA_039186165.1. Classification (GTDB taxonomy): domain Bacteria; phylum Cyanobacteriota; class Cyanobacteriia; order Phormidesmidales; family Phormidesmidaceae; genus Phormidesmis. The sequence goes on from JBCDAG010000257.1 coordinate 8,539, forward strand.
GGGTATAAAAGCTATTGGGATCTTGCATGGCGATGCATTCCCAGTCTCTTACAAAATGGCTTAATGCTTTGGATTAGCCTACGGCTTCTCTTCAGCCGATCCGTCAAACGCTATTTTAAGTCCACTAAACAATGACATTCGAATATTCATTGAAAAACAAAGTACTTATCATGAAAAGATACTTGTATGCGAGCAGAGCCTTATTTAAAAAACGTCTACAGGGTTTGCTTCTTTCAACTTATTAGTTGCAATCATTCCAGATACTGCGCAGATTAAGAAAATTGAAAACAAGACAACAACCGCTATCTCGGAGCTCATTAGAAACTTCATTTTAGTCGCTGCAGCTAAAGCATCGTAGATAAAACAAGAAATAATGAAGCCAGGGATATAACCCACAATAGCAAAAAATAATACTTGCTCTAAGACAATTTTTACCAAAAATCCTTGACTGTAGCCTATTGCTTTTAGGGTTGCATATTCCTTGGTAAATCTTGAAATATTTTGATAAAGGACTTGGTATAGTACGACAATTCCAATGAAAATTGAGAAAAACATTGAAAAGAAAATAACGATGCCTATTGGTGAACTGTGTTCTATAAATTTTTTATCCTCTTGAATGAGTTCTTCCTTAGACATAACTCTTACATCATCGGGAAGATAGTCTTGTATTTGGGCTATCAACTGGGGAATATCAGCGCCAGGTTTAACATGGACTAGCCCAGCAACAATTTCTCCTTGATTAAATCCAAATGTTTTTAAGAAATTAGCTTCACTGGTAATTAAGTTCCCGTTATAGAACGGACTTGCACCCATCTGAAACAAGCCTACAAAATCAATTTTCCTCCTTGAAAAACCGGTGCTTGTAATTTCAGTCCTCACTCTCCCAGTATTTTTCACTTCATCAATGAGTGAGGACAGCTCCGCGCGAGATCCTCCATCTAGCAAGAAAAAGCCTTCTGATTTTATCTTGTCTAAATTCTCTGCCAATCCTGGGATATCAATAGTATCTGGCTCTGGAGGGAATGCAATCACCTGCATAGAAGACATGAACTTAGGCTGCTCTTCCAGTCTTTTCACATAAATCATTGTGATATAGATGGGCGTTACAGCTTCTACTTCTTCAAAGGCTAGAAGTTGGTTTAAACGGCGTTCTGAAAAAGGTACAGCAACAGAAAAAGCGATCGAAGAATCACTGACTAGAACAATATCACTTTGAAAGCTGGCAGGAAGCTGAGTGCTGCTTTCTAGAAGGCCAACGCGAAAGCCAATTTGCATAAATAGCAGAATGGCCGTAACCGCAATCCCCAGAATCGTAATAACTGTTTGGACTTTTTGGTGTAGTAGCTGCGCCCAAGCGACTGAGACTGTCCGAAACATATTGAAACCTCAGAAATATGAGGGACGACATGTGAATCTAAAGTGTACGGTGTGCCCTCTTAGCCAGTACATTAATGTGGTGGGACTTTTGTCTTGGAAATACTTCATATAAGAGAAAAAAGAGCTTATCGCAGCTACCTATTATTCCCTCTTGTCTCCAGTATCTGATAAAAGAAGGCGCTTAGCCAGAAGTCTTGATTACCGTTTCAACTCTCAAATTGGTCATCGCTGAAACTTTTTGGCTATCTTCAGGAGCAAGGCGTATTTTGACTTCTACTACCCTTGCATCCACATCAGAAGCAGGGTTCGTACTAAACACTTCTTGCGTTCCAATCTGTAATCCAATCTCATCGACTGTTCCCTGAAGTGTATCAGGTATAGCATGGGTCGTGATGGTTGCTTCCTGGCCTAAACGAACTCGATTAATATCTGTTTCATAGACTTCAGCTATTACAAACATGTTTTGAGTTTGACCTAGCTCTAAAATTCCTTGACTGGTAATACTTTCACCTGGTCGGGTGTTAATTCTCAGGATCTGACCTGCTCTGGGCGCTCTTACATAGGCAAGCTCAAGCTCTGCCTTCGCTTGCTCAACGCCAACAAGTGCATCTTCTAATTCAGCCTGGGCAAGCGCAACATCTACATCACGAACTTCAGAACTCTGGTCGAGAGTAGCCTGAGTTTCCGTTTGTCGGTATCGCATTGTGTTAATTGTTCTCTCAAGTTGTGCCGATGCCTCTGTTATTTGTTCTTGGCCGCTATCGATAATTCGGGTTAGTGTAGCCTCAGATTCAACTTTTTGTCTGTAGGCAACCTCTTGTTGTAAGCACTTTAAGGCATGCTCGGACTCTGAAATTGCTCCTTGGTTATATAATTAGACCTTATCGGAAATTAGAACGCTAGAATCAAAA
>JBCDAG010000258.1:0-10754 GCA_039186165.1 Cyanobacteria bacterium P01_F01_bin.53
ATAAAAAGTACTGCGCGGTGATAACGCCGTAAGTGACTTTACTTACTTTACTTCTCGGTTTTTTAGAAGCTTCAGCAAACTTTTTCACAATGCATTCACACCTTAGCAAAAAAAGCATCTATTACTGGGGTAATTAATGCTAAATAGCGCTAAAGGATAGGGCTAAAGTATACATAATTCTGCATTTTGCGCCTTTCTACTGGATCAAAAGAGTAATAGTACGCATCAAAAGGCACTGTAGTCCTCTGAGAGCCCGTATAAACCCATACTTCCCATAAATCCTAAAAAACTATGGACATCAGTAACCGAAACACTGCTAAAAGACGCTAAAGCCAGACCCTATAAAAAAATAGACTATATAAAAGGACAATAAAAAGCTAGGCACTAAGAGTATCAAATTTTCCAAAGACTCTAATAAAAGCAGTTTTCGTTTCGAGCGATCCGCAGTTAGACTGAGATAAATGCTCGCTTTTGTGGGCTTCGAGGCTACGGAGCGGCCCTCCTACTTATGAGCTATTGGGAGCAGCCACTGGATAATCCATTGGATGAGCAATCGAGTTCATAGGCCGACCCCATAAGTCACCGAACTAGCAACTATCGAGTAGCCCGCCCGCGTGGAGTAGGCATTGAAAGATAGCCACTGACTACCGATCATTACAGTCGGTACTATTTTATGTCTATTTCGATTAGGTGGCCTTAGGCTATATAAAAGCTATATAGGATTTGGCAAGCCAACCACAAAAGCTATCGCTCATGAAATCGCGCATGATAGTGCGCATTAATGGGTTGAAGGACCAGGTCGATTCGGAGGTTTTAGGAATGAGCGAACAGAACGTTCACTACGAAACGTTAGGACTGACAGAAGCTTCTTCCTTTGAAGAGGTGCAGTCGGCTCGTAAGCGCTTGGTCGTAGATTATGAAGATGATCCCCAAAAGAAGGCATCCATTGAGGCCGCCTACGATGCCATATTGATGGAGCGTCTGAGGCTGCGTCAGGAAGGCAAAATTAAAGTCCCTGATCGGATTCGATTTGCGGAAAAGCAGGCCAAACCAAAGGTTTCGGCGGCATCATCGACGGGCGGTGCCATTGATAATAGTGGCCCTCAGTGGTTTTCGGACCTCCTCGATCAGCCCGAAAATAGCAGCGAGTTGCTGTGGCCGTCCATTATTTTTGCAGGCCTTGCCGCGCTCAGCTGGGTGCTTAAGCCTGCCGAGGCTGTTCAAGGCCCTGCGGATTCTGTGGGCGCATCGCTGACACTTGCATTGGGAATGATGAGTGCCATTTACTTTCTTAACAAGAAGAGTCGCAAACTTTGGCGCTCGATGGGGCTTGCAGCCGTTGGGCTGGTTGTCGGTCTCGCATTGGGATCGCTGCTCGTATCGGTATTCAGTAGTCAAGGCACGGCCTTAGCGCCGGATCAAATCGCGTCCCTATCGGCCAGCATTACCTTGCTGGTGCTCTGGTTTATTACGGGCTTTCTAAGATAGGTTCTGACACCAGTAAACCCTCATGACAAGACCTCATGACAAAGCCCTACTAAATAGTCCTTAACGATTGAGATGACTGTTTAGCAGGATCAATTCATTCCTAATTAAAAAGCTCAGATAGCTGACATCGCTATCTGAGCTTTTTTGTGACTATTTCAAGGGTTTTCTGCCGCAGCTTATTGCAAGGTTCCACGCTCTAGCTGAGCCCGTTCAATCGCTTCAAACAGAGCTTGAAAGTTTCCTTGGCCAAACCCTTGGGCGCTTTTGAGCTGACCTTGCTCCGCATACAGGCCTCGCTCAATAATCTCAAAGAAAAAGGTCGGTTCTGAAAAGATGGGCTTGGTAAAGGTTTGCATGAGTAGGCCCTGATGACCGCCTTTGGCCCAGTCAAGCAGTAGCTGTTGCGCACTGGCAGCGGTGGTGTCCTCCAGGGGGCAGTCGGATCTTTGGTGCAAGCCGTCGTAATAGGTTTTGGGGACGCTGATGAGATCGAGCCCGCGCTGACGAAATTGCGAGATCGCATCCACCGCATTATTGCTACGCAGTGCCACATGCTGCACCCCAGCCCCTCGGTTGTGATTCAAAAATTCTTGAATTTGGGAATTGGCCGAGCTGGGCTCATTGATTGGGAGCTGTAGAGAGCCCTCAGGATGGACAAGGACCTGCGATCGCAAGCCCGACTGTGCCGTTTGAATATCAAACTGTTGACCACGCTCCAAACCAAATAGTTGCTGATACCACTCGACAGCCACTGTCAGCTCACCCTGCGGCACATTCAAAACCACATGGTCAACCGCTGAGAGTAGATCATCAGAACTTGAAGCATCAGGACTTGAACGTTGTGAGCATTGCTCAGCAGCTGATTTCACCCAGCTAGGCGATACTTCCACTAGCGAATGGCACAAATCAGCCCAGCCCTTTATTCGGCACTGACGCAGCCCATTTTCTCCCAGACTGGTCTGGCCCAACAATGTCGCGCCCTGCGCTCCCAAACGGCTCAGCGAATGGTCAAACTGATCAGTGGCAAAGGCCACATCAACAACCCCCGGCGGGTGCTGCTTCAAATAGTCAGCAGCAGCCGGGGAACTCATCGGATCAGATAAGCGAATGTCGATCTGACCTTGCACCACCCGCTCGCCCCATGGCTGCGCTAGCGAATGAGCAGCAGCAGCCATGGGGCTAACCGCAGCCGAGTAGCCAACAGCCATTGAAGAAGACGATTGAGAACTCACGCCCGCCATGCCTGCGGCGACCACAGCCTGCTCATTTAAACAGCGAGCCTCTGGCGTGGCCGCTAAGGACTTGGCGTGATCGGTTGGCGTCGGCGTTGGATTAATCGGCACGGACTGAAAAGACAGCCTGCGAACAAACCAATCTCGCCAAAACGCCGCATCTCTAACGTAAAAATGCAGATGGTGGAAGTGCATAGCAATCAGGTGAAGCGTTTAAGCAGTCAGGATATTTCAGAAGAGGGACTTTATTAGGTATGTCCTAAGGCACACTATCCGAAAGAAAGACCATCAAGATAGATATAAATGGGCAATATTAGTAACCAGTGATACCAATACTGGCGAACATTGCATTTGATTTCATCCCTTGGGATAATGTTTACGCAAATTGATTAAGGAATGTTTAGATGAACATCTTGACTCGCCTATGCGTTCTAAGCAGTTTGGCTAGCAGCTTGGCTGCAGGGCTCTTGCTAATGCCTACAGCGGCAATGGCAGAACGGATGCGCGTAAGCTGGTACGGTCCTGGATTTGACGGTAGCTACACGGCTAACGGTGAAATTTTTGACCGCTACGGCCATACCGCTGCCCATCCAGACTGGCCGTTTGGGACCTTGGTACAACTCACCAACCCAAATACTGGAACGATGGTTACCGTAAGAATCAACGATCGCTCCGGTGGAGCACTGGACATTTCTGAACAAGCCGCCCGTGACTTAGGCACCTACAGTTTAGGTATTGCCGCTGTAGATGTTGAAATTCTCCAATGGGGTGAATAGGCAGCATTCAATCAGCCTCCATAAAACGGTCCGGCAACTAGACATCGCCTCAGTTCGATTCCCAGTTCTAGATATCTAGCAAGCCACGCCTAACCAGCCATGTCTAGCCAGACAGAACATCATCACATAGACCAAACGTTAAAGCCCCCTAGTGTTTGGCCCCATAAGATTCGTACAGACCATTGGAGAAATTATTAGAAAAATTAGAGCCGCTGTTAAGAAGACGCTGTGGATAAAGGCGTTGTGAATAAAGGCGTTGTGAATAAAGGCATTGTAGATAAAAACGCTATGGATAAGAAGAGCTGTGGACCCTTGGCGTCAGTTTTTGGCCCCGGTTTTTCTCACCGAAACGAGTCAGTCTAGAACGATACCAATAACTGACGCGAGCACCGAGCCTAGAGTAGTCCTTGTCAAAAACTGATTAACGCCTTTATTTTCAATGCATTTTTTAATCCTCACGGACTATCCTCACTGACTAAAGTTGCCGTCCTATTGTGACGCAGCCAATCAATTTTTTCCTTTTTTGAAATCAGTCTTGATTTATTTTCTCTTTGAAGATTTCCAACAACTACGCTGAGAGTCTGAGAACTATCCCAGTTTCCCTCATTTTCTATCACTCTCCTTAAACCTTACAACAGTTTTTTTCAGGGAGTCTCCTGCTGAATGGTGCAGCGTATCACGATTAAACCGCAACAGATTCAGGGCTCAGTGATGACCCTTGAAAGTGATCAAACCCACTATTTAACCCGAGTCTTAAGGTTGACACCAGGCCATCGGTTTATTGCCCAAGACGGCCAAGGTCAGCAATGGGAAGCAGCGCTTACTGAGAGACCCAACCAAGCAACGATTATTAAAACACTCGCCACGAGGAATAGCAGTGCTGGCTTATCAGGGCAGCTGAGTGCGCCATTAAGACTAGTTGCGGCCCTCCCAAAAGGGAACAGTTTCGACCAGGTCGTTCGTCAGGCCACTGAGCTAGGCGTGACCCACATTTACCCTGTGTTGAGTGAACGAACCCTACTTAAGCCCAGCAGCCAAAAACTAGCGCGCTGGCAACGCATTGCCGAAGAAGCCTCGGGGCAAAGCGAACGGCTCACCGTCCCCAAGATTTATGAGCCTGTCACCTTTCAACAGTGCCTAATACAGCCTGTGTGGGAACCCTTCTTAGCCCCACACTTAGCCCCACAGTCAGAACTTGAAAAGGAAGGCCCTGAGCAAAAAGAACAACAAGATTCACCAAAAGGAACCGAAAGCACACCTGACTTGAAGTATCTGTGTATCGCTCGCCAAGGAACACAGACACCTCACCTACTCGCACACCTCCTATCGCAGAAAGCGGCACTATCGCAGAAGGCGGTAAATTTATCGCCTGTAAATTTACCGGGCGTAGTTTTAGCAATTGGGCCGGAAGGTGGGTGGACATCCGACGAGATCACGGATGCCATTAAGAATGGTTATGAAGCTGTTACATTAGGTTCCGCAATTCTACGGAGTGTTACGGCACCCATCACCGCACTATCCCTAGTCACGGCAGCCAGAGAAACATTGATATAGCTTGATTTCATCGTATAAGCTCGGATGGCCAAACCGATTTGACTTGTTTAAGCTATGAGTATCTAGCGTCACATGGGATTGCCCAAATGCGCAGATATTCGGAGCTATCTCAGGTCAAATCTTAATAATTACAATGGCTAAATCATCAGATACCGTTTTTTCTGGGTTTCATGCGCTTTCAGAGCCTATTCGCATTCAAGTAATTGAACTACTTCAAGAAGGCGAATTTTGCGTCGGTGACATGTGCGATCGCCTCAGCATTGCACAGTCTAAGCTTTCGTTTCATCTCAAGACTCTCAAGGAAGCAGGCCTCGTGACTGCTCGCCAACAAGGTCGATGGATGTACTACAGCCTCAACCAAGACCGCTTCCACGCACTTGAAGGCTATCTTAGCGGTTACGGCGACTAAAGAATCCGTACCAACAGAATCAAGAATTGCTCTGCCGCTCCTCCTTATCAACAACAGAGTTTCAAAAATAAATGCAACAACAGACAGCGAAATAACAGAGGCGATGTCCCCAATACATCGACCAATGTTTAAGCATTAGAAATACGCAGCTTGCCTCACATTCCTCGCTAAATTAGCCAGCAATGTAGGCAACTTTTTTACACTACATATCAACTTAAATTGCATTAACTTAACTTAATAAAGGCTCCGACACCTCAGGCTTAGTTAACAATTGCCCCGACGCATCAGGCCCAGCATTAACCAAAAGCCATCAGCCTATAAGTTAACAAAGCAACCCGAAATATTCATCATCCCAAAGAAATAAGGCCCAAAGAAATAGAGCGGAGGAAGGAAGTGAGTCCCCTGAAGAGATACCTATCAGAGCAGTTCCTCTAAAGAAGACAGCCCTTAAGACATCACCCGATTAAGACGATGCCAAGAGCTCCAGAATTTCAGAGGTCAGCGCCAGGGACTCTTCAAACAACACATCTTCCCCCCAACGCTGAAGCTGCTGTTCCAACAACAAATCCGATCGCTGATCCGATAGCGAGGTGACCTCTTCCACCAGGCTACTTTGGGCACTCCCGCCAGATTCCATTCGCATACAGCCCGCCGTTTCCGAGCATAAAATTGTATTGCAATTGGCTTCGTGGTTCGTGGACTCTAGCCGAACACCGGTTAAGTCACCCATCACCTCGCCCCAATCTGCCACCGGAATCGCCGCTAGCTCAGCCTCAATTTGTCGCCCGCCCTCGCCAGTAAAGTGAATTCGCTTGAGATCGTAATCGCCCCCTTCATTTTCATAGGAGTCAGGTTGCCAATTCAAACGGCTCGCCAGCCAACCTAAAAACATCAGCGCTTGGGCCGGATTACCCCGCTCATAATCGACCCCAACCCGATCGATTTCAGTAATCGCCAATCGTCGCTCGGGCGGGTCAAATGCCGCTGCAGCCAGCTCCTGCCAAGGCGCGAGACGATACCAGTTTAAGTCGGCAATATTGGTGTGCTCGTTCACCAGCTTTTGAATTTTTAAAATCTCGGATTCTGCATCACCGTAGTAACTGGAATCCAAAATGAGGCAGCTGCTGATTAAGGCCAGCTTGCGAAATAGGTCTTGCTCGGGGTTTGGCGTCGCCTTCCACCATACAAATTTGGGCAAATCGGACACCACCAGTGACTTCACCAGATCACCCACTCTTTCTAGGGCTTCTTTGGTACCGCGCAGCGTAATGTACTCACAGCACACCAAATTACTCGCACCGCTCTTTTGCACAGGACAATAGGCAGACACCTGGGCGCTCACCCCTTCGTCATCACCAAACGTGGGGCACAGCGTAATCACTCGGCAGGGGTTCTGGGCGGCAAGGGCACCATCAAAGCTAAACCCACGAATATCAGGGTTTGTGAAGTGCTGATCCTCAGCCGGGAGGCGCCTCACCTCCTCACGTAGCTTGGCCAGTGTGGGTGGGTCCACTCGGCCACTCATTCTCAAGTCGTACTTTTTCTGAGCCGCTAAAATGGCTTCTCGGGTTTCATTGCGGTGGGAGCCATCAATATCACTGAGGTAAAAGCCCAAGGTCGCCAGCAGTTGCTGAATCTCCTCCGGCTCATAAATCACCATCGTAAAGGTCGTGGCCCGCGTCGCGACCGGGGCTGTAGAGCCCTCGTTTTGCGATCGCCAAATATTGCGCAGCTCAGCTTCAATTTCATCGAGGGAAATATCTTTGGGCTTTTGTAGCGCCAGAATAGAAGTTGCCATGGCTTATAAAAAGGAAAAAAAGATCTAAGAAAAACGCAATCGACACAACAGTTGAATTACCAGAACTTGCGTATCTTTCTAGTTTAGAAGGAAGTTCTAAAATCAACCTGAGAACAGAAAATAAAAACGGCCCCTAACAGGGAAAAGCCTCACGGGCAGGGGCTATCACCCATTCATTCAGAATTTTAAGCAATCCCCCAAAGGCAGGTCTCTAAAGGCAAATCTATAAAGACAGCGCCTAGAGTCGTCGCCATCGGCGATGGGTCCGATTCAGTAGCAGCTCAGCTTCAATCGGCCCCCAAGTGCCCGCCTCATACAGCGGAATACTATTGACAGGGCTAGGGGCATCCCAAACTTCTAGCAAGGGTGTCAGCACGCGCCAAGACTGCTCCACTTCATCCCCTCGGGTAAACAAAGTCTGATCGCCGAGCATGGCATCGACCAGCAGGCGGCTATAGGCATCCGTGCTGGGCTGACCAAAGGCCGCATCATAGCGAAAGTCCATATCTACTGAGCGCGTGCGCAAAGAGGACCCCGGCGTTTTCACTTCAAAACGCATCGCAATCCCTTCGTTAGGCTGAATGCGCAACGCCAAAATATTATTGTTCATCTGCTTCGCGGCAGACTGGAACATCAGGTGGGGCACAGACTTGAAGTGGATAGAGATTTCAGAAACCTTTTTAGGTAACCGCTTACCTGTGCGCAAGTAAAAAGGTACACCCTGCCATCGCCAGTTATCCACCCGCAAGGACAGCGCTGCAAACGTATGATTAGTGGACTCACCAATTCCCTCTTCCTCACTACGGTAACCAGGAATTTCCTTCCCTTTCATCCAACCTGAAGAATACTGTCCACGTATGGCTGACTTTGACAGGTCGCTTTCGTCAGCTAAGCGAGTGGCTTGCAGCACCTTTACTTTCTCGTTGCGGATACTGGCGGCATCCAGGGAGTTCGGCGTTTCCATCGCCGTTAAGCTAAAGAGCTGCATCAGGTGGTTTTGCACCATATCGCGGATGGCGCCAGCGGTTTCGTAGTAGCCTGCACGGCCTTCGAGTCCAACGGTTTCAGCCACCGTAATCTGCACATGATCAACAAACTGCCGATTCCACAGCGGCTCAAAAATAGCATTGGCAAAGCGGAAAACTAACAGGTTTTGAACCGTCTCTTTACCCAAATAGTGATCGATGCGATAGATTTGCTCTTCAGCACAGACATTGCGCACCTTGTAGTTCAAGGATTGGGCTGAGGCCAAATCTCGACCAAAGGGCTTCTCAATCACCAGCCGCTGCTTTTTGGGATCTGCCAACATGCCAGCGCCGCCAAGCTGCTGGGCCGCTTCAGCAAAAAATCTAGGCGCAACCGACAGGTAAAAGACGCGATTTCCCTGAGTCCCTCGTTTCTCGTCAAGCTCGGCCAAGAATTGCTTTAGCCGCTGATAGTCCTCAGGCTTATCGAGATTACCCGGACAGTAAAACAACCCTTCGGCAAACTTATCCCAGGCAGGCACGCTGTCTAAGCCGCCACCAAATTCTTCAACACCCTCTTTTAGGTGCTGACGGAAATAGTCATGACTCCACTCCCGTCGGGCGACACCCACAATGGTCATCTCAGGGGGCAACCGCCTTTCTAGCCGCATCTGGTATAGGGCAGGCACGAGCTTGCGCTGGGTCAAATCGCCCGAGGCACCAAAGATCACCAAAATCTGGGGAGCCGGGATACGGTCCATCTGGAGACCGACGCGCAGTGGATTTTCTAGGATGGAAACCATAGGAGAAAGGGCTGAAAGAAAGGGCTAAAGAAAGTAACTCTTAAGAGAATAACGGCGCGGACCTAAAACAGGCCTGAAAGCGGACCTAAGAAAACTAGAAAAAGTATTAAAAGCAACCAGCTCAATCGCAAAATTAGCTAACTAAATATCAAGACCTAATTCTGTTACCTTGACATCCATTCTCAATTCAACGCATTAAGAGAATCTTATGTATCTAGAAACAAATACCTAGAGAAAAACTAGGTGCGGACATAAGCCTATGAACGTAGGCAACTTGAGCCACTAGCCGTCCAGTAACCGGCAATCTGCCAGTCATGTGCAGCCATCTAGCGAAAAGGACTGACCGGCTGAGCGGAAGACACAGGGGGGCGATCTAACTGACGATCTTGAATAAACGATTCCACCAAGGCGACATCTTCCGCACTGCCAATAATCAGCGGCGTACGCATATGGATTTTGTCGGGCCGCACGTTCAGGACAGGCTCTTTGCCTGTGGTTGCCTTACCGCCTGCCTGCTCAGCCAAAAAGGCCAACGGCGCAGACTCATACAACAGGCGAAGCTTACCCTCGGGTTGTTTGAGCGTTCCGGGATACAAAAACACGCCGCCCTGCATCAAAATTCGGTGGAAGTCACCCACCAGCGCACCACTGTAGCGCCCTGAATAGCCTTCATGACGATGCATATAACGAATGTAATCGCGGAAGGGATCGTCCCACTGCCAGAAGTTACCCTCATTCACACTGTAGTTAGAACCGTGCTGGGGGATTTGGATATTTTCGCTCGCCAGGATGAACTCGCCCAAGCTGGGATCAAGAGTAAAGGAATGAACCCCTTTGCCTAAGGAATAGACAAACACCGTACTGGGACCATACAGGATATAGCCTGCGGCCAGCTGATCACTGCCAGGGGTGAGAAGGTCAGCACCCGTATGGTCCAAGTCATCGCCCTGCTGACGGCGAAGGGCAAACACCGAGCCTACATTGAGATTAATATCGACATTGGAAGAGCCGTCAATGGGGTCGTAGAGCAGAGTATAGCGACCGGTTGAGCAGCTTTCGGGCATGTAATAGATATCGTCCATCTCCTCGGAGACGAGCCTACATACAAGGCCACTCTGTTGAAGCACAGAGATAAAGACATCATTGGCGTACACGTCCATCTTTTTGACGGACTCACCCTGAACATTCTTTCGCCCGGTGAACCCCATGGCATCTTCAACCAGGCCCGCACGGGTAAGCCTGCGAGAAACCAGCTTGCCAGCAAAGGCAATCCGATTCATGATGGCGCTGAGATCTTGGGCATCGGGGCCAAAGCTTTCAAGCTGTAGCAGTACGTGCTGTGAAAGCGTCATGCTGTCACGGCCCAAAGCACTATCACCTACGGGCTGATAGCCCTCTGCCTGATAACCCTCTGCCATAGAATCTCCTTCGGATGGTTGCGAATGACTCTATCTTAAGAAGGCATTTTGGATTCGGAAATCAACCTTTAGACGAACTATAGAAAGTGCCGGGGATAATTATTTTTCTTAACAGAAAAACTCATAATTCTCGGCACGCTCCGTTCTAACACTGAGGTTTAATGCAAAAAGATTAGACCTTATCGGAAATTAGAACGCTAGAATCAAAAGCGAGGTTACACCGTCGGCAGCCACCTATGAAAATGCACTACGCGGAGCTCCAGAATAGATCTCGGTTGTTACAAAGCCTGACTGGTTTTAATACGACAGAA
>JBCDAG010000259.1:0-10700 GCA_039186165.1 Cyanobacteria bacterium P01_F01_bin.53
CATTCCTGAAGGGCTTTCCTTCTGGCTTATACCTCAGTTGCCTGTATGAAAAGGTGGCGAAAACTTACAGACACCAACAATACTTACAAGCATCTAATACTTACAAGCATCTAATACTTACAAGTTCTAATGCGTCATAAGCGGCTAACGGCCTTATGTAAGGTTCTAGCAGCTTATACATCTTGCTGTTTTTGACACAGCTGCTGCTTTTGACACAGCTGCTGCTTTTGACACAGTGAGCGTCGTTTTCCTTTTTTTAGATCTATCTATTATTGGAGCTATCCATACGATTACTGTGTTTCACAGCAATGTTGGAAAGTGGCCTTTACCAGGGTTCCATATCGAACCTCTGCACGACGCAACATTAAGAGGTTTATCCATCTATGCCAAGCCAGAGCATTGTCGATAACTTACAGGGGAACATTCAGTGCTACCAGGCTCAGCAGTTCACGGGTCTTGTTAAGGTTAGCGCCCAGGGTCTTAATGACCAGAGTCTTCATGACCAGGGTCTTAATGACCAAAATTTGAGTGTCCAAAATCTGAGTGTTCCAAGTCTTAGGACCCAACGCAAAACCCAAATCAATCAACCAGACCTCTCTACCCCTCACGAGTGGTTTATCTGCTTTCTGCTGGGGCGAATCGTGTGGGTAAAGTCTAGAACTCATACGCTACGACGTTGGAAAAGGTCTTTATGCGTTCATAGCCCTGAGCTATTTCAGCAAATTAATCAGCATCCTGACGGCATTCCTTACCAATACTGGCACTACACCGCCCTAGCACGCTTGGTTAAGCTCAAGCAATATCCCCGAACTCAGTTCTTTAATGTTGTCGAAAGCACAGCAGCCGAAGATCTTTTCGATATTCTTCAGGTAGGTACGCAGCTTCAACAACAGTCTGGGCAGTCTTCTGGCTGTGTCCTAACCTATGAAGAAAACCGGCGTCCCTTAGCCAACTTGCCCGTTCTGATGATTGAGCAAGAGCATGCTTGGAGAGAATCCCAGCAGGACTGGAAAGCATGGGAGCGGGCAGAACTCACTGACATTTCTCCAGATTGGGCCCCTGTGATTACCCAAATGGAAATGCTGAGAGTACGCACCTCACCCCAAACCTTTCAAACCCTCACAGCTTTTATTAATGGCAAAAATACCTTGAGGGATCTGGCCATTCAGTTTAGACAATCCATCGTCCCTTTAACAAAATCCATTCTGCCCTATATTTCTGGGCAACTGCCGGCGTTCAATGACATTCCAGATCTGGTGGAAAATGCCGATCATGGCTTCCCACACACGCTGTTTGAGGCAACACAGTTTGAGGCAACACAGTTTAAGGCAACACCAGTTGAAACTAGACCAGTTGAAACCAGACCAGTTGAAACCGGCCCCTTGCATCCAACCGCATTACGCCATAAGCCAAAACTCGCCAGAGCTGACACACAGCTACCCTCAGCCAGTACAGCTAATTCCATTACTTTTGCCGCTAGGCCTTCGGCCACGAAACCAGCTATTCCTCGGCAGACGACCGCCCATCAGGCCGTGCCCATTATCTACATCGACGATAGCCCAGCTGATAGTCAGTCAATGTCTGAAATTATAGAGGGGCTGGGTTATCAGTACACCAACATTCCCGATCCCATACAGGCGTTGCCTTTACTGCTTGAAATCAAGCCTAAGCTGATCTTTCTAGATTTGGTGATGCCGGTGGCGAATGGCTATGAAGTGTGTGCACAAATTCGACGAATTTCAGCCTTTAAAAACACACCCATCATTATTGTGACCAGTAACGACGGTATTGCAGACAGGGTAAGGGCTCGTTTGGTCGGCGCTTCTGGTTTTTTAGGGAAGCCCATTCAACTCAAAAAAGTGGCCAAGGTCCTAACAAAGCATCTGCCTGGCACCGCACCCCATCACCGGCAAAACCATCATCGACCAAAACAAAAGGGTCAACAGCCTGGAAACACCCTATATTCTCGGTAGCGCTTTAGGCGCAATAGTCTTTCTAGCTCAATCCAATCCTGCTCAGCCTCAGCGCATCTCCTAAAATACGCCTCCCTCACACGTCTGAATAAAATCCATGAAAACCGCTTTGATTGTAGAAGACAGCCTCACCGATAGAGAAATCCTCACGGGATATCTCCGAGAGTCTGGCATTAGCGTGACCAGCGCCAACAGCAGTGAAGAGGCACTCAAAATGCTTCAATCGTCCCATCCAGACATGGTTTTTTTAGACGTTGTCTTGCCAGGCCAAAGCGGCTTTGAGTTTTGTCATGATCTCAAAACAAACGAGAGCACACGCAACATTCCCATTGTGATTTGTTCTACGAAAGGCACTGAAGCCGATAAGCTGTGGGGCTCTATGTTAGGCGCAGATGCCTACCTTGCCAAACCCTTTAGCCAACAGCAGCTGACCCAAACTGTCGCCCAACTCATGCCCTAAGCCGGAGAAAAAACTCGCCATGATACTCACTGACTACGAGCCTGAGCTAACGCTATTAAATCCTGTCAGCACACAGCAGGACCCGCTGGGCCTAACGCCTCTGCCCGTAGACAATCGCCAGCGTTTTTTGAGGTTTATGCTCGCCCAGAAAATGGATGTTTTGTTGCCACTCCACCAAATTTTAGAAGTGATAAAGCTGGCCATGGAAGATATTTTCCCGGTGCCTGATATGCCTGGCTGTATTCTGGGCGTGTGTAGCTGGCAAGGCGAAACCCTTTGGCTGGTAGACCTCAATCATTTCGTGGGGTATGCCCCGCTGTATCAGCAGTCGCCCTCGACCATGGAGCCGATTGTCCTGGTCGTTCAATCGGCAGGCCGATCGCTGGGCCTGGTTATAGAGCAGGTGGGTGATGTGGACTTTTTTGATGAGGACACCATTCACATGAAACCAGGACTGTGCCAACCGGGACTAGAGCCGTTTGTATTGGGCTATTGCCCGCAGCAAGGTGGCATGGTGCTGAATATGCCAGCCATTGTTGACGCGCCGCTCTGGCAATCCCATTGGGATAGCCACTAGCGTCACCGCCCGACTGACTCGACGACTATCTGCCTCTTCCCAAACTCGCCATCTGCCTCTCTCTAAACCATCTGCCTCTACCCAAACCATCTGCCTCTACCTAAATTGAGTGTTCGCCCCAAGTGCCCGAACTTACAAGTATCCGAACTTGAGCGCTCACCCTCGATTTTCACTTTCATGCACTTACCGATACAACCGCCTACCCATACAACCGAATTACCGCAATGACCGCCAATAAAACCTTCCACACAAACGCTGGCGACAACGACAACCGAGATCAGCAGAACTTTTCTGCCCAGAATTCCACAGGAAATGGCTCCACAGCAAACCTGGAGCAAGACGCTGTGTATGAAGCCATTGTCGTCCCAGCAGAGGAGATCTCTGACGAGCCAGTCTCGGATCCTCAATCGGCGGATACACCTTCGAGAGCCTCGACGATGGTGTCGTCCTTAGAGTCAGCGCTGGGTCAGTTGTCAGCACCCAGGCGAGTATCGGTGACCCTACCGAAAAGCATGGGCAAACGGGCGTTTGAAATTGCGAACCGGATGGCACAGGCCACAACGTTAGACAATCTCTACCAGATTACGGTCACTGACTTGCGGAAACGATTTGGGTGTGATCGCGCATTCATCTACCGGTTTCAATCCCCCGGTGAAGGCACCGTTATCGCAGAATCGGTCACCGCAGGCTACACCCCAGCCCTCGGGGAATCTCTCAGCGCGATCGCCTTTGGTGCCAGCCACGCACACGACTACCAAACCCAGTCCGTTATTGCCTTGGCCAACGCCAATGAAGAGGCCGCTTCCCCCCATCAAATGCAGCTTCTAAAGCGTTTTCAAGTGCAGGCAAGTCTCAGCCTACCGGTCTTTGCCGAAGATCAGATCTGGGGATTACTGGTTGTTCAACAATGTGCCAACACCAGGGCGTGGGAAAAGAGCGACATCGGCCTGCTTTATCAGGTCAGTACGGAACTCACGCTCAAGCTGCAAGCCTATGAACTCCACCAGCAACACCAATCGGAAATCGCTCGCGGTGAAGCCCTCGGGACGATTATTCGTACGATTCGCGGGTTCACAGATATTCAAGAGATTTTTGAATCCACTACCAAAAGTGTTCGGTCCTTTTTAAAAGCCGATCGCGTCGCGGTCTTTCAATTCACCCCCGATAGTGACTACAGCACCGGCGCAGTGGTGGTAGAAAGCGTTAACCCCAACTTTGTCGCTGCTAAAGAGATTGAAGTAGACGATCACTGCTTTAGCGATCGCATGGCCGAAGCCTACCGCCGAGGCCGCGTGTCCACCATTAGCGATATTTACCAGCCAGGCATTTCAGAGTGCTACATTGACGTACTCGCCCAATTTCAAGTCAGGGCTAACCTAGTCGTTCCCTTGCTCAAGAACAACCAGCTTTGGGGCTTATTCTGCATTCACCAGTGCAGCGCCCCCCGCCAGTGGCAGGACGTCGAAACCGCCTTTGTAAAACGGGTCGCCGGACAGCTTGATTTGGCCATGCAACAAGCCGACTACCTCGCCCAGGTTCAAGAAAAAACAAAAGCGCTCGAAGCCTTGGTTGAAAAAGAACAGCTCATCACCAAAATGACCGAGCGCCTGCGCCATACGATGGATGTGACCCGCACGCTCAAACCCGTTGTTCAAGACATTCGCAAGCTGATGAAGGCCGATCGCGTTGGCCTCTACCAGTTTGATGTGGCCAACAACTACAGCGTCGGTGAGTTTGTCGTCGAAGATGTGGCCGTGGGCGTCCGTTCTGCCATGGCGGCCAAAATACAAGACCATTGCTTCGCTGAAGACCATGCTGAAAACTACCAAAACGGTCGCTATTGGGTCGTCAATGATGTCAAAACCCTTGACCTACCCGACTGCCTCACCGATCTGCTCGATGAATTGCAGGTCACAGCCAGCATCGTCGTCCCCTTATTAAAAGGCGACATCCTCTGGGGCCTATTTGCCATTCACCAGTGCACTGGCCCCCGTGAATGGCAAGAAAGTGATGTCCAGTTTGCCCATCGCCTGGGTGCACAGTTTAACCTCGCCCTCCAGCAGGCTGACTATCTCACCCAGGTCCAACAGAAAACCACCGAACTCACCGAAACGGCCGAGCGTGAAAAAACCTCCAAGGAACAGCTCCAACAGCAGGTAATCGCCTTACTCCAAGCAGTGGGTCCAGCACTGCAAGGGGATTTGACCGTGCGCGCCCAGGTCACCGACACCGAAGTGGGCACCGTGGCCAGTACGTACAACACCACCCTACAAAGCCTGCAAAAGATTGTCTTGCAGGTACAAGATGCCGCCAACCAAGTGGGCGAAACCTCCAAACGCAGTGAAACTTCTGCGGTGACCGTCACCCAACAGGCTCAGCACCAAGCCCAAGCCCTAGAAAACGCCCTCACCCTGGTGCAAACGATGGTGGATTCCACGGCCGCCGTGGCCAAAGACGCCCAGCAAGTAGAGGCCGCTGCCCAGCAGGCCAATCAAATTGTGCAAACGGGTGACACCGCCATGAACCGTACGGTCGATGGCATTATGGCTATCCGCGCCACGGTGGCCGAAACCAATCAGCGCATTAAGCGCTTGAGCGAATCGTCCCAAAAAGTCTCTAAAATTGTCAGCTTGATTAGCCACTTCACCACCCAAACCCAGCTGCTGGCCCTCAACGCATCGATTGAGGCCACCCGTGCCGGGCAGTATGGCCGGGGCTTTGCGGTCGTGGCTGATGAGGTGCGCTCGCTCGCTCGCCAGTCCGCCGAAGCGGCCACTGAAATCGAGCAATTTGTGCAAGAAATTCAGATGGGCACCGCCGAGGTTTCCACCGCCATGGAAACCGGTATTCAACAAGTTGCCGAAGGCACCCAGATGGTGACCGATGCCCGCCATAACCTCACGGCAATTGTAGAAGCCACCGATCAAATCAGTCAGCGGATTGCCGACATCACTCAAACCACTCACCAGCAGGCCGACGAGTTCAAAGTGGTGACAACAACGATGACTGATGCCACCGAAATCGCCAACCAAACCGCTGAAAATGCCAACGCGTTAACCCAAGCAATTCAACAGGTTCTGGGCACCGCCGAAGCGCTCCAGGTCAGTACGGGTCAGTTTAAGGTGGATTGAGTCAGGCACCCTTGTCCCCAGTCTCCATTCGCTTAAATAGCCAAACAACCTGCCTTTACAGCAACGTGTGTTTCCCATGACAGATCCCTCGGTTTCACCGCAAGCCTATGAATACTTCGAGCAGGAGGCCATTGAACTGCTGCAAACCATGAATGGTGAGCTGCAAACCCTCAGGCAGGATTTTAGTGTGCAAAAAGTGCACACCCTGATGCGCACGGCCCATACCTTGAAAGGGGCTTCGGCAAGCGTTGGCCTTGAAACCATCAAAAAAACCACCCACTCCCTAGAAGATGTCTTTCGGGCACTGTGTCATCAGGACACCGTGATCAGTGTGGACATGGAACGGCTGCTTTTTGAAGGCTTTGAATGTTTGCAGTTGCTGATGTCAGCGCAGCTTGCCGGGGCCGAGGTCGATGACGCTGATATTTTAGACCGTATGGCCACAGTGGTAACCCAGTTCCAGGAAAGGCTCGGCGATCGCTTTGGCCAAGGGGGCCATTTACCGACCTCTAGCGAGCTGGGGTTTGATATGACCCAGTCCATTTTTGAGGTGGGCGTGGCCCAGCGCATCGAGGCGCTCTCGGGCGCTCTCAACAACCCTGACCCCGAAGAACTGCTCGTTATTCTGCGGACCCAGGCAGAGGTTTTTGACGGCCTAGGCGAATCGTTGGAATTGCCAGGGTTTCAGGCCATTGCCCAAACAACGCTCAGCGCCATACAGCAGCAGCCTGACCAAATTCTCAACATTGCCCCGGTGGCCTTAGAAAACTTTCAGGTAGCTCATACAGCGGTATTGAATGGCGATCGCACCCAGGGCGGGACACCTTCTGAAGCCCTCAAACAGTTCTGCCGCAACACGCCCCTATCGCCCGCCCTCTCTCCCGGCGGTGCCAAACCCATCACAAGGTTAAATCCCCCTGGCCACCCAAGAAAGCGGGGAAACTGGCTACAGCGTCGATGGCAAAAGTTCACCCAGGCCAGTGAACTGTCCGCTAGCGAGTCCGCCCGCGTAGCTCAACAACGCCTGCCAACTCGTCCAACCACAGCACAGTCCACAACCCTCACAAACCCAGCCGTCTCACCCTCAACGGTTTCGGCATCAACAGACACACAACAAGCCTTCCCAGAGACAACAGAACTGGCAGAACTGGCCCCCACCGATCTGGGGGCACTCAACCTTCCCCCGGATGAATCCACAGCCCAGCTAGACAGGAAAACCACCACAGACCTTGAACCAGACACCAAATTAGAGATCGACCCACCGCCCCCTCCCCCAAATCTTGAGCCACTTAGCGCAGCCCAGCCAAACGGTGCGACCATTCGCATGAGCATCGAACATCTCGATCAGCTCAATCAGACTATGGGTGACCTGCTCACCCAGCAAAACCGTCAGACGCTTTACAACGAACAGCTAAATAGCCTCATCAAAAAGCTGTTAAACCGGATCGAGCAGCAACAACAACAGCTCAACGTGCGTAAGGATCAAGCCCTGATTAGCAACCGGCCCACACATCCACACACAACAACACTGACAAAGGCATCCTCAACAGTACAGGCAACACAGCTCCTAAAACAACAACGTCCACTCACGGCCTCATCAACACTGCCCTATGGGTACTTTGACTCCCTAGAACTCGATGACTACGGTGAGCTTCAGCTTCTAGTACAGTTCTGCCTAGAAGAAACTGTTCAACAATCAGAAAGTGCTAAGGCTATTGAGCTATTTGTGAGACGCTCCAGAGAAGCCCTCGAAAAGCAAAAGCGGCTTCTGGCCAACACCCGAGAGACCCTTTTAGAAGCTCGCATGGTCCCCTTAAGCAGCATCTTTGAGCAGTTCCCAGCAGTGGTGGAGCGGCTCCAGGCCCAGCACAATAAACGGGTCGATATCGCCCTGGAAGGTGGCGATGTTTTAGTCGATAAGGCGATCGCAGATAACCTCTACGAACCTTTGTTGCATTTAGTCCGTAATGCCTTCGATCACGGCATAGAGTCTCCTAAAGAACGGCTGCTGAAAAACAAACTCATTGGCGGCAACATTACCCTCGAAGGCGTGCAGCAGGGCCGTCACCTACTCATCCATGTAAAAGACGATGGCCAAGGCCTGAACTTAGAAATGATTCGCCGCAAAGCGATAGAAAGGCAACTCATCATCCCGACAGTAGCAGCGGCCCTCACCTCCGAACAAACGGTGGAGCTGCTCTTTGAAGTGGGCTTTTCGACCCTGGACGAGACCAATACGCTCTCGGGTCGAGGGGTTGGACTGGATGCCGTGCGGGCTCGAGTGCGATCACTCCAAGGTTGGATCACCGTTAGCCATACCCAGCACGAAGGGACCTGCTTTACTTTGCATATTCCCGCCAGCCTCACCATTGCCAAACTGCTGCTATGCCAAGCCAAAGGCCGCATTTATGGGCTGATTGCCGATGCTGTTGAGCACATTGTCATCCCTACCGCCAAGCAGATCAGAGTGTGGGAGGGCGGTAAAATGCTCACCTGGCAGGCCCGTGGCGACGAGCATTTAGTGCCTATCAATGCCCTAGACGAAGTATTACACTACGCCTCACCACTCTCTCATCATCAGTCACACCATCGACTGGGCACAACACTTTCCCTCACCCAAACAGGTCACCAAACAACAACTTCTAGCCCTGTCATTCTGCTAAACAACAACAACACCCTCGTCGGCCTAGAAGTGGACCAGCTACTCGGTGAGCAGGAGTTGGTCATCAGCCCCTTGGGTAAAACCGTTGTCCCGCCACCTTACCTATACGGCAGCAGCATACTGCCCGATGGGCAACTTACCCTGGTGCTCGATAGCCTCATGCTCGCCAACCTGATTATAAAACGACGCAAAAACAACTTAGAGAACACCGCCAATCGAGATCTCCCAAAGACCACTCCCACGCAGAACAAACCCATCTTCCTCAAAAAACTTATCCTCACCGTAGATGATTCGATTACCGTGCGCACCACCCTGGCAGAGACGCTACAAAAAGCTAACTACCAAGTGATTCAGGCCCGCGATGGCGCAGAAGCTCTCCAGCTCCTAGAGCGCTACTCAGATGTTCAAGCCATTTTATGCGATATCGAAATGCCAGGGATGAACGGCTTTGAATTTTTGAAAGCCCGTCAGCGGACCCCTGCGATCGCTACGATTCCAACAATAATGCTCACCTCCAGGGCAAACACCAAGCACCGCTTACTCACCGAAGAACTCGGCGCAAGTGCTTACCTCACCAAGCCCTACCTCACCCCTCAACTACTCAAAACACTCACCCAAGCAATCGAGAGCCAGACGGGCAGCCCAGAAAATACCAGTTAGCCAGCTCCGCAAAGACCAAAAAACGTAGCAGACAGTCAGCTAGATAGCCTCCTCACAAGCAAGCTGTTAAACCCAATCAAATCCACTGTTCAGCATCTCAGGAGAGTTCCGTGAATCAGTCCTTAAATCAGTCCTTGAATCAGCCCTTGAATAGGCCCTTCAGCCAAGCGGCACTCTCAACAACCGACGACAACGCCCCTGAAAGCACTCAGTACATCACCTTCAAAGTCGCCGAGTACCTATTTGCCCTACGCAGCCTAGAAATTTTAAAAATCGTAGAAACGCCACCCCCGAGCCAAGGCGGTTTGGTCAAAATGGGGATGGTCCAGCTAGGCCCCTACAGCATTCAAATGATTGATCTGCCATCCTTACTGACTCTCCAGGAAAAACCTGACAAAAACAATCCCCGGCCAAGCGTCAGCAGCTCTCGCTCACTCGAAAATAGGAAAAAAGAAAGCTTTGAAAAAGAGACTGAGCAAAACCCTCCCTTTTTAGTGGTTCTACAAAATTCTGAACAGGACCTGTGGGGAATTGCCCTCCACGAGCCCCCAGACCTGATGGAAATCCCGAACTATGCCCTCAAACCCGTGCCCTCCCATCAGCGGTCAACCCGAGCGCTACGGTGGGTGTCTCACATTGTTAACTACGACCTCAACAGCAATCGCCATTCCCTACTCATCCTAGATCTCTCCATGGTTTTGGCTCCTAAACGCAGCAAGCCCCTCGTCGATAACAATCCCAAGTTTCGAGAGATCAAGCCACCCCTGGATACCAAGCTAGAAACGTTACGGAAATCAGAGATGTACATATAGAGCCTATTTGAGATCTTTTCCTAAATCCGCGAAAATGGTGAAGCCCCTCTATCTCAATAGTTATGGCCTACTCAAGCAGTTTGACTGATGCTGAATGGGAAATTCTAGAACCGCTGTCTTGGTGCGCGTTCCCTAGCGCCGCAAAGCGACGCGGGGTCGCGCCGCTGTTGCCATCGGTTTTACCGCCAAAGAAAAAGACGAAGCACCTGAGTTGGAGCTACCGAGAGTTGATTGATGGCATGCTTTATCGGCTGAAGAATGGCTGTAATTGGGAGGACTTACCCAAAGACTTCCCGCCATATTCGACAGTTTTCTGGCACTACAACGAATGGCGCAAAGCAGACACCCTTGAAACGTTGATGAGGGTTGGGTCGAGGGGAGCTATTATGCTCCGCCCCTCCCATTTAGATCTGGACGTGCTGTAG
>JBCDAG010000260.1:0-10690 GCA_039186165.1 Cyanobacteria bacterium P01_F01_bin.53
AGTAGTTGCGGCCTGCGGCAATGCGTTTATAATCCTTTCGCCATAGTACTTTCGTGCCACACAGCGTATCTTTTAGCGGTTGTTCTAACAAGTAAGAAAACATCAGCGCAAAAGTCTTATTCGCCAAAGTATTCAGCCAAGGCATCGCCTTTTTACTACGCGGATACAACAACCGAGACCCATTAATAAATTCGCCTTGACTGGATGCAATCGCCTCATAAAAGTGCGGCAAATCCTCCGGCGGTACCGTCAAATCCGCATCCAGAATCATCAAGATATCACCTGTCGCCTCGGCAAAGCCCATGCGGACTGCATCGGCTTTGCCTTTTCCTCTTTGTTGAAACGATTTGAAGGTAAACGGACAGTCCGCCCTACGTTTGTACTTTCTCACGACCTTCTTAATCGTTTCCCAAGTCTCATCAGTGGAATGACCTTCAACAAAGATAATTTCCGTATGGGAGCCCATCTCCGGCATCCGAGCCACCGCATCAGCCATATTGCCCGCCTCATTACGAGCCGGAATAATCACACTCACACTCGGCAGGCCGTCCTTTCCCCTTTCTCCCTTTTCCCCTGGCCCTTTTTCCCTTTCCCCTAGAGCCAAGCTCCGAAAATCAGGCCTCGCCACCACATAGTTCGTCAACCCAAAATGCTTAATCCCCGGCAGCGGTGCCACAAAGCGATTAATCGCATAGGACACCCCCGGAATCCGCCAAGGCATTAAAAAACGCCGCCCGCGCTTCAGCGGAATATAGCCCGTAATCGCCAGCAAATTGGCCACATCATCCATCGATAGCCAATTTTGCGGTGGCTGCGGACGGCGCAGGCCCACCATTTCACCCAGCTTCAAAGCAGGCTCCCACAAATAATTATGAAAACTAATAATCAGCCGCGTCTGCGGCGTACAAAACGGTTTGAGCCGCATAAACACCGTTTGAATATCGCTAAAGTAGCTCGCGGCATTGGCACACACAATATAGTCAAACGTTTGGGGCTCATCAATCGGCCCCTCCACCGGGCCATCTGCTTCATAGCCAATGCTCTGAGGGCTCAGCGCTTCGGCATCCACACAGTAAAAGCGCAGATGAGGGTGATTCTTCTGGGCAATATGCACGGTCATGGGCGAAATGTCCAAACCCACACCCACCGAGGGTCGGGTCGCATTCAGCAAGTCTCCCGTCCCACAGCCAATTTCCAACACACGACTCCCCGCTGGAATTAAAAACTGATGCAGCCGGGCTAAGTCTTGGTAGTAGTAGTGATTTCTGGCATGCCAGCGGTCGAGTTCCGGCGCAACCCGGTTGAAATGGCCCAAAATTGCCTGCTTATGGGTTTCGTAAGGATGGGTTGCCAATGGATTAGCCGGTGGATTGGCCGATGGATTGGCCGGTGGAACAGTTTTCGTTTTAGTCATGGGTTATCTGCTTGTAAGCTTAATCAGCTGCCATCCTTGAAGGGTCGCAACCGTTTCGTAGGGGCGATCGCCTATATACGCGAGGTCTGCATCCTGTTGGGCAACCCAAATGTGCGCACCGTCAGGCACCTCTTCCATAGCGGGGTTGAGCCGTCCCACCTGAGGGGTATAAAAACTCAGCAGCGTAAAAGATTTGTGTAAGTCGTGGTTGCTGCCATCGGTAAAGACGACATCCACCGTATTGTCGCTGAGCACTGATCGCAGAGGCTCATCCGCCAACCCAGCTTTCAGCTCAGGGCTGTAATCACCATAAATCCCGGTTAACCCGACCACACCAAGCGCTAACCAAGCCGGAATAAGCCAAGTGGCGATCCATTTTTGAGGCCGTGACATCAAAAATGGCAAACACATCCAGCCAATGCCCAACACCAACGCCAAAGGAATATAGGGCATTATTTCTGAAACAAAACTCTCTGAGAACAGGCTCCCTGAGAAAAAGCTAACCAAAAGAGACAAAGCAACTAGAAGCATACCCAGCAAAGCGAAGCTATAGCTGAGCAAACGGCGAGGCCAACGAAGTGGCTGAGTAGCGATGTGGTGAAGGGCGATCGCACAAAACATCGCCATAAATGGATGTAGCTGCAACGGGTAGTAAGCCGTCTTGGTCGGAAATAACGTCAGCAAACCCGCCAGCAAGAACGGGTACAGCAATAGCCAGGCATGGGGCCAGTGCCGCCGAACCGGTGCAGACTCTTCCAGGCCAGGACGCACCGTCAATTGCAGCCCATAGCCAAAGGGTCGCAGACTAGACCAAAATCCCGGTGCACGCAGCATAAGCACCGAGCCAATCACCGCAAACAGGCACCAGGGCATCATGTTTACTGGAATATTCCACAGGTAATACACCGGGCTGCCATCTGGGTTATACGACTCACTGCCCAGCTCATTGAGCTTGCCAAACATGGATCCCATCACCACATCACTGCCGTATTCAGCGCTGCCCAAGCCAAGCCACAGCAAAACTGCGCCGACACCGGTCAAGATCCCCACCCATAGCCCAGGGTTTACGAGATGGCCATGGCGACGATTTTGCAGGACCAAATAGGGCAAGAGCGCGATCGCAGGCAGCACAATCATGAACGTCTTAATCAAAAAGCCCAAGCCAAAGGTCACCCCCGCCAAAAAGCCCCAACCCGGACGGTTGCGCCCCTGCCTTTCCGCCCTCAGCAGTGCCCAAATGCCTAACAGCTCAGCCGCCACCAGCAGCGTATTTTGCGACACCAAATGGCCAAACTGCGCCCACAGTGAAAACACCATCAACAGCAGCCCCGACAGTAGCCCCAACCGGCGGGCGTGACGGGCATAAGCCCCAGAAGACGGACCAGAAGACGGCCAAGGCTGACTAGCAATCAGGGTTTTCGCAATGTCATAGGTGAGCACCACCGACACCAAACAGGCCAACACACTTGGCAGCCTCGCCACCCAGTCCCGCTGACCAAACAGCAGGTAGCCCAACATAATCAGCCAGTTGAGAAAAATGCCATGGGAATACGTCGGCTCCCCCCACCAATCTCGCGCCAGCCAGTTGCCCTGATTGAGCATAAAGCGACTCTCCGCCGCATAGGTGCCCTCATCATGGGCCAGCAAGCTCGGATGCCAAAAGCTACAGGCCAGCAGCAGCCCGGCCCAGCCCAGCAGCAGCAGAATATCTTTTTGAGCAGGAGAAACAGCTCGTTTCATAGATTCCGTTTCATAGATTCCGTTTCATAGATTGGGGTGACTCCACCTGACGCCTCGGCGCTTTTTTCACCTTACGGAAACCGCTGCGACGCAAAATTCGCTTTTGTCGCTGTCGGGCAAAGGCCTGTAAGTCTACATTGCGATCCGTTTCATCCACAATCTCGCCCGTAAGCACTTCCAAGGTGTCTTCTAAGGTGACCACCCCCGACACGCCGCCATACTCATCCACCACCACCATCAAATGCTCCCGCAGCGACTGGAAGGTTTTGATCAGCCGGTCAGTGCGCTCGGTGTCTGGCACATAATGCACCTGGCGCATCACACTTTTAATCTGGGCATCGCCCTTGCCCTGCACCAGCGCCGTCAGTAGCTCAGCTTTCAGCGCCACCCCAATCACATGGTCCAAGTCCTCTTCAATCACCAAAATGCGGGTGTGCTGAGACTTAATGATGTCTTCCTGAATATCCTGCAACACCGCATCACCAGGAATGTAGGTAATCGCCACGCGCGGCGTCATAATATCGGCGGCCTTGAGGTCATTCAACCGGAAAACCCGGTCAATCATTTCCACCTCATCATCTTCAATCAAGCCCTCTTGGTAGCCCAATACGGTCAGCAGCTTAATTTCTGATTCATCCGTAATTGGCCGATCGTTCCCCTTCGTCAACGGCGCGGTGATGTGCTCCAGCAGCCAAATCAGAGGGGTACAGAGCACCGTTGCCCCCCGCACTGGGATGGCTACCGCGATCCCAATTTTTTCGGCATAGCGCTCACCCACGGTCTTGGGCAAAATTTCGGCGAATAAAATAATCGAAAACGTCAGCACCGCCGAAAAAATGCCCAGGCCCGTATTATCAAACCGCTCAGCGGCAATACGACCGACCACAATACTGCCCACAATATTAAAAATATTGTTGAAAATAACAATGGTGGCAATGGGGCGGTTTACCCGCTGACGAATGGCCAACAGGGTCACGGCACCAGGGTTAGGCGGTTTATTGGGTTTGGGTTGGGCCAGCTGTTTGGCCCGCAGAAGTGGAATCGAAAGCAGCGCTGTTTCTATACCGGAGCACAGGGCCGAACCGATGATGACGATAAAAACAGCGATCGCGAGTTGAATCATTATGGATTAACGCTGATATGATGCATGCAAATTAAGATTTTATGACTGATCGAGCTGGCCAGTTTGCTGACAACTCTTCTGGCCGCCTTTCTGGCCAATTTATCTGGCAAGCTTTGCAGTATGCCCTCTTTTGCATTACCCCATGAGTGACACCATATTAGATGTTCGAGGTCTAACTATTGAATTTGCGACTGAGGGAGGCCGCTTGCGAGCAGTCAACGATGTCTCATTCGAGCTCAAGCGTGGCCAAACCCTGGGCATCGTGGGCGAATCCGGCTCGGGCAAATCCGTGACCTCATTGGCCGTCATGGGACTGGTCCCCACCCCACCTGGGGAGGTCACCCAAGGCCGCATTTTCTTTACCGAGGCAGACAAAAAGGGCCCTGTCAATCTGCTGAAAGTTGCCAAACGCAAGCTCAGACGCTACCGGGGCGGCCAAATCGCCATGATTTTCCAGGAGCCGATGAGCTCACTCAATCCGGTGTACACCTGTGGCTTTCAGCTCATAGAAGCGATTCGTCAGCACCAGCGCATTTCCAAAAAGAAAGCTGCCGAGCTGGCGATCGCACACCTACAAGAGGTCAAACTCCTGCCCAGCGATTCGGACATGGAAGACCAAGTCGCCCGAGAACTCGACACCAATCAGGTCGCCACCATCAAACGCGAGGTCAAGCGGCGCAAATTCGCCATGCTCGATCGCTACCCCCACCAGCTCTCCGGCGGGCAACTTCAGCGCATGATGATCGCCATGGCACTCTCCTCGAACCCCTCGCTGCTGATTGCCGATGAGCCCACCACCGCGCTCGATGTGACCGTGCAGGCCACCATTTTAGATCTACTGCGGGAACTGCGCGATCGCCGTGGCATGTCGATGATTTTCATTACCCACGACCTAGGCATCATCGCCGAAATCGCCGACCAAGTCGCCGTCATGTACCAGGGCAACATGGTCGAAACCGGCTCCATTCTAGATATTTTTGAAAATCCCCAAAATCCATACACCAAGGGCCTCTTAGCCTGTCGACCTCATCCCAACCAACGACTCAAAAAGCTGGCCACCGTCTCCGACTACATGGAAGAAGTCACCAATGAAGACGGCGAAGTGGTCATTCAGGCCAAACCCCAGGACGACTACGGTGCCGGACTGCCGCCGGTGAGAGAAATTAGTCCCCGCGAAATGCAAATTCGCTTAGAGGCCCTTGAAGATAAAGGGCCGCTGCTCACCGTCGAAAATTTAAAGGTCGGCTATCCGGTAGCCGGTGTCTTTGGGGGGGTAGATCGCTATGTCATGGCGGTTAATGACGTGTCTTTTCAGGTGTACAAGGGGGAAACCTTTGGCCTCGTAGGTGAGTCCGGCTGCGGCAAAACAACCCTGGGTCGGGCGCTCTTGCAGCTGATCAAACCCATGGGCGGACGGGTTTGGTTTGAAGGGCGAGATATCACCAAGCTCAATAGCTGGCAGATGCGCAAGCGCCGCCGAGAAATGCAAATTATCTTCCAAGATCCCTACAGCTCCCTCAACCCCAGAATGAGCATTGGCGATGCGATCGCCGAACCGCTTAAAATTCACGGCGTTAACCGGGGCAGACGCAATCGGATAGAACGCATCAAATACCTACTAGATCGCGTTGGCATCCCTGCCAATTGCATCAACCGCTATCCCCATGAGTTCTCAGGCGGGCAGCGGCAGCGAGTCTGTATCGCTAGGGCCTTAGCACTCAATCCTAAGTTCATCATTTGCGATGAGTCTGTCTCAGCCCTAGATGTATCGGTCCAGGCCCAGGTGCTCAACCTGCTCAAAGAACTCCAAGACGAGTTCAAACTCACCTACATCTTCATTTCCCACGACTTGGGTGTGGTGAAATTTATGAGCGATCGCATCATGGTGATGAACGAAGGCCGCATTGAAGAGATTGGTGCTGCCGAACAAATTTACAAGCAGCCCCAGCGAGAATACACCCGGCAGCTTATCTCAGCCATTCCCGAAGGCACCCTAGAGCGCATTCAGACCTTACAAACTGAGCGAGAAATCGCCCAAATCAAGGCGCCTATATAGCCAGCTTCACTGGCCAGTGAAGCTGGCTATATAGGCAGGGATTACACGCGTAGATGCTCTTATTTGTGAACATGCACACTCGACCTTGTGAACTCAAATTCGCATATTCACAATTTGCACACTATTAATCAGCAGGTGGGCACACTGCATCAATCTAGGCTTGGAAGAAAGCTGAAAAAAATGGGGGCAAAAACAGCATGAAGCCAAGCTGACGTGGGGTAAAACGGTAAATTGCCAACATCACATGCCAACATCACAAAGGTGTTGCTCACCTTATTTCTTAAAGTATGTGCAAAGCGTTGACACTTTTGTAACATCAGCGCGTCTACATGTAGCAAGCATCAGAGAGCACCTACACCTCTATGTGATGTGTCTATCCAATATGGTGTTGAATACACGGTTGTTGATTGTGCTAGAGCACACAGCTTTTTCCCTTGATATATCCTGACGTTACCTCAATTCAGTGGAATCTTAGTCTATGGCCTACCTTGGGTCTGTTATTTGGGCCTTGGCAGACTACTGTAGGCATCAAAAGATACAGGGCTAGCACAGTTACCAAGAAACGTCACTACCAATCCAATCAGGGGTCATGGAAAATCTAACCACACAATTGGGGGAACTCTTCGCAGCCGTCCAAAAATCCGATTTACGCCAGGTCAGAAGGCTACTATCGGCCCATGTCTCCCCAAACCAGTGCAACGGCGAAGGTAAAACTGCGCTCATGATTGCCTCCAGCATTGGTCATCCCGAAATTATCCGGCTGCTATGTGCCGCAGCCGCTACCCATAGGCCCCCCGCTCGCATATTTTTAGACACTGCCGCCGGCATTACCGCTGATGACCCCAGCCCCCTATCCCCCGTTAGTGCCATTAGCGGCTACCCGGCCGCAGCCCTAGCAGAATCGGCCCCCAAAAGAGCAGCCTCCTATTCAGCCATTATCGACCAGCCCAGGCCAACCCCCCTGCTCCCCGATTATGTATCGGCCATCCGGATTGTCAGCAAAGAGTATACTCCTTCAGAAAAGACAGCAGCCAAGAGAGCAACAGCCATAGACACCGTAAAACGGGATGTCATCAATGTTGTCGTAAAGAAAGGCGTTGCCGTTAAAACCAAAGAGGGCATTGGGTCCTCCGGCGGCTCTAAGACGGGCAAGACACAAGCGCTAGCTCAGCCCAATATTGAGGATCTCGCAGTTGACGCCCTGCTGAAAGGCGATATTAACCAGCTACCAGCGCCCCCTGAGCCATCCCCACAAGATCAGTCGCCCCCTGGCCGCTACGACCTCAACGGCAGTGACGCACCCGATATCACAGCACACTATCCCATCCATCCAGAAAGTCCCTATTCATCTGCGAATAAGAACCCACCTAATAAAATCCCATCCCAAACATTCCTCCCACCGCTCCTTGAAGAAGATGCTGTTCTCGCAGAAATAGAATCTATCATTCAGCCCAATCAGCAGGGTTCTGAGCAAGAGAATCAACCCAATAGCCTCAGAGAACCCACACCTATCAGCCCAAACACACCTTCTGACACGGCGTTTGACAACAGCATTTTAGATCGGTTGCAACGCTTAGATATCACCGCATCCCAACCATCCGTAACCAATACGCCAGAGCCTCAGGTTCCAGAACCTGCTGAACAAAATAATCAACCCGATAATCTCAGCAACAGAACCCCGTTAGAAATAGCAGTAATACACAACGACCGTATTAGAGTAAAAGACTTGCTAAAAGCTGGAGCTGATTTCCGCCCGGCGACCTGGTACGACACTCCAGTACTAGTCACCGCAGCAGAAAAAGGCCACGTGGAGATCGTCCAAATCCTAATTAATGCGGGGGCCAACGTAAATACTGGATATGAGCGCCTAGCATTACATGTCGCAGCCGAACACGGTCACTTAAACACGGCACAGCTCCTCCTGAATTCAGGTGCTTATATCCATAGCACCGAAGAGGGCGGACGCACTGCACTCATCGCCGCTGCATCGGCTGGACAACTAGCCCTTGTGCAACTGCTGGTAACCAAAGGGGCTAATCTCAACGCAGTAAGTCGTGGAGAAACCGCCATTATGGTGGCGGCCAAAAATGGGCATCGAGCGGTTTACGAGTTTCTCTATTCGCTAACCCCGAGCCACGTACGAGAGACGATGGCGCCCACCTTACCACCCAGCGCAGGCAACACTGTTTCTGAGGGGAGCATCATGCCCGAAGGCTCAAGCCAATCTATTGAGGCTCCTTCAAAGAACTTAGAAGCCTCAAATTCGGCAGCAGCTCACAGCTTAGTGAACGAACTGATTGAAGCTGCCAGAGATGGACATCTGCCCCGCCTAGTAGCTGCCATTGAGGCTGGCGCTGACATCAATGGCTTAGGGACTGACTCAGAAACGGCCCTAGGTAAGAAGCAAGAAGTAGGCCAACAAACCGCACTTTTCGCCGCGATTCAGGCGGGTCATATCAGCTCGGTCGAAACCTTGCTAGATGCGAATGCCGATGCTAATTGCCCTGCCAATGGACCCGCGAACCAGACAGAAATATACCCTCTCATGGTAGCCGCTTGTGCATTATCAGCCATTCACCGCAGTGACATGATTGAGCTGCTCATATCGCAAGGGGCTCGCATTAACCAAACAGATAACTGGGGCAGAACGGCGCTCATACACGCCACCCAATCCGAGCATAGTGATGCGATCGCCACGCTGGTTGCCGCCCAAGCTGACCTCAACATCCGCGATCGCATTGGTAAAACAGCACTCATGCATGCAGAAGCCAGCCAAAATCAGCCCATCATTCAATATCTACAGCGAGCCCAAACTAGCCAGACACAGGCCATCACCCTCTTAAAGGCCATCACCCAGGGCGATACCAACCAGGTCCAACGCATCCTCAGCCATGGGGGCAATCCCAACGCCGTTGCAGACGGCATGAGCGCACTAAGTCAGGCGGCGGCAAAAGGCTATCTTGCCATTGCCCAACAGCTGATTCAAGCCGGAGCCGACCTTAACTACCGGCCCCATGCCACTGAGCTAAATCCATTGCTCTACGCGGCCTATCGTGGACATGTGGAAATGGTGCAAATGCTCATTACTGCTGGCGCGGATACTCATGTGCAAGCGGGCGGGTTAAATGCCTTGACCTACGCCAAGCGCGGTCAACAGCAAAAGCGTAATGCAGGCAAACCTTTCGGAGCCATCATTGCACTACTCAGCGGCCATGGTATAGCGGAGCAGTGACTGACAGAGCAGGAGCAGTGACTGACAGAGCAGGAACAGTGACTGGCAAAGCAGTAACACTGAAAGAATAGGATACTGACTATAAAAGGCATGTCCCCAATGCGGACACCTTACAACCTTCGTATCCCATGTCTAATGACTTTATTCAGCTGGCCTACCGAGGTAATAACCAATGGTGGCGGTATCTTCTCGGGTCACTGCTAGCGCTCTTTACCTTCCAAATCATTGGCGGCATTGCCACCGTGATGCTCCTGGGCAGCTATGTGCAGCTCGATGGCGACCCTAGCACGAAAATGCTCCCACCCAGCGAAATTGGCGCAGATGGTCTGTTTGTGGAAGGTGTGCCCCCTTCCTTGCTGTACATCTTTTTCAATTTAGCGTTTGTGTTCTTTCTGCTAGGTATTTATCTAGCGGTCACGTTTTTTCATGGGCGATCGCTGGGCACGCTCATCACCCCTGCAAAACGAATCAATTGGAAGCGCGTTGGCCAAGGGTTTTGGGTATTTTCCATCCTCAAAGTCATTGAAATTGTCGGCAACTATTGGCTTGCACCCGAGGATTTTACCCTCAACTTTCAGCCGAGGGCTTTCTTCAGCTTCATCGGCCTCGTTATTCTCTTTACGCCCTTACAAACGGCCACCGAAGAACTATTTTGTCGTGGGTATTTACTCCAAGGGATTGGCAGTCTGTTTGGCAATCTGTTT
The DNA here is from genome assembly GCA_039186165.1 of Cyanobacteria bacterium P01_F01_bin.53. Classification (GTDB taxonomy): domain Bacteria; phylum Cyanobacteriota; class Cyanobacteriia; order Phormidesmidales; family Phormidesmidaceae; genus Phormidesmis. The sequence continues at coordinate 10,270 of JBCDAG010000260.1, forward strand.
GGCTCTAAGTGGGGGCAATGGATGGGTGTTATTCTCCCCTCGCTTCTCTTCACCTGCCTTCACCTCTTAAATCCAGAAGTACAAACGCAGAAGAATTGGCAAGGCGTTGCCAGCTTAGTGACTTATTACTTTATGGTGGGCGCTTTTTTGGCATGGCTCACTCTCAAGGACAACACCCTAGAACTGGCCCTGGGTGTTCATGCCGCCAACAACATGACAACGTTTCTCCTGGTGACCAGTTCGAATAGCGCCATCCCCTCTCCAGCAATCTTTAGCATCAGTGAAAGGGGTTGTTGCATAAAGAACATGAGTTAGCTGCGATAATAGTGTCTAGCCCCCTTCCTTTCGCGCCCATGTCAGAAAAACCCGTCAAAACCCAGTATCGAATTCGCAACTGGCGAGAGTACGATGCAGCGCTCAA
>JBCDAG010000261.1:0-10661 GCA_039186165.1 Cyanobacteria bacterium P01_F01_bin.53
CCTTGAACTTCTTCTGCGACATAGAAATCAGAAAGGCCAGCCTCGATTTTGCCCACCCCATGAACGGCTTTGAGAGCAGCTTTGACCGTTGAGAGAATATTGAAGGCAATGACGGCCATGCAGAAGACGAATAACGCTGCCCTGGGATATCCCAACGCCTTCAACTCACAAGAGAAGACATCGGTGATGACTTGAAACATCTTTTCCACGCTCCACCGCTCCAGATAGAATTCGGCTACTTTACTGGCACTGGCAGCGGTCTTGGGCAAGTTGGAAAAGACTGTCACTTCGGTATCGCCATGACGTGTGGGCTCAGCGAGTTTCACAACAATCCGACGACAGGTGAGGCCCGCGTTCTCATGGGTGATTCTCACCCGTTGCTCAAAGACTTCGCCAGTCGGCGACGAGCCAACCGCTCTCAATGGGTCTAGCGCTTCCCAAGGCAGGTTCTGATGGGCGCGAATAATGAAATAGGCCTGACGTTGCTCAATCTCGATGAGGGCAACGCGAGTACAAAAGTTGCGGTCGGCTATCCACACATCGTTGGGGGCAACCGTTTTAAGCATGGCCGGCAACAATGAGCGCTCCTGCGCATGGGCATCTTCGCAAGGAAAAACATCGCTCACCAGCATCTGTTCCGGGTCCAGTACCGCAATTGATTGGCCAGGCAATGGCCCTGAGCGGATGGCCCGTAATGGCGCGAGTCGATGTTCTGTGGCTCCCAGATGATTGCCATCAGCGATCCGAATTTGGTAGCCCGGCAGCTGATTCCCCCCAGACAATCCCAGGGCTCTGACAACCGGGGCTAACTCCCGGTGGCTGTAGCGCACAAGCGCCTGACTAAGCTTCGGCTCTAGGCCATTGAGCTTCCCGTATAGCGCTGGTTTTGAGACCCCGACCTGCTTTTCTAACGCTTTGTAAGCGGCATTTACGGATGGATGAATGCCGCTCACGACCAAGCTCATCAGGCCGACCACGCTGGAAAACAACAGCTCTCGAGTATATTGTTTCTTTGCCGTTTCTTCGAACAATTCATCGAGCTTCTCGTCCGAGAATATCCGTGCCATCGTCGCCCGTACCATGACGCTCACTGCGCTGGATTCTACAAAGCGCTCGAAGAGGGCCTCTATCATCACCTGTTCTGCCTGCTTATACCAAGTGGTCAGGCTAAAACGCCCGCTATCACTTGGTTGTACTCGCCATCATATTACCGACTGATAGTACATTTGGTCACCTTAACAGGGGTACCCTTTGGCACCTATGGTTTCACCAAAAAGGTGTGTACGGCGCTCAGCAGCTCATGCAAGCCGAGTCCTTATTAAAGATGGGCAAGGTTGGCCAAGCTGAGACCATGCTCAATGACATTATTCAAACCCAGCCTGACTTTGCCGAAGCGTGGAACCGCCGAGCCGTTTTTCACTACACCCAAGCTAACTACTGGCGTGCGATCACCGACTGCCAAAAAGTAGTTCAGCTGGTACCCCATCATTTTGGCGCACTGCATGGGCTCGGACTGTGCCATGCGGCCGTCGGCAACTATGTGGCAGCCATTCAAGCTTTTCGCCAAGCCCTAGTGGTGCAACCCTACGCACTGAGCAATCAACGGATGATTTTAGAATGCACGGCAAAACTTGAGGCCAGCTAGGGAAACCCAACAGGGAAGCCAGCCAGCAAGTCAAAAAATTAGCCCGTCCAGATATCTAAACAACCAGATTTAGACAGCCAGATTTAAACAGCCAGAACCTCCTCAAAACATCGCCTCTGTACATCGCCTTTGTGTAGGTGAAACATCGGCTGCACTCTATAAAACGTCAGCTGTACTACATATGCACAGAGATATGCATGGAGATGTAGGCAGAACTCAGTTGTTAACCCTAGACTCAACAGTCAAAGCGGCCCGATCTGTGGCAACCTGAAAGGTAAGCGAGTGGTTTTTGACTACTCACTAGCTTTTCATTAGACAACCTCCATCGCTAGGGTCAGTTGTCCCGTTAAATAGCACTGAAATAGCATTATGCAAACGCTTTCTACGCCACCGGCCAACGCCACGGATACGCCTGCCACGGGCGCATCTTCCACGGAAGATGCCGCCCTTGACACCACCATCGTCCGTCGCAAAACTCGTCCCGTAAAGGTTGGTGACGTCACCATTGGCGGCGGCCATCCCGTGGTTGTGCAGTCGATGATCAATGAGGACACCCTCGACATTGACAGCTCGGTGGCAGGCATTCGCAGGCTCCACGAAGCCGGGTGTGAAATTGTGCGAGTCACCGTACCCAGCATGGCCCATGCACGCGCCCTGGCAAAAATTAAAGCAACGCTGGCTGAAACTTACCAAGCCGTGCCCCTTGTGGCCGATGTACACCACAACGGCATGAAAATTGCCCTAGAGGTGGCCAAGCATGTCGATAAGGTGCGCATCAACCCAGGCCTGTATGTGTTTGAAAAGCCCTCTAGCGATCGCACCGAATATACCCAAGAAGAATTCGATGCCATTGGTGCCAAAATCAGAAAAACCCTAGAGCCCTTAGTTATCTCCTTGCGTGACCAAGGCAAAGCCATGCGTATCGGCGTCAACCATGGCTCCCTGGCTGAGCGTATGCTCTTTACTTACGGCGACACTCCTGAAGGAATGGTGGAGTCTGCCCTAGAATTCATTCGCATTTGTGAATCCCTAGACTTTTACAACATTATTCTCTCGCTCAAAGCCTCCCGCGTCCCCGTGATGCTGGCCGCTTACCAGCTCATGGTTAAACGAATGAATGAAGAAGGCATGAGCTATCCACTGCACTTGGGCGTCACCGAGGCCGGAGACGGCGAGTATGGCCGCATCAAATCCACCGCAGGCATTGGCACGCTGTTGGCCATGGGCATTGGCGACACCATTCGCGTGTCACTCACCGAAGCCCCTGAGAAAGAAATTCCTGTGTGCTACAGCATTTTGCAGGCCCTGGGGCTACGCAAAACCATGGTGGAATATGTCGCCTGCCCCTCCTGTGGTCGCACCCTCTTTAACCTAGAAGAGGTGCTTCACAAAGTGCGTGATGCCACCAGCCACCTCACAGGCCTAGATATCGCCGTGATGGGCTGCATTGTGAATGGGCCCGGGGAAATGGCCGATGCCGACTATGGCTATGTTGGCAAAGGTCCTAGCACCATTGCGTTATACCGTGGCCGAGAAGAAATTAAACGCGTCCCTGAAGAAAGTGGTGTAGAAGAACTCATTAACCTGATTAAGGCTGATGGTCGCTGGATAGAGCCCGAGGCAGCATCAGAAACGGTAGGCGCATCAGCATAGCGAGGCCACATAAAGCAACACACCACATATAGCAGGGGTTCCCCAAAAAGGACATCGTTGTCAAGGACACAGGTGCCATCAGGCAACACACCATCAGGTACCACAGGGGCACAGTTCATCAGGTGCCACAGTCCCTATGGTCGGAATCACTCGTCCCTACCTACGATCTCGCCCTCGAACATACACTCTACCCTTGTAGAATCACTGACACAGAAGCATAAAGAATGGTAGACAAATTTGTAGTAGTACTGATTTATCAGCGCTATCTAGAAGAAAGGACCATTCGCTTAGTAAACTGGCCTAGCCAAAAAGCGATTATCGTTTGTTTCTGAGTATTCTGACTTTCTATGGAAGTGCTCTACAAGAAAGCCAGTTATAAGCTGGCATGCTAGCTGACTAAGCAAACTTGGCAAAGCTAAAACTTGGCAAAGCTAGCCGTAAACAGTGGGTTTCACTTACTCTTAGCGAGTGATTATAACCTCTTCACCCTATACTCAGATTACTGTTAAAGGGTGTGTGTTAAATTGGGCGTGACTAACGTCCCCAATGAAGGCGTCCTCCACACGGGAATTATATTCTTTATGACAATTACGAAGCGCGGCCTTATCCTTGGTGCAACCGCATTAGCGAGCGCCGCCGTTGTCATTACCGGCACCGGTATTCACCTATCAGATGGCCAAGCCTTTTTTAAGGAAAGTCCAAAGGAACTCATCGATGAGGTGTGGCAGCTCATTGATCATGAGTACGTCGATAGCTCCTTTAACTCTCTAGATTGGAACGATGTTCGGACGACTTATCTGAACAAGACCTATACCGATCAAGAAGAGGCCTACACAGCCGTCCGCGAGATGCTAGAGCAGCTTGAGGATCCCTACACCCGGTTCATGGATCCCCAAGAGTTTAGCAACATGCAAATCGACACCTCGGGAGAGCTGACCGGGGTCGGCATTCAAATTTCCCAGGACGAGGAAACCAACGAAATCGTTGTCGTTGCGCCGATTGAAGATACGCCAGCCTATGAGGCAGGCTTGCTCTCTGGCGATATTATCACCTCCATTGACGGGCAAAGCACCGAAGGTATGGAGCTGAGCGATGCCGTGAACCTCATTCGCGGCCCGGTAAATTCAGGCGTACAGCTCACAGTTAAGCGCGAAGAAGAGCCCCTGAATTTTCAACTCACCCGCGCCCGCATTGAAATCCACCCCGTTCGCTACTCGGTAGAAACTGGCCCAGAAGGCACGGTTGGCTACATTCGCCTCACCCAGTTCAGCGCGAACGCGGCAGCTGAAATGCGAGAGGCCCTTCAGGCACTCGAAGAGCGCGACGTTACTGGCTACGTTTTAGACTTGCGATCTAACCCTGGTGGTCTGCTCTTTGCCAGCATTGACATTTCTGAAATGTTTATCGAAGAAGGCACCATCGTTTCAACGGTGGATCGCAATGGCATCAGCGACGAAGAAGTCGCCCATAACCAAGCCCTCACCGATCAGCCTTTGGTTGTATTGGTAGACGGCGGCTCCGCCAGTGCCAGTGAAATCCTCTCTGGTGCACTGCAAGATAATCAGCGAGCGACGCTGGTTGGGACCCAAACCTTTGGCAAAGGGCTTGTACAGTCTGTGCGAGGTCTAGCGGATGGCTCTGGTGTTGCAGTGACCATCGCGAAGTATCTGACGCCTTCTGGTAGAGATATTAATAAGCTCGGTATTGAGCCTGACTTTATCGTAGAACTCACCGATGAGCAGCGAGATGAACTCGCCGAAAACCGTGACAAGATTGGCACGGACGCCGATCCACAGTACGCCAAGGCGATTGAGGTGCTCTCCGATGCCATTCGTGGTAGCCGTGAGTCAGCGAGCGCTACCGGCGTTCAAGGCCAGTAAATAACCAGCTCAATGCCACGCTAGGATTCAACATCCTCAAAGCGGCTGACATTTACCCGCTCTAATCAGGCCAATGCGTTTTGCAATGGCCTGATTTTTTGCTTTAAAGGGTCCCCACTGAGCCAAGTGTGGGGCCATTTCTGCCGGCGCATTGGCCTGGTTGTCGTCTGAGGCAAGGTCTTGCGCCGACACTATTTCACCCAACACTATTTCGCAGTGGTTAGAAGGACGCTTAACGATGTACCAACTTTCTTCAGTGGCTCCCATATCTCACTCCCATATCCCATATCTAATCGGCCTCTCTAATCGGCCTACTTTCTACGGTCTTACAAATAACGTTAGAGAGCAAATCATGTTAGGGAGAACGTTTGGTCTCGAGGCTAGAAGTTGCGCTGCGTAAGCTGTAGGTCACCACAGCGGCTAGGACGCACACACACGCGAGCGATCGCAACAACCCCGGAACCCCCATACTCTCCTGCAATATGGGTAGTCCCAACGCGCCAAGCACTGCACCCGCTTTTGCAATGCTACCGGCAAGTCCAGCCCCACTCGCTCGAATCGCCGGTGGAAATACCTCACCCGAGAGTAAAAAAGTCGTTGAGTTCGGCCCCAGGTTCATCGCCAGATTGAACAAGATAAAACCGACAAACAACAACGATAAGTTCGCACCCGACAACGACAACAATAAAAGCCCTAGGGCCATACCCACAAAGCCAGTTATTTGCAGCGGTATCCGGCCCACACGATTAATCAATAACACCGCCAGCAAAAAGCCCACGACCAAAAACACATTAACAATCGCCGCCCCCCTTGCCGACGCCATTTCCTGCGTTAATAAATCACGCTCCGTTGCAAAGGCTAGCGCCGCAATAATCGTGGGGGTAAAAATGCCAATCCCGTAGGTTGCAATATCTTGCAAAAACCAGGGGATAGACGCAAGAGCAGTTTGTCGAATATATGCTGACGAGAACAAATCCCGGTATCTCAGTTGGCCACGATGTTCTGTTTTCTCCTTAGATTCAGCAGCCGATTCAGTAACCAATTCAGTGGCCAATTCCAAGTCTTGATCAGGCCCCTCATCGGGCTCAAAAAAGATCGGTTTCTCTAACAGTTCAGAGGCGGCCTTAGAGGCTAATTCGTACTCTCCTTTCGCCAGGTAATAGCTTGGACTCTCTAGCAAAAACAACAGCCGTAGGCCGCCCACCATCACAGACAATACAATCCCTACCCCCAGCATCCACCGCCAGGCATACCCAACCGCCAGCTCCGGCGCAAACTGTTGAAACAACAAAATCGTCACCCAACCCACCAACGCCCCAAGCAGTGCGCCAACTGACTGGAAGCTAAAGGCTCCAATCACCATTCGCCCCCGCAGACGCGCTGGAATATTTTCAGTAATGTAGGCGACGCTAATGGGATAGTCGGCCCCAATACCAACTCCGACTAAAAAGCGAAAAATCAACAGTGACCAGGCATTCCAGGCAAACGCCGTAGCGGCAGAAGCAACCACAAACAGACCAATATCGACCATCAGCATTAGCTGACGGCCTACTTTATCGGTCACAGGTCCCAGGGTAAGTGAACCGATTAGGGCACCGGCTAGGGCGGCTGTGGCGATCGCACCCACCCATCCGACACTCAGGCCAAAGTCTCGCTGAATAAACGGCATGGCCACGCCAATAATAAAAAAATCAAACCCGTCTAAGGCAATTAAGCCAGCGGACAATATCCACAGCATCCACATGGGCCGCGTTAGGGCTGACCTATCTAGCTCAGCCTGAAAGAGCGCTGATGAGGGTGAACTATTCTGTTGTATTGCGGCCATACACGGATCCTTTTCGTTACGGTCCTGATGGTTATGAGCTTATGTAGTTTGAGCTTATCCAGTTACGGACCTTGCGGCTCTGTGAGTGTCTTTGCAATTTCAGTCAACGGATTTGGCTTGAAGGTTTCAGGAATTTCCGCAACCATAATGGCGGGTGTTACCGTCAGGGCCTCACCCTCTACCCAGCCCGAGTAGTAACGCACCTTCGTGCTATCTGCCGTCAGGCTGAGCAAATCAAACTCACCCCGAATGGCCCTGTGGTCAAAGTCAAATCCACTGCGGGCACTCGATGAAACCAGACCATAGGGACCACCCCCCACTAAGTTCAGCGACACTTCATCTAGCCCACGGGAAAAGCGATCGCCTCCCCAGTGCCACTGCCGCCCTGGCCAAAAAATGGGCTCTCCGCCCACGGCTCGCCGAGCCACCTCATCCGCCACGCGATAGCCCCCTTGAGACAGCTCTGCTTCCAAGCCTTTTTCGTAGGCAACCTCGTAGCGAACCGTGGCCGGATTGCCCGCATCAATCCCCTCTTCGGGGTACGTTTGGGTCGCCCACAGCACTTCCACCTCTTTGGCCGTCAGCTTAGCTGCCGGTTCGGTCGCCAAAAAACTCGGATAAACATCTAGCCCATCCGAAGGGAGGGTAGCGGTGGCGGTAAATCGCCAACAATCCCAGCTTTTGGCATCGCCTACGGCCTGCCACTGCACCTCACAAACCCCATTGCCAGTTCCGACCCATAGCGAATCGCCCGCCACGGCCAGCTGATAAGGAATCGCCCCCACCATGGAGCTATTGGTGATGGTGTAATTGGTTAGGGTTTCGCCGCTGGGCTGATAGGCGACCAATCCACTGGCCGGAAAGTACGGATTGCCTTCACCGCTGCGCTTAGTGCCCAGCCATAGGGTGAGTGGATTAGCGTTTTCTGCCTCTTCGTTCAGGGCAGAGCCCGTCACCGCAATCGACGTGATCTGATCGCCTTGGAGGTCTTCAGGCTTAGTCACCGTCAGCTTTTTGGATTGGGCATCATACTGAATCAGGCTAGCAAAGCCGTTATCCCCTTCCCCTTGACTCGTGGTCGCGGCGAACCAAATATTGGCCTGATCCCCGTCATCATCATCCATGCCCGTGACCACCGCACCGGCAATACTGGGCTCACCCAAGCTGGCTCCCAATGAGGCCTCTTGCAGTTCACTGAGGGTGTACAGCTGCTCAGAGATGAGTTCACCACCGGGCGGCTTAAGTTCAAAAATGACTGCATCGTCTGCGGCATCATCAGCGGTGTCATTCGGCACTATTTGCCCCTCAGGGAGCGGCTCTACTAACTCAGCCGGCTGCGTATCGGGCGCTAAGGCCTCAGTCAGCCACTGGGCCTCAAGGCGAATACGGTACTGATATTGGCGACCATCCACCTCTAGGGTTGAATAGTCAGGATCGTTCATCTCAGCAAGTTGTTGCTCGTAGTCGAACGCGTCTTCTGCGTCACTCTTCGACTCGGCAGCAGCAATCTCCCAATCCTTGCCCTCACAGCGAGAAAAGGTGTAGTAAGGCGTTTCAACAACGACGCTACCACTGCTATCGGCGGCAATTTTTTCGGGCTGAAAGTTGAACTTCTCAAAGACCGGCCTGTTTTCAGGGGTTGTCAATGGTGCGGGCGACTCAGCGGAGGCTTCACAGGCGATCGCACCTGCGGCATCTTCAGCCACTTCACCGCTGCTATTTCCCTGGGCCTTAGCACTATCTGCCTCAGCAAGCGTACTAGCATTGCCAGAACCACTACTAGAACCCTTACCCGAGCTGGGAACCGGCGGCTCAGTAATCGCACAAGCGCCCAGCAAACCGCTCAGCACCACACCCACCAAAATCTTGAGAGAGCCTTTAGTTTTCATGAGTTGCCACCCCACCGCTGCTAACCTCAAAATTGGCTAACATTCGGCCCTTTGTATAGTTTTTTCTTGTGTTAATAATATCAACCGATCCCATAGCCGTTAATCTAAGGTTGGCCACTTTCGGGTTGGCCACTTTCGCTAAAGCCCAATAACCCCAGCCGATAACACCATAAGACAACCGCTGCTTCCCCACCGTTTACGCACCCAGCGACAAACCGGCATTACAGATATGACAAATCGACTTAACAATTGATTTAGAACAATTTATCTAAGAAAGTTTTGTGTCTGTCCTCAGCAAATACTCATCCACACCCCTTACACTGCAACGTTAAGAGATACTTCTTGCAGGTTCCAAAGAGTGTATATTTGTCGTTTATTTAGACGAATACACCCTTATTGGGCGTATTAAAGAACTGCATACACCTGATTTGTAATTCCCCATTTGTAATTCCCCTAAGAGGCCATTTTGAGCTATTTAGAAGCTGTTGCTGATTTTTACACAGAAGTTGCTGAGACCCCTGATGTTGGCCTGTGCTGTGTACAGAGCACGCCCCTACAATTGCCCGGTCTGACCATTCCGCTGCAAATGCAGGAAATGAATTACGGCTGTGGCACGACTGTTCACCCCGCCGAACTCACGGGTGACCCCACGGTGCTTTATGTCGGCGTTGGTGGCGGCATAGAAGCCCTCCAGTTCGCCTATTTCTCTCGCCGCCCCGGTGCGGTGATCGCCGTTGACCCGGTTGATTCTATGCGGGAGGCAGCTGAGCGCAACTTACTCATCGCCACTGAGCACAATGAGTGGTTTGATCCCAGCTTTGTCAGCGTTCGCGAGGGCGATGCCTTTAACATCCCCATGCCCGATAACTCGGTCGATGTAGTCGCCCAAAACTGTCTCTTCAACATTTTTGAGCCGGAGGATTTGACCAAGGCCCTGGCTGAAGCCTACAGAGTACTCAAGCCTGAAGGTCGCTTGGTGATGAGTGATCCAATCACGACCCGCGAGATTCCGGTGCACCTGCGCAATGATGACCGCTTGCGGGCCATGTGCCTATCGGGCGCACTCACCTATGAGGACTACACCCAAAAGATTATCGATGCCGGGTTTGGTCAGGTGGAAGTCCGTGCCCGTCGGCCTTACCGATTACTCAATGCCAAGAACTACAAACTCAATGAGCATCTCATGCTAGAGAGTTTGGATTCTGTTTCTTTTAAGGTGCCGATTGCTCCCGATGGCGCTTGCATTTTCACCGGGAAAATGGCCGTGTATGCTGGTGAGCAAGACTACTTCGATGACAATGCAGGGCATATCTTGCAGCCTGGCATCCCACTCGCCATCTGTGATAAAACCGCTCGTAACCTGGATAAGTTCGATGACATTACCGTCACCGACTCCACCTGGTATTACGATGGTGGCGGCTGCTGCTAAACACTTTGGATTAGTCTCTTTAAGACTAATCTTTTTTATCTGTTCATTTTGCAATTCGTTTTTCAAGCAGAGGATTGTTCAATTAGCTGTTTCAATGGCTAGTTGAACAATCTTTTTTTGTATTTTTCAGGGTAAACGCATGACTCTCAAAAATGTCGCAGTACTGATTTTCAATGATGTTGAAGTTCTAGACTTTGCGGGTCCTTTTGAAGTGTTTTCAATGGCGTTGTTGCATGAATATTTTCTGGGCCCCAATCTCTTAGATTTCTAAAAATATTCAGTTTTCTTAGTCAGTGAAGGCATAGCTATCCGGCATTCCCAAATGTGTCATCCGATTGAG
>JBCDAG010000262.1:0-10629 GCA_039186165.1 Cyanobacteria bacterium P01_F01_bin.53
ATGCCGGGTATTGATGGCTTTGAAACTTGCCAACGGCTTAAGGAAAATCCGGATACCCATGACATACCCGTCATTTTTATGACGGCCTTGTCCGATTCTGGCAATAAGGTGCGAGGCCTATCCTTAGGGGCCATTGACTACGTCACAAAGCCATTTCAGCAAGAAGAGGTACTGGCACGGGTAAGGGTACATCTTCAAGTTCAGAATTTAACCAGGACATTACAAAACCAAAATCATCTTCTCAAAAGTGAAATTGCACAAAGGGAGCAAGCCGAACTAAAACTGATCGAGGCGAATCATGCCTTAGAAAATCTTAATCAGGAATTAGAAGATCGTGTAGATCAGCGTACTCAAGATCTTTCAAGTGCACTAAAAGATTTACAGCAAACACAGGTTCAGCTTATTCAACAGGAAAAACTGTCGGCACTGGGCCAGCTAGTGGCGGGTATTGCACATGAAATTAACAACCCGGTCAATTTTATCCATGGAAATATTGATCATGCCACTGCCTATACCCATGATTTGCTAAATCTGTTTAGCTTGTACAAAGAGCACTATCCTGCGCCTTCTCTTGAGATTCAAGAGAAAATGAAAGAGATTGATGTCGATTTCCTCGCCGAGGATTTGCCTAAACTACTCGATTCGATGCATGTTGGCACAAACCGCATTCGTACGATTGTTTTAAGTCTCCGCATTTTCTCTAGGCTTGATGAAGCTGAAGTTAAAGATGTGGACCTACATGAGGGTATTGACAGCACACTACTAATCCTAAATAGTCGCGTTAAAGGATCCCCTAATTTACCTGCGGTTTCAATTATTAAAGAATATGGTGATCTGCCCAAGGTTAAATGTTACCCTGGCCAACTCAATCAAGTGTGTATGAACATTCTGAGTAATGCCATTGATGCACTCGAAGAAAAAGCCGAAGTGCACAGCGATAGTAACTGGGAACCTGAAATTAGGATTAAAACGGAACTTTGTGGTCACGATAAGGTTAATATCCATATTTTTGATAACGGTCCCGGGATTCCTGAATCACTTCAGAAAAAAATATTTGATCCATTTTTCACGACCAAGCCTGTTGGAAAAGGAACAGGGCTTGGTATGTCTATTAGCCATGAAATTATCGCTGAAAAGCATCATGGAACATTGAGCTGTAGGCGTGTGGAACCCGAAGGCACTCAATTTACCATTACCATTCCAACCTTTCAGGATGTGGATGACTGAAGCTCTGTGCGTACGCCGCGACACTGAGCTTTGTAAAGCATTGAGTTTTTTCGGTGGAATGCTGCCACAATGACCAATGTGCAGTTCTTGACGCAGGCAGTTCTGAACGCAAAGAGCTGTACAAAGTTGTCCATTCTGTCAGAAAACATCGCATACTAATAGTGGATAGCGATTAGCAGTGATGGAATGGCAAGGACATGAAAAGGTTTGGGCTAGTATGTTTGGCAACATTGCTACTTCTCATGACAAGCTGTGGTGTACTTGCTAAAACACCCCCTGATCAGGCAATTAAACTAGCTGTTAGCCAAACACTGGCCAAAACTCAGGAAAACCTAGCACAGGAGCTAGGATTGAGAAATCAAGTAGAACGTACACCAAACTTTAAGATTAGTCAGCTTAAGGTTGACAGCAGAGAAAAGCTAACAGCTGACGATGTGAGATTAGCTTTTCTTAATGGGGTCTCTGTAGATGAGGTCTACAGGGTACGTGGAACTTTTCGCGCAACGCTTACAACCACGCGCTCTTCCAAGGACAATAGTCGCCTCCAGCAGACCAGTCCATTTGAGATTTACCTTGGCACGAATAAGATCACAGAACAAGAGCCTACGGAAGCTATAGAAACTTGGTTTCTCGTTCAACCTAGTGAGTATGCTAAAAGGCATTAGCAGAAAGCCAAAAGCTGCTGCGCCTTAATGTAGCATTGCCGCCCACTTTCAGACAGGGCTCTTTTCTTAAGTTTTCTCTTGTGGCTTTTTAATAACTGAAGCGGCTTCAATAAAAATTCGCTTTACATCACCATGTGTATCCCGAATCTTCTGCTCAATTCGTCGGACAGCAGCTTCAATATCATCTGAAGAAAGACCATCATTAAACTCAATGTTCAACGCTAATAGAACATCTTGTGGGCCTAGGTGAAGTGTAATCGGCGATTCTGATGCCGAAACAGCTTCGTCAGAACAAACTATCGTTTTGATGCTGTTGCGTGTTTCTGGAGAAGCACTTTCGCCAATTAATAATCCTTTGGTTTTAGCCACGAGAGCCGTAGCAACCACTGTCAATAATCCACCGATAGCAATAGAAGCGATCGCATCGTATCCAGGATTACCTGTAAATTCGCTCAGCCATACCCCAGAAAAGGCGATCCCAAGCCCTACCAATGCCGCCGAATCTTCCACAATAACAATGAAGGCACTGGGATCTTTACTTTTGCCAATGGCTCGCCATAGCCCCATATCTGGAGACGTTTGGGCCTTTTTAAATTCTTGAATCGAAACGGCTAGGGCAGCGCCTTCAAACAAGGCAGCGGCGCCTAAAACGCAGTAACTGACGAACGGCGAACTGGCCGGCTCGGGATGCTGTAAAATCTGTACACCTTGGAGAATGGAAATGCCTCCCCCCAGTGCAAAAATCAGCACTGCTACCATTAATGACCAAAAGTACAACTCTTGGCCTCGCCCCAGCGGGAATTTCTCATCTGGAGCAGTTTCGCTTTGCTTCAGACCATACAGCAGTAGTACCTCATTGACTGAATCCACAACTGAGTGAATCCCTTCCGAGAGCATGGCAGAACTGCCACTGAGATACGCACCGATAAACTTGGCAATACCAATGGCAACATTGGCCGCCATTGCAGCATAAATAGAGGTCTTGGAAGAGCCTGAAGACATAAGGAGATGACTATCTTTAGGGAAAACGTTAGGGAAGATTTTGGAGATTGAGATAGCACAAGCTATACCCATTAGGGTACCCGCCAGCTTTACCGCAGCCAAAACATAGCATGAACAAGCAGTAAGGGATACCGGCAGCCTTTAGAGCTACAGTGCACTACATCATGAAACACGGTTACTTCCAATACCATGCATTACTGATAGTACCTAGCAATGCAACGCCTAGCCTTTTGACCATGGTCAAAAGGCTAGGCGTTACGTCAAATTATGTAGATACGGTTCGTTCGTTTAATCTTATTGCCAAAGTTGAGAAACGACCTCGGCTACGGCTGATACTGTGGTTAGCTCTTGGGGTTCAGGCGTTAGCAAGCCAAGGGTTGGTTGGGGATCGTTGCGGTTTCGTAAAATCGCGGAAGCAATCCAAGCAACATCGCGGATAGTGCTGTTATCGTCACTAAACAGTTGCCTAACGGCAGGTAATGCAGGCAGTGCCCGACGGCCTAGATAGGTCAAGCTTAATGCCGCGAGTTCACGGGTTTCAACATCACCTGAACTGAGCAAAGAGACGACCGTTGGCAAAATCAGGCTACTGTCTTCGGTGAGTGTCCAGAGCGCATCGGCCGCATACAGCTGGGTCAAGGCATCGTCACTGGTTAGCGCTTCAGTGAGCCCGGGTACTGACTGCCGACCAATTTTGACTAAGCTACCCGCAACAGTCTGATTCAAGTCTGAATCGTTGCCTAATAAGGTGCGTGATAGTGCTGGGATAGCCACGTCGGCTAATGGGCCGAAGTCACCTAAGGCGCTAGCAGCAGCTTTGCGAACGTCACTATCACCATCGTTTAGCATCTCAGATAAAACGGAGACACCGGTTTGAACTGCGGTATCACCCAGCGAGTCCAATTGACCAATATCGCCAATGAGGGCAGCGGCAGTTTGTTTAGCAAGACTATTAGCGGCTCTATTTTCTAACACTTTTCCTAAGGCAGGAACCGCATCACCGCCGATGCCCACAAGGGCGTCAGCCGCAATATCTTTCACCAAGCCAGACTCGTTTTGAACAGCTGCAACAAGAACATTAAGCAAAACGCTTTGATCTAAGCCGACCTGTGTCAAGGTGCTGGTCGCTAATGCCCGTACAAGTTCATCATCATCCTTCAGGACGCTGAGTAAGGTGGGAGTAGCCGAAGCGGCATCTGCACCTATTTCGTTAAGTGCATAGGCAGCAGCAGCGCGGGTTTGTACACTGTCAGACTCGAGCGCAGAGGCAAGTTCGGGAACCGCTTCTGCACCGGTGGCGGCTAAGGCATCGGCAGCGGCTTTTCGCTCGGTAGTATCATTGCTACCTAAAGAGGCTACTAGCTCAGAAAACTCGTCTGTTGTTGCTTCAGTTACAGGTGCTGATGGTTCAGCGCCTTCACTGGGAGAAGGCTCATTGGCGACCGTGACTAGATAAGGAGAAGAGATCGCATTGGCTTGTCCACTGCGGACAAGGGCCTGATGGGCGATCGCAGCAATTTCTGCACGGGTGGCATTGCGCTGGGGGTTGAGCTGTTGTGCATTCGGATAATTTACAACCAGCTGTTGGCCAGTTGCCGCAGCGATCGCATCAGCGGCCCAATCAGGAATTTCCCCCCTATCACTAAAGGCTTCTAACAACGCTGCGGTATCGCCTGAAGAGGAAATCCCGAGACCACTGGTAAGCGATAGCAACACTTCCAATCGGGTGATAGGCTGATCCAAACCAAAGGTTCCATCTGGATAGCCGCTCAAAAAGCCTTTGGCATAAGCAGAAGCGATCGCATCAGTGGCCCAGTGATCGGCAGGTACATCGCTAAAGCTAATGGGTTCTCGAATGGTGGCTTTAGGAAATCCACCACTCAAAATGGAGGCAAACTGAGCCCGCGTCATTTCTTCATCGGGCCTAAAAGTACCATCGGGAAACCCACTGATGATATTGGCATTCGTCAGCGACTGCACGTACTGGTTGGCCCAGTGGCTGCTCTCAACATCATTAAAACTAGCCTGTGCAAAAACTGGGGGAATGGCTGCGGAGAAACTGATTGTTAACGTACTGGATAAGGCAATGGCAGTATTGACGTACTTATTAGGTCCAAACATGACGAGATCCTGATGCTGGTGGGGGGATTCACTTAAAAGCTGCTAGCAGAATATCCCATCCACATCAATCGCTGCCAGATTTTAAGGACCGGTTAGTAATTTGGCCAAGTACTCATCCACTATGGGAACGAAAAAAGCTTTAGATTAGGCTATTTGACAGGGCCAGTTGAGAAGTTGGCCGGGTGACTAAATGTCCATCACCATTGTTTGGACAGGGGTTATTTGGTGATAGGCCGGGTGGTGATCAGACAAAGGCCAAGCGCTTAAGGGTGCTCACCTTCTGAAATCGCATTCGCCTGCAACTCTTCTAAGGTCACGTGGTTCAATGCTGCATGATGAGTGGCCGCTAAATCTACAGGCGGTGCCATGCCATCCTCAAGGGACTCCTTCCAGCGAGCGGCGCACAAACACCACTTATCACCAGGCTTTAGTCCTGGGAAACGATACTCCGGTCGAGGTGTGCTGAGGTCATTGCCCTGCGCTTTGGTATAGCTTAAAAACGCCTCTGTTACTTGAGCACAAACCACATGCACGCCTCGGTCTGCCGGTCCTGTTTGGCAAACCCCGTCCCGATAGAACCCAGTCATTGGAGATGTGCAACAAGTTTGGAGTTTATCTCCTAGAACATTTTTCAGTTGATTCATGGATAAACAAACCTAGAAACGATGAACAAATATGTAACAAAGTAGTCCTGAGAATTAGCTCTAAAAAATAGACCTTATAGATAAAGACTAGAACACAGACCACCGCTTAAGTTTCCTGCGAGCTAACAGCCTCGGGGTTCCCTTGAGATTCTCGAACCATTGCGGCATATTGGGCAGGCACGAGTCCTAAAAACAACACCCACCATGCAGCGATCACAGCCATCACAGGCAACGTAATCCATAAACGATGCAGCAGTAGCCAAGAACCCGTCGGGATTGCCAACCCTGTCAGCACAATCGACCAAGGTTGACACCACCAAGGCTTCGCCTGCCACATAGACTCGGAAACTTGTTCATCCAGATTGTTATCCATCAATCATGCTCTCCCCTAGATATTCGAAATTGGTTGGAAGTATTTAAACCTATAGGCAGCGTTTCAACAACCTATTTGAAAATTTCAACAGGTTCAATGTTATCAGCCAGCTCAAAGCCAAAAATCTGAGCATAAAAGGAGAGTTCTGCATCTAGTGATCGCTTGATATTTTCTGCTTTTCGGAAACCGTGCTGCTCACCTTCAAACAATAAATAGGAAACGGGGATACCTTTCTCTTTCAGCGCATCCACCATTTTTTCAGCTTGGTTAGGAGGCACAATTTTGTCCTCTGAGCCCTGCAAGAAAATGATCGGGCAAGAGAGCTGCTCTATAGCATTAATAGGAGATCTGGCCTCGTATATGGCCTTTTTCTCAGGATACGGTCCCACTAGGCTATCTAAATAGCGTGATTCAAATTTATGGGTTTCGGCGGCCAAGCTAGACATGTCACTCACGCCGTAATAGCTTGCACCAGCTTTGAAAACATCACGGAATGTTAGCGAGGCAAGGGTGGTATAACCGCCTGCACTGCCTCCATCGATAGCAAGGCGATCGTTATCGGCTTTGCCCTGTTCAACCAAATACTTTGCACCATTGGTAGCATCATCAATATCGACGATGCCCCATTTCCCTATCAGTCGATTTCGATAGGCACGTCCATAACCAGTGCTGCCACCATAGTTGACGTCCAATACGGCAAAACCACGACTTGTCCAATATTGAATCGAAGGATTAAAGGCACTGGAAGCTGCTGCCGTAGGACCACCATGGGTTTTGACTAGTAGCGGTGGGCGCTCAACCACAGGCGCTTCGTGATCTTTGTTTTGGGGGCGATAATAAATGCCGTAGGCGTTGAAACCACCAGTGGTTGGATAGGAAATAACTTCTGGCTCAGAAATATAGCCAGGGTCAACTTCTAAACTGCTAGACTGGCGCAATTCGGTAGTTTGTAAGGTGGCGAGATCAAGGCGCACCAAAGCGCTGGGCTTAGTCGTGCTTGCCCCTAAAAAGACGGCAAATCCCTGCCCTACCTGCAAGCTGCCAATGCCACAGTAGGAAGTTGGGATTTCAGTCATGGAACGGTCTAGCGTGTCAAACCGAGCCAGCCGTTTCACCCCCTCATATGTATAGGCGCAAATAATCGTGCTGTCATCTTCAAAGTCATAGCTGCTTTGACCAAAGCTCCACTGGGGACCGGCAAACTCAGCCTCTATAGGGAACAACGGCTCGCCCCGATCACCCTCCCAACGGTATAGGTTCCACCAGCCCGTAGCATCACTAATAAAGTGAAGCGTCCCGCTGGGTGACCATTGGGGCTGACACACAGACTCCTTAACATTACCAACTAACTTGTGAGGGCGACTGAGGCTACCATCGTCATTGACCCTGGCCAACCATAGCTCCGTGCCATCCCAAGGCATTTGGGGATGATTCCAGGTAATCCAAGCAAGCTGAGTACCGTCTGGACTCAGTCGCGGAGAGGAATAAAAGTCGTTGCCACTGATGAGTATCTTGGGTGGGCCGCCTGTCAGTGGGACTGTTGCGATCGCATTAACTGCTTCTCCGCCCTGACGATGATCTTCTAGGACACAAATCAAGCGCTGTCGCGGGGCATCGACCACAGCATCGGCATAGCGCAATCCTGCTGCTGGTGTCACCTGTGGGGTTAAGGCCTCTGGTGCCTCTCCGACTTGCTGTCGATACAGTCGCTGATCGGCAAAATTGGAAAAGTAGACCGTGCCGCTGTGAACACAATAGGCACCCCCCCCATATTCATGCACACGCGATCGCACATTCATCGGTGCTGGCGTAATATCAACGACACCGTCAACTCCGGATAGCTGAACAGATTCTGGCCCATAGCGCACTACTAACTGCCGTCCGCCCTCGGTTGGGCGCAGCTCACTCCAGTAAATATCAGCGTCATCTAGCCGCACAGCGCCTAACCTGATAGAACTAGAGACAATGAGATCTGAGGTAATCGGTGACTTCCAAGATCCGTAGGGCGTAGTGTTTACCATATTCAGCCAATAACTGTACTCACTCTTTCTATAGCGTATATGTGCACCTAGAAACCATTCACAAGACGGATTTTTAACCTAGAACTGGCCCAACAGCCGACATTGAATCTTTTAAACCCAATTACTAAAATTGATACATACTGTCCACTCCCTGCGCTAATATTTTTGGCTGTACGCTAGGCTAAGCCCGATATCGGGAGCATTTTCCTAGTCTGTGCAGTAAGCGATTACCTGCACTGGCCAACCATTTAACTGCCTACCATTTCATGTCTGCAAGAAAAGGAACCTAGCCATGGTTGAAAGTCATAAATCATTGTTTCAAGGCCGTATTCACGGTCAGCTTAGCCGCGTTGCATTGCTTGGTTCAGCCCTATGCACTGGCCTAGTCGTCAGTGTTATCGGAACGGCTTTACCCGGCTACACGCAGGATGCCGACCCTTTACCAGAAGTAGAATCGACAACGGAAGGCAGCCAGCTGCCTGAGGATGCTCGGTTTGAGTGCCAACTTTCCGACGGCCAATTTACAGTGATGTATCGGCCTGAAAGTCAGCCTGAACAGGTATATGCCTGGGCAACGCCTGGAGAAATGGGGGGTGGCTGGACCGCTGAGAAACGCTGCTACACCATTAGCGAACGCTTGGAATCGTATCGCCCTGAAGGGTTGGTGGATTTGCAGGTGGGCGCAGAGAATGGGTACGACATCGTTTGTGCAACCACTGAACAAACACCTGGACTTTGTAAGATTGTATTTACGGTACCGCCGGGTCAAGACCCTGTGATCACGCGCGATCGCGTATTTGAAAATTTGGCCCTTGCCGATGGTGGTAATGACACTACCGTTGTAAACACCTTCACTGGTGCAGGGAGCCCTGATATCTTAGGTCAAATTAGCGAGGCGTTAGGAACGCAAGGATTCCCTGTGTTAGGTTCTCCGGGCTCGCCATCAGCTGATGGGATTAACCTAAAACCCTTTTTAGATACTGCTGATGGCGGAACAGGTACGGCGCTAAGACCTTCGACATCAAGCCGTCCCTTGAACCCAGAGAATTTCCGATAAATAATACTGTCAATCAAAGATACAGGTATTAACGCTGCCTTAAAGGACAAAGCCCCTCTCCATTTTGTTGAACGGAGAGGGGCTTTTCAGATGCAAAACCCTGGATAAGATGCAAAACCCTGGCGTTGTTAGCACTACCTGTCAGACATTACATATATATCAGAAGATACTACTAACAACTGAACACTACTCTTTTCGGAAAACCTTGAACTCTCGAAAGACTTCACAAGACTACGCGTTCTCAGAAGACTCAGCCTGCTTACGCTTAAGATACTTGCGAGAGCCAACAAAGCCCAACATTAACAGACCACCCATAGCAGAAGGCTCAGGAATATCGCGAGGCTCCTCTTCGCCTGTACTCCACTCAAGACCAGAAATAGCACCACTACCGGGATAGCTGAATTTAACGTTGGTTAGGAAGGCTTGGTCAACATCGAACCTGAACATAGAGTTGTCACCCTGCAGACGACCCACCTGAGTCATTGTGACGCCATTTAGCGAGACAGAAGTTCCTTGTGCTGAGGCATCGGTACCGTTCGTGTTGTGATGTTCTGCCATCAACGCATCAATGTCAATATTTAGGTAGCTGCCGTCAGCACGTGTGCCCTGTACCGTGATGCCACCACCATTGTCGTCAATATCGAGCATGGAAAAACTTTTAAAAGCCACAGCTTCAGCAAAATCGAAGTCAATAAAACCTCCGGCCGCTTCATCGTCGGGACGATAGAAGCCATTGTTGTTGAAGTAATTTTTATTACTATTGTTCTCTTCTTGAATAATCAAAACATTTCCCTGTGCTGGCGTACCGGGATCGATTTTGTTTCCGCTCTTCCAGTAAGTGTTTGTTCTCAGATCCTGATCTTGCCCCCAAGAAGTTGTGTCGTAGAGATTCAGCTTGGCAGCATTACCGTGGCGATCATTAATACCACTGATATTTGTTAGCCCCCAGTCCGCCCACTGGTCTGTAACGAGAGTTCCGTTACTGTTCATCAGAACATCACCGCCATCGACACCGCTGTCGAAGTCAAGCGTAAAGTTAGCCGCTTCAGCAGAGGGAGCTAGTACACCAATTGTCGTGAGCGCAACTGTTGCAGAGAGAACAACCCACTTAGAATTGGATTTAGCAGAGAAAGTGTTCATTGTTTTGAAATTTCAGGAGAAAGAATTGTCGCTTGATTCAGTTAAACCACTTAGGCTCGGAAACCAGTAAGTACTCGGAGGTCAAATTAATAGGAAACAAATATTTCTCGTAATTATTTCAAGGAGACAAAAACCCAAGTATCCTTGACACTGTCGAAACCCCAAAAGTGGCGAAACCTCCTAAGTAAATATACAGACTCCTCCTCTATCTCCATGGAAATACTGGGCAGCAACCGTATTCTAACGGAGGAACTAAAATCACCATCGCCTAACACTGACAGGAAATACACGGATATTCACTGCCACTCTTTTCTGAAACAGGACGATTCCACGTATTTTTACTGACCAAAGGGTAAGTTCTAAGCCTGTCAGAAACAAC
>JBCDAG010000263.1:0-10546 GCA_039186165.1 Cyanobacteria bacterium P01_F01_bin.53
CCCAGATATCATGAGTTTATTAATTTACAACCACTAAGACCAAAATGGCTTGCGATTTCCCGTAGGGAAGGCTTTGCCATCGCATTGACACCTGCTTCACCGACAGAGGCTTGCATCTCAGTCAAAACATTGCCGATATCCAATGCCTTAATTGGGTCAGAGGAGTTTGGAGATTGCGCCAGACGATCTGTTAGGAGTGGGTCTAGTTTGTTAGCGAATTCGTTATGGTGTTGCAGATTTTGAATTTCGCTTACCAGCGTTTGAATGGCAAGATTTTTTGTGGTGTGCTCACCTGGGACTAAGGATTTTATTAACGACAAACCCATGCCAAAAAACATTGACATCTGCTCGGTGCGAAAACTGACGCCGACATAATTGATAGGACCTGTTAACTGAATGCTGATTTTTTCAGACGTGGGTAAATACACCACTGAAAATTCATCGATACTGGGCGACATCACCAAGTCGGTCGCATTGTCTGGAATCACTTCCAGTGAAGTCTCACCGTCAGCGACATCAAGCCACCAGTAATAACAAATAAATGTGCTTAGCCTCTGAGAGGGCAACGCGCAGTGGCAGGTTAACTTATCTGTACCCAGTTGGTACAGTTGCAAGGGCAGTGGTTTTGAGCCGCCGATGAACATGTCATTTACTCTACAGCAGATGGCAGTTACGGTATCTACTTGGCTGCGATATAGCCTTATGGCCCATTTTGGATCGAGTCGGTTTCGAGGAGCATTTTGGGCACCTTAAAAACAGACTGGTTAACGCTCCAAAGGAAGATATGCCAGGGTATACCGAGCTTTCTAATTGGGCATATATGCTAAGTTGTCCCACTTACATGCCTGAAAGAAATTGTTACTGTCTGACGATAACGACCTTGGAATCCTTCACCAGGACATTTAATCATTGACATCCTCTGGATGAGTTTATTACAAATCTAACTTAATACCCTCTCTCTTCCCATATGAAGGGATGAAAGTCCTATGTAATGTAAGGGGCTGTAAGACTGGAATTTAATCAATCCAGCCAATATGGCTATCACTAAAAAATACGTTTTTTTGCTGTGAACCCATGCTGTGAAGCAATATCAAGGATATTTCATGAAAAAAAAAACGACCCTTTGGTAACCCCTCAATTTACTTGTGGTTCCTTCTGTGCACATTTGCGTTGTCTAATCTGTCTTGTGGCATGTCCAATCAAGACAGATTAGACGCCATTGCAGCAGACAGCAGGGGGGCTGAGAACCTAGCCTCTAGCGCAGAAATCAATGTTGAGCAGCTCAAAATTGCTATAACCCCGTCTTATAGCAAAGATGATGAAACAACTCAAGATTTTACTAGCCTTGAAACCTATCTGACCGAACAACTGGGGTTCCCCGTAGCCATCGAGCTTGCAGATAGTTATGATGATGCGATTGAGCTGATGGCCAATGAAACAACGTTACTGGGACATCTAGGTCCCTTCTCATATATTAAAGCGAAAAGCTTAAATAGTGACCTTGAACCGATTGTCACCAGTATTCAACCTGAAACGGGTCGTCCCTGGTATACCAGTGTCATTGTTGTAAATGTAACAAGCGACATTACCAATCTTTCGGACATCAAAGGAAAGCATTTTAGCTTTGTAAACGATTCCTCAACCTCAGGTTTCTTAGTACCAACTGCTGCATTTAAAGACCTTGATATTAATCCCGAATTGGATTTTTCAGCCGTAAGCTACAGTGGCAGTCATGACAAAAACATTGACGCTTTGGCCGCTGGGGAAGTTGATGCTGTGGCCATCGCGGCTCCCATCTACTTGGGAGCCAAGCAAGCAGGTAAATTACCAGAAGAGCAGTTTGTTGTAATCTGGGAATCTGATCCTATTCCTGGCAGTCCAGTCGTCATTAACACCAAAATACCAGAAGAACTGCAAAACAAAATCAAAGAAGTCTTTGTCAATGCACCTCCCGAAGTTGTCAATGTTCTAGAGCAAAATGAGAATGAGGGGGCTGGCTACACCCTAGTAAGAGACGATGATTATCGCTTGCTTCGTCACTTACGCAACTCTTTGGGAATCGAAAAAGATTAATATTCCACTAAAGGAGCAGGCAACTAACGCCTGTTCCTTTCTGATTTTGGCTCAAATGTTCGAGCTTGAAATTTCCTATGAAGATAGAAACTAAATTCCTGTCCTCTTCAATCTGTATTGTTGGTATAATCACCTGTTTTTTAGGTGGCATTACATTTTTGAGTAACCATCTAGAAGAAAAAGCAGATGAATACGACAAGAGCACTAATGACAATTTAAATCTTGCCTTAAATCTAGATATTCAAGTTCGAGACGAAATTGCCATACTCAAAAATTATGTTTTGCTTAGTGATGGATTAACAGACATACAGACTTTTCATAAACAGAATTCTTTGGTCTCAATTTCGATTGAGAAATTAAGTTATCAACTACAAGATTCACCTGAATTAGCAGCTCTAACGCTCCGCCATGAATCACTTCTAAAATTGGCAAATGAGCTAGGAAACGAAAAACTCTCTTTAGATAAAATAAAACAAGACATTCGAGTCATTGATGCATATGGACGTGACATTAGCTATTATATTGAGCTAGTCATTCAGGATATTTCAGGGCAACAAGAGGATAATCGTAGACAGACTCAACAGCTGGCATTTTGGTTGACAAATGCTCAATACGGCAGCATTTTAGTTGTTGTTCTTGTTCTCATAATTCAGTACAAAACAACATTTGTCCCTATCATCACCTCTATTAAAGAGTTGCGAACTCGGGTGCAAGGAATGGCTGCCGGTCAATTAAGTGAACGAGTCAGCATCAACACTGGTGACGAGATTGAAGACTTAGCCAACGACTTCAACATCATGGCTCAAAAACTCAGTGATTTTTATCAATCTCTACAGGAAGCTAAGCAACAAGCTGAATCCGCCAATCAAGCCAAAAGCGACTTTCTAGCCACAATGAACCATGAGCTACGCACACCGCTCAACGGTATTCTAGGCTACGCTCAAGTCCTGAGAAGATCACCGCAGTTATCTCCCCAACAACAAGATGGAGTTAAGA
Source organism: Cyanobacteria bacterium P01_F01_bin.53 (assembly GCA_039186165.1). Taxonomy (GTDB): domain Bacteria; phylum Cyanobacteriota; class Cyanobacteriia; order Phormidesmidales; family Phormidesmidaceae; genus Phormidesmis. The sequence continues at coordinate 3,070 of JBCDAG010000263.1, forward strand.
TCATTCATCACTGTGGTTCTCACTTGCTGAATTTAATTAACGATATCCTTGACCTCTCGAAAATAGAGGCTCGTAAATTGGACCTGATACCGGCTTCGCTGAATTTGCCTACGCTCCTCCAGAACGTGGTAGAAATGTGTAAAGTAAGAGCTGATCGCCAGGATATTGCCTTTCTCTACCAGCCAAGTTCTCGTCTACCCAAAGGGGTAAACGCGGATGAAAAACGACTCCGGCAAGTATTAATTAATTTGCTTGGCAATGCAATCAAGTTTACAGAGCAAGGTTCAGTTATCCTCAGCGTGGATGTCATAGAGCGTTCCGAAACTCAAGCTTTGCTACTCTTCCAAGTCATTGATACGGGGCCAGGGATCGCTGAAGAGGATTTAGAGCGATTGTTCAAATCGTTTGAACAGGTAGGCGATCGCACTAAGCAATCAGAAGGAACGGGGCTTGGTCTGGCCATTAGTCAACGAATTGTAGAACTGATGGGTAGTAAGATTAAGGTCAAGAGTTCTCTGGGCCAAGGAAGCGAATTTTTCTTCACGCTAGAATTGCCCGTTGTACAAGATTGGGTAGAACAGAAAAGCCAACAAGACGATGATATCTTAGGTTATGAAGGCGAGCGTAAAACAATTTTGATTGTGGACGATCGTTGGGAAAATCGAGCCGTGATTATGAATCTACTAGAACCGCTCGGATTCAAAGTATTAGAAGCAGACAATGGCCAAGTGGGGCTTGAACAAATGCAAGCTCAACAACCAGATTTGGTAATTACTGATTTAGCAATGCCGATCATGGATGGGTTTGATTTTTTGCAGCAACTGCGCCAATCTGAAGCATTGAAATCGACCAAGGTCTTAGTGTCTTCGGCCTCTATTTCCCAATCTAGTCAACAAAAAGTAGTTCAGATACAAGAGGGAGATGATTTTCTGAGTAAACCTGTTGATCTCAAAGAGCTGTTGAGATTGCTAGCCATCCACCTTAACCTCAAATGGATTTATCTAGAACAAAGTGTCGAAACTGATCAACATACTGTCTCAGAGCTGATTGTGCCTACCCAAGAAACCCTGAAAGCTTTGCTCGAGCTGGCTCAGCAAGACAATATCAAAGTCATTCGAGAGAAACTTAGAGAACTAATTCATCAGGACTCACACTTTCAGACATTTGCTGAACCCATGCTACAGCTTACTAAGAACTTCCAGACAGAAGAGATTGAAAGCCGTTTGCAGGAATATTTAGCAGAGGGGGAAAACCATGCTTGAAGATACCAAAATTCTGGTCGTCGATGACAATCCAAATAATCTAGAAATTGCCCTGGAAACACTGTCGTCGGAGGGATACACTGTCGCTACTGTGACAAGTGGTGAACGGGCTCTTAATCGGCTGGGAAATTACCTGCCAGATTTGATTCTCTTGGATGTGATGATGCCAGGAATAGGCGGATTTGAAACTTGTCAGAAAATCAAAGCGAATCCTGAAACTTCAAAAATTCCAGTCATCTTTATGACTGCTTTGAGTGATGTGGAGAACAAAGTGAACGGGCTAAGTCTCGGTGCCGTTGACTATATTACCAAACCATTTCAAGAACGCGAGCTCTTAGCACGGGTGAAAACTCATCTACAGCTCTATCACTATAGTCAACAAATGGAACAATTAGTGGCTGAACAGACCGCTGACTTGCACGAGGCCTTAAGTGAACTCAAGCAATCTCAGCTGCAGCTGGTGCAGCATGAAAAGATGTCTGTTCTGGGTAATCTGGTGGCAGGTGTGGGCCATGAAATCAATAATCCTGCAGGATTTCTGCACTGTAATATTTCACCAGCCCAAGCCTATGTTAAAGATTTACTTAGCTTAATTGAACTCTATCAGGCTGAATATCCACACCCCAATGAAAAAATAGATGAAGAGATCGAAACCATTGATCTCAGCTTTATTCAAGAGGACCTACCGGAGCTATTGCGATCAATGAAAGTGGGAGTTGGACGCATCCAGCAAATTAGCAAGAGTCTGCGCATATTCTCTCGACAGGATCAAGATCATAAAACGCTGTTTAATCTTCATGAAGGCATCGATAGTACACTGCTAATTCTCAAACATAGAACCAAAGGAAATGATCAACGTCCTAACATTGAAATCATTAAAAACTTTGGTAATATTCCTGAAATCGCATGCTTTCCTGGGCAGTTGAATCAAGTATTTATGAATATTTTTGCTAATGCGATCGATGCTATGGATATGGCAAATCAAGGAAAAACCTATCACGACGTTAAAGCTAACCCAAACACAATTACAATTCAAACTTCAGTCATTGAGGGGAAGGTCCAGATCCTAATTCAGGATAATGGCTGTGGAATGGCTCCTGAAACAACTAAGCGGATTTTTGAGCAAGGATTTACAACAAAAGATGTGGGAAAAGGAACGGGATTGGGGATGGCGATTGCTCACCAAATTATCGTGGAAACCCATGGGGGCAGCCTTAAGGTGCACTCTGAAATGGGTCAGGGAACAGAATTCTGCATGTACTTACCAATCTAGGGCGTGTTTGCAAAGTACTTCAAAATACTGAGCTCTTGAGGATCATTGATTTTTAGAACGAGAAATCAAGGCCTTTGGCAAGTTTGCAAACACGCCCTAGTATTAATTGTCAGAATTCATTAGCCAAAATGGAGTCAGGCCGCTCTTTTTGAATCATTAGGTATCTTATCCAAGCGAGATGGTTTTGCTGGTCATGAATCAGCGCAACGTGGAGTCCTGATTTGGCAAGCATTTGAGATATTCAGAAATTTTCCTTAGAGGCATTTTGTAAAGCAGTTTCTAGCGAATGTTACAAATTTACCTACGTTTTTTTAACGCACAACCAATTTTTCAGGCGTGGGTAAATACACAATTGAAAATTCATCGATACTGGGCGACATCACCAAGTCGGTCGCATTGTCTGGAATCACTTCCAGTGAAGTCTCGCCGTCAGCGACATCAAGCCACCAGTAATAGTAAATAAATGTGCTTAAACGCTGCGATGGCAATGCGCAGTGGCAGGTTACCTTATCTGTACCCAGTTGGTACAGTTGAAAGGGAAGTGGTTTTGAGCTGCCGATGAACATGTCATTTACTCTACAGCAGATGGCAGTTACGGCATCTACTTGGCTGTCTGTCTTATTGGCTGACTGGTTCTAAGAGATTGAGTCAATTGTAGTGGACCCCAAAAACTGGACAGGTGGTTAAGTTCTGAAATACTCAAATAAATCAGGAGTAATTCATGAGCAAAAAACGTAAACAGTACAGTCCAGACTTCAAAGCGAAAGTGGCGCTAGCCGCCATCCGAGGAGACAAAACGGTTGCTGAGCTGGGTGCTCACTATGAGCTGTATCCAGCCCAGATCAATACCTGGAAGCGTGAGCTTCTGGAGAACGCAAGTGAGCTGTTTGATAAGGGGAAGTCAGCCAGCAAAGCGAAAAGCGCTGCCAAGGCTGAGAACGATGAACTCTACCGGCAGATCGGAAAGCTGAAGGTAGAGCGTGATTTTTTAGCCGAGCGCTCCGCACAGCTAGGCCTGCCGCTGAGCGGAAAGCCCTGGTAGATGCGAAGCATCCAGAGTTGAGTATCGTACGTCAGTGCGAGCTGCTGGGGATTAGTCGCTCTAGTCTGTACTACCAGCCAGTTGAGCCTTCAGCCGAAGAGTTTCGTCTACTGCGCTTACTGGATGAACAGGCTCTAAAAACGCCATTCTACGGTTCTCGTCGGATGGTGGCCTACTTGGCACAGCAGGGCTATCAGGTCAATCGCAAGCGCGTACAACGACTGATGCGTCAGCTTGGCCTTCATACGGTGTATCCCAAGCCGAAGCTGAGTCAGCCTCACCCAGAACACAAGGTCTATCTCTATCTGCTGCGTGGTGTCGAGATTGCTACGGTCAATCAGGTGTGGAGTACTGATATCACCTATCTACCCGTACTCAAAGGTCACTTCTATCTGGTCGCTGTGATGGACTGGTTTAGCCGCAAGGTCTTGAGTTGGCAAGTCTCGAATACGATGGACACGGCTTTTTGTGTAGAGGCCCTACAAGCAGCACTAAAACGCTATCAGAAGCCGACTATCTTCAACTCTGATCAGGGTGCTCAGTTCACGGCAAACGCCTTCACACAAACACTTGTGCAGGCTGACGTTCAGATCTCGATGGACGGACGAGGACGGTGTTATGACAACATCTTCATTGAACGGCTGTGGCGCTCTATCAAGTATGAGCTGATCTATCTCAAAGCCTTTGATGACGGTCATCATCTCTCCCAGGAGGTGAGCGCTTGGTTTCATTTCTATAATCGTCAGCGGTTCCATCAGTCGTTGAATTATCGGACCCCGGATGAAATCTATTTTGAAGCTTGTTCTAAATCGGAGGTGATGTGTAATAGTGGTTGAAAGCGTATAAATTTCGTAGACCTTTTAGAACTTAACTGGCCTCTCAAGTTGTTCAGTCTATTGGGTCCACTTCAAATCTTGATCGTCAGTTGGGTCAAAAAAGAAAAATTCTGTTTGCTCCTCATCAATGGCCAGATGATTTTGGTGGTACTCGGCCAATTCTTGGGACGAAATGGGATGTTGAATTGGGTCATCAAAAAATGCCTTTACTCGGAGGTAACGGCATAGTCCAGCCGCGCTGGAATCTTCACGGGTCGCTGCCAAAAAATCCTCTGGTAAGGTGTTACTGACCTTGAGCCAAGCCGCCAGCAGAATTCCTTCGATATCCTCCGAAGGGGCCCTATCCATCAAGGATTCCAGCCCTTCTAAAATTTCAATAATGGGAAGGAGCCCCGTGTCATCAACCATCTTCTTAGCTTTGTATGGTAACGATTATCATTATCATGCTTTTGCACTCGCTTTTGCACTCGGAAATGTTGAAGCGAGGTCAGCATCCTGCTTAAATTCGCTCCAACACACTTGTTGTAGAGGAAAAAATGTGTACACAAATCTACACCTGAATAATATCTTGGACGAACTCAAAATAATCGAGCGAATAGCCTTCCTCAGAGAGTTCATCGATATTGTCATCGAACCATGACGCAGCTTGCTGATGAAACCAGCGGTCACTTCGATAATCAGTGACTGTCGTAATAGTCCCTGGTTCAGGAAGTCCGTCAGAGCTGACGGATTCAAGACAATTGGGCCGTTAGTCTCACAAGTTAGACATAAGTCAGCCTTTCGTAGCCCATAACGTAGCCTTTCAGACTGTGTAATAAAACCAAGCAAACGCAGCAAGCGAGCGTTTTGCGGTTACGCCTGCTGTTACTCGGGCGTAACACAAATCCACGCTTCCTCTCACTAAAACGCTTCGTATAAACCGTCCTGATTTTTTATCAGGGCTATTAGATTGCGTTGTTTTTTTGAGAGTGTTTTTCAGCCCTCTAAACACTAAAGGAAATCTAAAAATGAATAACTTTCTAGTTCTTCTGGTAAACGAAATCGTAGCTACCTTGTTTAAAGACGCCCCTGAAATCGATGATCTCGGTGACATCTTTATTGGTAGTAACGGAGATGACAATCTCCAAGGCGGCGATAAAGATGACATTTTCCTATCGAGCGGCGGTGATGATACTGTCTTAGGTGGCGGTGGCACCGATATCGTTTTTGCTGGGAGTGGCAACGATACTGTCATTGGTCAAACCGGCGATGATGTTGCCTTTTTAGGGAGCGGTGATGACCGCTTTATCTGGAACAACGGCGACGGCAGTGACTTCATCAACGGAGGTAAAGGCTTTGATGTCACCCAAGTGAACGGTGCCGACGGTGCTGGCGATGAGTTTGATCTGCGCGAAGTTAAAGGTCAGGCTATTTTTAATCGACTCAATCTGGGGCAGTTTACCCTGACGAATGAGGAGATTGAGCAGTTTGAGATTAACGGCCAGGGCGGTGATGACTCACTGACGGTGGGTGACCTCACTGGCAGCGGGGTTGAAAAAGTTATCTTCTCGGGCGGCGACGGCAATGATACTTTAGATGCCAGAGAAAGCTCTACTGCCCTTGAGGCTCTTGGCGGTGAAGGCGACGATTTGTTGCTGGGCGGCTCTGCCGAAGATACATTTTTCGCAGGTGCTGGCAATGACATCGTTGTGGGTCAACGAGGGGATGATACCGCCTACTTGGAGGATGGTGATGACCGATTCGTTTGGAACAACGGCGATGGCAGCGACTTTATAAACGGGGGTAAAGGCTTTGATGTCACCCAAGTGAACGGTGCCGACGGTGCAGGCGATGAGTTTGACTTGCGCGCAGTTGACGGTCAGGCCATCTTTAACCGACTCAATCTGGGCCTCTTTACCCTGACGAACGAAGAGATTGAACAATTTGAAATCAATGGCCAGGGCGGTGATGACTCATTTACAGTGGGTGACCTCACTGACAGCGGGGTTGAAAAAGTTGTCTTCTCGGGTGGCGACGGCAGTGATACCTTAGATGCCAGAGAAAGCTCTACTACCCTTGAGGCTTTTGGCGGTGAAGGCGACGATTTGCTGCTGGGCGGCTCTGCCGAAGATACGTTCTTCGCGGGTGCTGGCGATGACATTGTTGTGGGTCAACGGGGGGATGATACCGCCTACCTGGAAGAGGGTGATGACCGCTTTATTTGGAACAACGGCGACGGCAGTGACTTCATCAACGGTGGCGCAGGCTTTGATGTCACTCAGGTGAACGGTGCTGACGGTGCAGGCGATGAGTTTGACTTGCGCGCAGTTAAAGGTCAGGCCATTTTTAACCGGCTCAATCTGGGGCTGTTTACCCTGACGAATGAGGAGATTGAACAGTTTGAAATCAATGGCCAGGGCGGTGATGACTCATTTACAGTCGGTGACCTCACTGGCAGCGGGGTGCAATCCGTTCTCTTCTCGGGTGGCGACGGCAATGATTTTCTGAATGCGACTGGTACGGCAACACCCATTACTGCTGATGGGGGTGATGGTGACGACATTCTTCTCGGCGGCACTGGTGACGATATGCTCATTGGCGGCAACGGTACTAACTTGTTGGTTGGTGGTGGCGGTAATGACGTTCTGATTGGCGGGAATGGGGCTGATTTCTTTGGCTTTGATACCGGCGCTGCCTTTAATGCAGCCGATATTGGCACAAATGTAATCCAAAACTTTGAGAGCACTGACAAAGTTGTGCTGGATACCACAGTCTTTACCGGGTTGACCAGTGAAATCGGCGGAGGGCTATCTGCCAGCGAGTTCGCCATTGTCGATAGCGCAGAAGCCGCTGCCATGAGCGATGCCCTGATTGTTTACGGCACCAGTACAGGGCAACTGTATTACAACGCGAACGGTGCTGAGGCAGGGTTTGGCAACGGTGCCCAGTTTGCCACCATCGAAGGTGCACCCACGCTGGATGCTAATAGCTTTGTTGTTCAAGCATAAACTCACCTAGCTCTATGCTCAGCGTACGTTGGAGTGGCCACTCCAACGTACGCTGAGCATAGAGCTAGGTGAGTTTA